>JACVSD010000012.1 GCA_014534095.1 Nitrospiraceae bacterium
CCCTTGGAAGATTGCGACACCTTGACTCCGCAACGCTGTCTTAAGGTCTTAAGCCTCTTTCGTTTCCTGCATCCGCGGACAGAGATCCGCATCGCCGGCGGGCGAGAGCATAACCTCCGCAGCCTCCAGCCGCTTGCCCTCTATCCGGCAGACTCCGTGTTCGTCAATGGCTACTTGACGACCCCGGGGGCACCAGCCCCCGAAGTGTGGGGCATGATTGAAGACCTCGGGTTCCGCATTGAAGTCGATTATCAGCAGCCGGCGGCTCTAGGCCACCGGTTTCCAAGCGGGTCTCCTACTCGTCTCGTAGCCCTTCCGCTACCGGCTGCTGAGCGGCCCAGCGAGACGGAAAATACGCGGCCATCAGCGTCGCAACGGCTGCAAGGCCGACTGCCTGCATAATCGCCTCCAAGGGCACGGTCATTTGTATGGTCCACCCGAACGATTGTTTATTGATCACCTTGATCAGTAACAGCGACAAAGCGATTCCGCCTGCCAGTCCCAAAGCAATGCCCACGATTCCGAGATAAGCCGCCTCCCACATGACCAGTTGTCGGATCTGAGCACCACTGCCGCCGATGGCCCTAAGGGTCGCAAATTCCCGCCGCCGCTCCAATACCGACGTGACGAGGGTATTGACGATGCCTAGCATGGCGATGATGACGGCAATCGCTTCGAGCGCATACGTAAGCAGGAAGGTTCGGTCGAAGATCTCGAGGATTTCCTCACGCAATTCGGTGTTGCTGATCATGAGCGGTGGTAGCCCTTCTCCAAGCGCTTGCAGCCGGTCTGCAATTTTGTGTCTGACCAGATCCACATCGGCTCCGACGGCGAGGTACAGAGGAAACACCGTGACCTGCTCGTCGTGCCACAGCGACTGGTACAGAGCCCGGTCCATCACGAGCTTGCCGCCATCGGTCGCATAGTCATAGAACACGGCCACAATGGGAAACTGCCGTGGCCCTTCGGGCGTGGTGATCTCCAACGAGTGGCCCTCCTCCACGCCAAGCCGATCCGCCAGGACTTCTGATACCAGCACCCCGCCCATCTCCGCGGCTTCAGTTAATCGCTCGGATGATGTGCCTTCCCGTACCAGGTAACGGCTGCGCCGGGCATGCAGGCGTAAGTCACGGGACACGATGGCAACGCGCTGACCGTTGACCTGCAGACGGACATCACGATACGTGTCGGCGGCCACAATTTCCGGGATAGACAACAGAACCGGTAACCACGCTGGCGGAAGGCTTCGTCCGACGCTGCCCGCTTCGGTACCCCGTAACCATGTGGATGGCGCCACCACGATGTCGGCCACCACCGTGTCATTGATCCACAATTCAACCGTATGGCGAAAGCTCCGAACCATAATGAGCACCCCGATCATGATCGCCAGTCCGACCATGAGGGCCGAGACCGTCACGCCGTTCCGACCCGGATTTCGCGCGGCATGATCGACGGCAATCTCGCGCATGACTGCCTGCATACCCATAGTACGGCTCCGTCTGCGCCGTGACCTATTCGGCCGCCATCCCGTCACACATATGGGGGCCACACAGGACAGGCCCGCGAGAAGACAGAAGGTGGCCAAATAGCCGGGCAATGGCACGCCACCGACTGGGCCGGTTAGGCTCAATAGTCCCGATCCAGCCAGCAACGCCAGCCCTAACGCACCAAGCATGCCCACACGCACCTGCCGGCTTGCTTCATAATCGCCCGGCGCCAACGCCCGCACGGGAGCGGTACGACTCGCATCTACGCTCGGCCCGATCGCTCCAATCATCGCCACCACACAGCCGATCAAGACCCCTTCGAACGACATGTCCCAAAGACGGCTCAATTCTGAATTCGAGCCATCCACCGTGCCAACCGGTACATACAAATCTGAAATCGTGCGACTGACGAGCCCGACAAGCTGATGGGCAAGCAACCTTCCCGCCACGCTACCGACGATGCCGCCCAATAAGCCGAGAGCAGCAGCCTCAGTGAGAAAGAGCGCGGCGACGCGGCGTTGCGTCATGCCGATCGCACGATATATGGCGATCTCCCGCCGCCGTTGAGCCACTGCGAAAGCCAACGTGTTGTAGATGAGAAACATGCCGACCAGGAGTCCAACCCAACTGAGCACCGTCAGATTGAGACGGAAGGCACGCACCATGTGCTCGACCTGCTCCGTGCGACTCGTCGGGCGCTCCACGCTCACATGCGGCGGGACCCTTCCACGGACCACCTGGGCCACCTCATCCACGGAATGGTTTGCTTCGGTCACCAGGTCAATCCGGTCCAGACGCCCGACTTGATTGAATGCGATCTGCGCAGCGGCGATATCCATGACGGCCAGATGGTCCCAGGATGATGCCCGCCCTGAGGATCCTTCTAGAATCCCTGCTACCACACAGGTTATGCGCCGGCGACCGACCTGGAGGTCAAGCGCCTCCCCCGCCGTCACCTGCCAGTCGGCGGCGAGTTTCGCGCCGAGGAAAATACGATCACGGTGGAGCAGGGTTTCAAGCTGCTGCGTCGCCTGGTGTTGCCTAAGCCTGAAGCCACGCGATTCGGACTCCCCCAGCAGGTCCAGACCCAGCACCTGGACCGCCTGAATGGTGTCCTGTTCCCTCCCGCTTCTGACTGCGGTCTGAACAATAACTGGATTGGCCGCACTGACACCCGGCACGCTCCGCACCCGCGTAATGATGCCTTCGTCCAGCCCCAGCTCGCCACCTGACACTTCGAGCGTCGTGGGGCCCGCCACGCTCAGAACCGCCTGTTCGAAGGAACGCAGGACGTCGACGTTAGCCGTCCGGACCGCAACGGACGCAGACACACCGAGCGCCACCCCGACAATCGTCAATATGGTGCGCAACGGCCGCTGCCCGAAATGAGCGCCGAGGATGACCAAGACAAAGAGTTTGAGAGTCGATGACATGCGTCAGGACGCCTGGACAGCGCAATGCGGAGAGCGCTGCGCGTATCGGTAGTTTCGTTTACACACTTTCCTTGCTTTGTTAGACTGACCCGAACCCGCAGAGGAGCACAGGATGGCGAGAACCAGAGGCAATACGGTACTTCAGTTTGAGCGCACTCACAAACCGGGGCTCGCGATTACCCCCAGGCAACGCGAAATCTTAAGACTAGTGGCCATGGGGCATACCAACCGCGAAATCGGGGAATCGTTGAATATCAGTGTGCGGACGGTAGAGGTACATCGCTTTAACCTGATGCGGCGGTTACATGTCCGCAATGTCGCGCAACTCCTGCGCCAAGCCTTGCAGCAACGCCTGCTCCCGCGAAATTTTGGCGTCAAATAACGTCACAGCTCTTTGAGCTTTCCTCGACAATCGCCAATCGACTGGTAGCCTTTCTTCGACAAGATCTCAGTCAACTCCTTCTCGAGCCGGCCAAACACCTCCAGCCCTTCTTCGACCAGCACCGTGCCGATTTGAATGGCGGAGGCGCCACACAACAGATGCTCGAAGGCATCCGACCCATGGACAACCCCGCCCGTTCCTATGATTGGAATCCTGCCCTGAAAGAGCTTATAGAACGCCCGCACATTGGCTAGCGCCACCGGCTTGATTAACGCGCCTCCTAGACCTCCGAATCCGCCCTTCGGCTTGATCACCACGGCTTCCCGCACGGAATCGACGACGAGACCATTTCCCACCGAGTTGATCATGTTGATAAAATCCACGCCGCACCGGCCGATAACCTGGGCCATCGCTTCATGGTGTGCCGGATCAAAATAGGGCGGGAGCTTCACGCCCATGGGCACCGTGATGACCTGGCGGACGCGTCTCAGCAAGCGCTCCGACGCCTCTGGGTCATAGCCGATCTGAGGCTTGCCGGGAATGTTCGGGCAGGACAGATTGACTTCGATGAGGTCCGGCTTGGCGGCATTGATCGTGGTGGCAATGGTGGGGAAGTCATCTTCACAGAGTCCGGCCACACTTGCGATGACCGGCTTCCCGAACGTCTTTAACTCGGGAATCAGTTCTGCGTACGCCTTGTGGCCGAGATTGGGCAATCCCATGGAATTGATCGAGCCTCCCGGGAATCCGTAATAGCGCGGCTCGGGATTGCCGGAACGAGGATCGACTGTCATGGACTTCGTCACAATGGCGCCGGCCCTCGAGCGTCCGAGGGCTGTTAACTCTTCGCTGGTCACACACAGCGCTCCGGCCGCATTCATGAAGCAGGTCGGCAGTGTGACGCCGGCAATCGTGGTGGAGATGTCAATCATGAAGCCACGAGCTCGGACGGACGTGGCGCTCGCGACATCAGCCTGCCGTCCTGCATAGTCCACATGTAATCAGCCGTCTGCGCCGCTTGCCTACTGTGCGTCACCAGCAGGACCGTCTGTTCACCGGCCTTGGCCAAGGTCCTGATTAAGGTCATAATGTCGGCCCCCTGATGTGAATCGAGATTACCGGTCGGCTCATCCGCCAATAGCAAACGTGGGCGATGTGCGAGCGCGCGCGCAATGGCGACCCGCTGCTGTTCTCCACCCGACAGTTCGCCGGGCCGATGATGTCGCCGGCGCGTCATACCCACCAAATCCAGCACCTCCTCCACGCGCGTGCTTACGGCATGACCTCTATCGCCTCGGAGCATGAGCGGCAGTGCAATGTTCTCTTCAGCCGTCAGGCCGGGAACGAGGTGAAATGCTTGAAACACGATTCCGATCGTCTGCCGTCGCATGGCCGTCCAGTCATCGCTGGTGAAAGAAGCGGTCGAACGCCCGTCCAACACCACCTCTCCGTCGGTCGGGACATCGAGTCCCGCCACCAGGCTCAACAGCGTGCTTTTCCCACATCCGCTGGGCCCGACGAAGGCACAGAAGTCACCACGTTTTACTTCCAGGCTGACGTCATGTAAGGCGACCACCGTCGTAGCGCCGCGCAGATATGTCTTGGACAAGTGACTCAGTATGACCATGGCGAGAAGCGGGACCCTGCTGGAAGGCGTGAGCGTCACCCATCCTATAACACAACCCTCGCGAACCGGACAACCTTGACAGGACCCAGCATTTCACATAATGAATCGTCCTGCGGAGGGCTTCAACTCTAATGGCAGCGTTCATGTCGAGGGCGGTTCCACGACTCGTGCGACAGGCGATCCGATTCTGCATCCCGGTCGACTGTACGGCTTGTCGCATACCGCTCAGCGAGGATCCGATCCCCCTTTTCTGCTCCGCCTGCTGGCACAAGATTGTACCGCTACAGCAGCCGGGTTGCGCCCGCTGCAATCGGCCCTTTCCCTCTCCGATGGCGTCAACCTATAGCCCGACCCACGTCTGTCAACCGTGCGCCACAAGACCGCCATCTTATACAAAAGCCTGGACGTTGTACCCGTATCTGCCGCCGCTCCAAGACGCCATCTGCCTGCTCAAATACCGCGGCAAGATCGCTCTGACCTCGGCCCTTGCGCAGTTGATGATCCAGCGGCTTCCCTCACTTCCGGCCGTCGATCTTATTATGCCGGTCCCTTTGCATCCTACCCGGCTGCGTGAGCGGGAGTTCAACCAGTCACTACTGCTGGCCGACCGGGTGGGTGCATCCTTGAACCAGCCCATTTCTTATGCCAATCTGATCCGAAACACCCCTTCACCACCGCAAACCATGCTGTCTCGAAGAGGCCGACTAAAGAATCTGCGTGGGGCCTTCAGGGTTCAAGAGCCGGACGCTGTTCTAGGTAAGCGCATCCTCCTCATCGACGACGTGTACACAACCGGCACGACCGTGAACGAATGTGCGAAAACATTGCGCAAAGCCGGCTCCAGCGACGTGTTCGTTCTCACGCTGGCAAGAAGCATGGATACGCAGATGGTTCCTGACCGCGTTCTCGCCAAGCATGCCGCACCGGTCATGGAACTCCTCGGAGGTTGATAGATGCCCATCTATGAATATCAATGTCGGCATTGCCGCAAACGCAGTACGGTGCTCGTCCTCAAGCAGACCCATCACATTTCTGCGACCTGCCAGCATTGCGGCAGTACGGAACTCGACCGCCTCCTCTCACGGTTCGCCGCACCCAAATCAGAAGAGGCTCGGCTGGAGTCGCTGGCTGATCCGCACAGCCTCGGCGGGCTTGACGAAAACGATCCCCACAGCGTCGCACGCTTCATGAAGAAGATGGGCGAAGAGATGGGAGAGGATGTCGGCGATGTCGACGCGATGATGGAGGAGGGAGGAGAGGGAAGCGGCATCACAGGCGACACTGACCGGATCTGACCGTCACTGTCATACATTTACGCTTGACATTCTAGTGATCAGCCCTAAAATGGCTCCATCAATGGGAGTGGCATGATTCTGCACCACGATGGCAACAAGTGGCGAGACGGCGAAAAGCGAATTGATGACCGCGCTGGAAACCTGCCGCTACCTCAAGATCACCCAGCGTACACTCTATCGCTATCTACAGAGCCGGCAGATACCCGCCTTCAAGCTGGGCAAAGAATGGCGATTCGTACGTTCGGATCTGCAACAGTGGATTCGCGACCGCACCAGAAACGCCGCACATTTGTAAATTAGGACGGGGTCATGTTCGCTGGCGAGTACCTCTGCAAAGTCGACGAAAAGGGACGCTTCATCGTTCCTTCACCGATTCGAGAGCTCATCGAAGCGGATGGACAAGCCGTCGTGTTTCTTAAAGGACCGGAACAGTCGCTCCTCATCTACTCCACGCGGGAATGGGAAAAAGTCCTGGAACGCACGAAAGCCGCACTGGACGAGGATCAAAGCCGCTTATTCATGCACCATGTCGTATCGGAAGCCGGCACGTCGGATATCGACAAGACGGGCCGCATTCTCATTCCAGGCCGCTTGCGTAAGATGGTACCGGTCGACGAAGACCAGGAAGTCATTCTCCTGGGACTATATCACCGCATGGAGATTTGGAATCCGAGCGCATGGCGTCGCTATATTGCGCGCACCGAGGACCGTTACGAACAAAACATGGCCAAAATTGTGAACCTATTGTAACGTCGGCTATGTTTTCAGGCCGACGTCGTCCCCGCCCATCGAAGCTGCCCGTTCGCATTACCTCCTACCGCCCTACAGACCGAAGCCATCCCGTATCGCCCCCGAGCGCCTCTCTTGCCACGGATCGTGCCGCGATTCTGGCTCAGGTAAAGTCGGGCCGGAAACAGTCATTCCTTCAAGGGCCCCTCACCGCATCGGCCATACTGACGAGCACGCGTCTACTGATTACTCTTCCCCTCCCTCCAAGCGTCAATCATCAATATGCCACGGTGAATGGCCGGCGACTCCTGTCCTCTGCCGGACGGACCTACAAGACTCATGTGGGACAACAGCTCTGGGTCGCGCTCTCGCAGTCACCGGCTCGCTCAGAGCTGGTGCATCGCCTTCAATCGGGGCCGCTGGCACTCTCCATTCGCTTCTTCTTCACCTCCGCCTTACGCCGGGATGTCGATGGCGGGCTAAAGATCGCGCAGGATGCGCTCTGCCAAGGGTTGGGCCTCAATGACAATCGCATCATCGAAACCCACCTCTACAAGGCGGTCGACAAAGCTCATCCCCGCATGGAAGTGTCCTTGTCTCAAGCCGGTTCCCTTGACCGCCCCCCCGACACGATCTAGCTTTCCGCACTACAGTAGAAAGCGTATTTTGCCGATACCATAGCAGCCACGCTGCGGACTCTTCCGCTACGCAGATGGGACCCTATGTCGACCAAGCAAGTGCCCGTCTATGAACTCGAGATCGGGATGTATGTGGCGCGGCTTGACCTGTCCTGGCTTCGCTCTCCGTTCCTCCGGCGATCTTTTCTGATCGAGCGCTTGTCCCAGATTGAAAAGTTGATCAGCGCCGGCGTCAAAGTCGTAGAAATCGATCCCGCGCGCGGGCGGGACGTTCCGGACAAGCATGCTTCTACCGGCCTCGTCATCAGACCAGCCCCGCTGCCAGCGGCCGCATCGAGACCGGCGGCGCGCGAGATCAAATCACTGGCAGAACTGAACGAAGAGTATGCCCAGGCACGCGTGGCCAAAGAACAACTCAGTCATGCCGTGCATTCCGCCTTCTCCGCATTCACGAAGCACGGGACGATCCATCCCGCCCACGCCGCCGAAGCAGTCCAAGAAATTACGATCGTCACCAGAACGCCTTCCACTGCAGCCATTTTCAAGGCGTTGACCCAACAGCGCGCCGGCGAGACGGCGCTGAGCCAACATGCCTTGACGACCTGCACCCTGTCATTGGTGGTGGGGCAACGGTTCGGCTTCAATCCACTTGAACTTCATGAATTGGCCACCGCGGCGCTGCTACATGATATCGGACTGTTGCAAATCCCGGCGCACATCGTTCAACGCGCGCACACCACATCTCTACCGCTCTCGCCGGGAGACCAGCGGCAACTCCAAACTCATCCCCGGCGGAGCATTCTCATGCTGGAACGGCAAGGAGGGTTCGACACGGCCATCCTCCATCTCATCGAGGAGCACCACGTTTATCTCGATGGAAGCGGCTATCCTCCTGAGACACGAGGCGAATTTACCTCCGAGAGAACCCGCATTCTAATGGTCATGGACCGCTATGATGAGTTGATCACCGGCTTCGGCGGAGCCTCTCCTCTGGCTCCCCACCAGGCCCTCCAACGGCTCTACCAAGAAGCGCGTGAAGGAAAATTCGATAGCGGCGTCCTCGCGCGTTTCATTCAAGTGGTGGGCATCTATCCGGTTCACAGTTACGTACAGTTGAATACGAAGGAAACTGCGGTCGTCACCGACTTGAACCCGGACGCCTTGCACCGACCGGTCGTCACCGTGACCCACGATCCGACGGGTGCCGGGTACCACACGCCGATGGTCATCAATCTTGCCCTTCAGGACAACGGCCCGGAAGAGAGAACCATCGACACGGTCATTGGCGCTCTGCCGCAGCCCGCCCCGGTTTACTTCGAACGCAGCATAGCGTGATTCCCAGTGACTGGCCGAGGATCACTTGGTTGTCTAGGCAACTGTAGGGCGCTGAATCATGAGGGGGGACAGAGGAGAAAAGGACACACTACTCATACCGCAACGCTTCGATCGGGTTGAGCCGAGACGCTTTATTCGCCGGATACAGCCCAAAGAACAAGCCGACGACGACGGAAAAGAGAAACGCGGCGGCGACCGTCTTTCCTGAAATAATCGTAGGCCACCCGGCAATGATCGTCGTCATGCGTGCCCCCACAATCCCGCACACAATGCCGATGCAGCCGCCTACCAAACTAAGCGTCATGGCTTCGATGAGGAACTGAGTGACGATATGGCGCCGTTTCGCACCGACCGCCATGCGGACCCCAATTTCCCGAGTCCGCTCAGTCACGGACACCAGCAAAATGTTCATAATGCCAATTCCGCCCACCAGCAACGATACCGACGCGATCGCAAACAACATGACGGTCAGTGTCTCGCCGGTGCCTTCCTGGACTTTGCCGATATCGACTTGCGTCCGGATCGTAAAGTCGTCGTCTTGATGCGGTTGCAAGCGATGGCGGGCACGCAGCACCTCCCTGATCTGCTCTACGGCCGGAGCGAGATCGTCCAACCGCTCCGTTGAGGCGAAGAGCGCTCCCACAGAACCGAGGAATTGCGTGCCGAACACCTTGCGTTCCGCCGTGCTAAACGGAATAAAAATGACATCGTCTTGGTCGGAGCCCTGCGCGGATTGTCCTTTGGGGGCCAGAACTCCGATCACGCGGAAGGGAACATTCTTGATCCGAATAACAGCTCCGACCGCCTCCTCACCGGGATCAAAGAGGTTCTCCACCACCGTCTGGCCGATGACGGCGACACGGGCCGCCGCATCGACATCCGGTTGCGTAAACGGCCCTCCGCTGATGAAGGACCAATCCCGAATGGAGAGATAACTGGGCGAGATACCATTGATTGGACCGTTCCAGTTGCGATGACCGTTCACGATCTGCATCACATCCCGTTTGGCCCAACCGGTGTCGCGCAAGAGCGGCACTCGCCTCTTCAGGTCCGTCCCGTCCGAGACGGTGAGCGTCACAGCCCCGCCCTGGCCCCCCCGCACACCGCCCGCCGTCGTGGCACCCGGCAACACAATAATCACGTTCGTCCCCATGCTGGCGACGCGCTCGGATACGGCGGCTTTGGCGCCTTCTCCGATACTCACCATCGCGATCACCGCGCCGACTCCGATGACAATGCCGAGCATCGTCAGACCGGCCCGAAGACGATTGCGGCCCAGGATCCGGATAGCCGTAAGCAAGGTCAGGAAGATAAAGGCGGGCATCAGGCCTTGGCCGGCAAGAGGTTCGGATCGAGACGCGTACGGCGATCGGTCAGCACATGGCCGTCCTTGATGACGATCTCGCGGGCGGCATAGGCCGCAATATCGGGCTCGTGTGTCACCAAAATGACCGTCAGGCCTTGCTCCTTATTCAATCGGTCGAGGATCGCCATGATCTCTTGGCTCGACTGTGTATCCAAGTTCCCTGTCGGTTCGTCGGCTAAGAGCAACGACGGCGACGCCACCAGCGCCCGTGCAATGGCAACGCGCTGTTGCTGTCCGCCCGACAATTGAGCGGGATAATGATGCTCCCGGCCCTCCAGCCCTACGCGGGCCAAGGCCGCAGCCGCGAGGGCACGCTGCTCGCGAAGCGGCATTCCTCGATAGAAGAGCGGCAGCTGCGCATTTTCCAAGGCACTGGTACGCGGAATGAGGTTAAAGCTCTGAAACACGAACCCGATTTGGCGGTTCCGAATGTCGGCCAGCTGATTGGGTGTCAAGGCGGCCACGTCGGTGCCGTTCAGCCAATACCGGCCTTGAGTGGGCTGGTCCAAGCAACCCAGTACATTCATCAACGTCGATTTGCCGGACCCCGATGAACCCATGATGGCGACAAACTCGCCGCGGTTGATCGAGAGATTCAGACCTCGCAGGGCCTGCACCTCCACATCGCCCAAGCGGTACACCTTCGACAGAGCTTCACACAGGATCAGTGGCGTCATGGAGCCGTTTGGGAAGCACCTTCATGGTGGTTCGAGCAGGAAACACGCAAACCTATGACCGGGATGACCGGCGTTGACCCGTGCCGAAGCCGGGCGGCAGGTCGCCGGACTTTCGGTCAGTTCTCGGGGAGTCCATGCCGACAATCACCAAATCACCTTCGCCGAGAGGACCGGCCATCACTTCGGTAAATACGCCATCCGAGATCCCGGTCTCAATGAGCTTAGGCTCCGGTTCCCCGGTGGCGCCGAGCGCCCACACCTTCCGAGCCGGTGCGACCAACTCCATGGCGGGGACCGAAGGACGCCCGGTGTCTGGCCGGCTTTCCGCCTTGATGGCCTTGCCGTCCGTCCCGTAGCCCTCGCCGCGGTCGTTTGCCGGAGGGGTGAACCGTAATGCTGAGCTCGGTATTTTCAGCACGCCATCGCGCTCGGCCACCACCATCGACACATTGGCCGTCATCCCTGGTTTCAGCCGAAGATCGAGGTTATCCACCGCCACCACGACATTGTACGTCACGACGTTTTGGACATTGATGGGGGCCAACCGGATCTGGCGGACCACCCCCGTGAACCGCACGCCGGGATAGGCATCTACGGTAAAACTGGCGTCCTTGCCCTCGACAATCCCGCCGATATCGGACTCGCTTACATTGGTATCCACCTGCATCTTCGTCAAATCGAGCGCGATGAGGAACAAATTCGGCGTGGCAAAGCTGGCGGCCACGGTCTGACCGACTTCGACATTCCGCGCGACTACAATACCGTCCACCGGAGATTTGATGGTCGTATACTTGAGGTCCAATTCAGCAGAGTTCAAGGCCGCCTCGGCCTGCTTCACCTGCGCTTCAGCGACCTTCAGTTGCGCTTCGGCGCTCTGGTGATTGGTGAGGGCCACATCGAGGTCGTTCTGGGACACGAATTGCTGCACGATCAGCGACTGCACTCGGTCGAGCTCGCGTTTGCGTTGGGAGAGATCAGATTTGGCGCGAGCGACGTTGGACCGCGCCATTTCCAGATTGCTCGCGGCCTGCTCGCGCCGCGCCTTAAACGGTTCGGGATCGATGACGGCGACCGTATCGCCGGCCTTGACGCGGGAGTTGAAGTCGGCATGGAGACTCTTGATCATGCCGGAGACCTGCGTTCCCACCTGGACCGATACGACCGGGTTAATAGTCCCCGTCGCGCTCACCACCGAGATGATGGCGCCACGATCAGCGGTCGCCGTCCGATACCGGACAGGCGTCTTCCGTTCTCCCGTAAAGAACACATAACCGGCAATGGCGAGGCCGATCGCCACCACCGCCACAATCATTCCCAAACGTTGCATACGTGCTTGTCCAGTCCCGGACGCAATGCCGGCCATTCTAACAGGAAGGCCCAGCCGAAGCACGCCACCGTCGGTAGGGGATTAAACAGAAAGAGCCGTTCTCCCGAGGAGAACGGCTCTTCGAACGACTCACTCAGGCCTGGGCTAAGGGCTGACTGAAATGCGATCCTTGATCATATCGAAGGTTTCCTTGGGCACGACGTTCTTGGCTACCAGCTCGCCCTTGACCTTGTACGGACGGTTACTGATGATCCGATCGGCTTCTTCTTTCTTCAAGCCGAGGAAGAGCACCAAGTCGCTGGCCGACACTCTATTGATATTCATCGTTGACGACGGGGAGGAAGGGACACTCGGTGCGGCCATCGGCGGAGCCGGACTGGGCGTAGGAGGGGCCGACGGGACCAACCCACCGGAGGCGGAATGGGACCGATCTTTCAACTCTTTCTGGTACCGCGCAACTAGGGATTTGAGCGTCTCGTTATGCCGCTTGACGTCTTCAAATTCCTGGCGCAGGTTGCGGTTCTGAGCGGACAGCGCCTTGACCTTGTCTTCAAGCTCTTTCGTCCGGCCCTCAATGCTGCCGCGTTCCTTATCCCGCCCGTGCTCGATGCGCTGCAGTTCATCCCGGGCAGCCTGTGCTTCGTTGCCGAATTTGACGTTCAAGTCCTTGAGGGTGCGTACCTGCTGTTCCATGGCGGTCTTTTGCTGGCGCGCTTTTTCGAGTTCCATCTTGGCGTTTTCCGATTCGCTCAAGGCCGCTTCGTATTTCTTGGTGGAAACACACCCGGTCGTCAGCACGGCACCGACCACAATGACTGCGATCCACTCCCGTCTCATGCGTTCTTCCTCCCCCTCATTCTATTTCCGAGATCAATGCGCCAAGGCGGTCGGCACACACGGACATGGCATACGGACAGACTGGCGCCAGATTTGAGGCCCACCCCATTTGTGTGTATGCCAAGTCCGATACGTTGTCAATCTATTTGGTGGGCGTACACGAATCTTCCTACGTCACAGTCACCGGATCCATCCGCTCGGCTTGACGGATCTCGCGCTGTCTGTGATGATCGGCGGCGCGTACCGAGTCGACATCCTTAACCATACACAGGTGGCTATGAACGAATGGAGTCCGGCGCTCGCCGTCATATTAGGGATTGTGGAGGGCCTTACTGAGTTTTTGCCCGTCTCCTCGACGGGCCACCTGATCCTCGTCGGCCATGCCTTGGGCTTCACGGGCGATGTCGCGGCTAATGCGGAGATTTCGATCCAGCTGGGGGCGATCCTCGCCGTCATCGTATTTGAACGGGAGAAGATCCGCCGGCTCCTCTCTGGAACATGGCGAGAGCAAGCCGAATTCCTCCAACTCGTCCGTGGCGGGCAGCAGCGGACCTGGTCTACGCTGCTCCAAACCTCCATGAAATCCCATCCGAACCTCTGGTTCCTGGTCGGGCTCGGCATGGCCTTCGTTCCTGCTGCCGCGGTGGGCCTGCTCGCCCACCGTTGGATCACGACTCATTTGTTCACTCCGGAGACCGTTGCCGTCACGTCGATCGTGGGCGGAATCATCATTCTCGTGGTCGAAGCCGTGAAGCGGCCGAGTCGGACCATGAGCCTCGAACACGTACGCATTAGCAGCGCCTTCTGGGTCGGCATCGCGCAATGCGCGTCCCTCATTCCCGGCATGTCGCGATCGGGCTCCACCATCATTGGAGGATTGCTGGCCGGCCTTGACCGTAAAGTGGCCACCGAATATTCATTTTTTTTGGCACTTCCGACCATCATTGCGGCCACCGTCTATGAAACGTACAAGGCTCAAGCGACGTTCACCAGCCAAGACCTCGTGGCGCTAGCCGTCGGAATGGTCGTGTCGTTCTTCGTCGCATGGGGAGTGATTGCCGCCTTCCTGACCTACGTCCAGCGCCACACGTTACGGGTCTTTGCCTATTACCGTATTGTCCTCGGCATCGTGGTGTTTATGGTGGTTCGGTAGACAGCGTGAAGTCACGGGACTACCGCAGGAAACCGGTGATCCGATCAGCGCGGTCGTGGCTTCAGGCGGCAGAAGCGGATGAGGAGGTCTTCCCGGGGAGGGCCGGGTCTTTCTTCTCGAAGGCAAAATGAATAATGAGGAAAATCACTCCAACCGTGATGGCCGAATCCGCTACGTTGAACGCCGGCCAATGATAGTGGTCGACATACACGTCAAGAAAGTCGATGACTTCGCCGTACCGCAGACGATCGATCAGATTGCCCACGGCACCGCCCAGGATTCCGGCCACGCTGAGCCGTCCAAGCCAATCTCGTTCCGGCATGCGGAACAGAATCGTCCCGAGCAACACCAGCGCAAATATGGACGTCAGCCCGAAGAACACCATCCGAAAGGCATTGCTGCTCCCCGCCAATAGCCCAAATGCCGCACCCGGGTTCCGGATATAGGTCAAGCTGAACAGGTTGGGCACAATCGGGATCGATTCATGCAGCCGCATAGTTTCCATAATATGCAGCTTCGTCGCCTGATCGAGGACGATGACTGAACCGGTCACGATAGCCAGCACCACATTCCGAAGCGACAGCCCCTTCACCTCACGGCCTCCACACAACGGTCGCACAGCGTCGGGTGATCCGCATTCGCTCCCACGGCTTCCCGGTAATTCCAGCATCGTTCGCACTTGCCCGCCTTCGATTTCTCCACCAAGACGGTCAGGCCTCCGTCACTATCCGAACCATGCCGGAGTGTTACTGTGGATACGATAAAAAGAGTGCCAAGATCCGCCACATAGCGCTTTAGAAAGTCGTAGGTGCCGATATCCGCGATCAACTCGACATGCGCCTCCAGCGAAGATCCGATCACCTTGTCTCTGCGGCTTTCCTCCAGAACTCCCTGCACCTGACTCCGGTAGGCCAGCAGCTTTTCCCATCGCTGACCGAGTTTCGTATCGAGCCACCCCGGCTCTGGTTCTGGAAACGGGGCCAAATGGACGCTGGCATACGGCAGCCCTCCCGGAACCTGGGCCGCGAGCACTCGCCATATTTCCTCGGCCGTGAAGCTCAGAATTGGGGCCATGAGCTTAGTCATCGCCATGATGATGTCGAACAACACTGTCTGGGACCCACGGCGTAACGGCGAATCCGCCCGGAAGGTATACAAACGATCCTTGAGGATATCGAGGTAAACGGCGCTCAGATCGACCGAACAAAAGTTGTTCAAGGCATGGAAAATCGTGTGGAATTCGCAGTCCTCATACGACTTCCTGACACGTGGAATCAGCTCACTCAGACGGAACAACGCCCACCGGTCCAGCTCGGGCAACTCCGCATAGGCGACACGGTGTTTGGACGGATCGAAATCATACAGATTGCTCAGCAAGAAGCGGCTGGTATTGCGGATTTTGCGATAGGCCTCGATGAGATGGTTCAGAATCTCCTGTGAGATGCGCAGGTCTTCCCGATAATCCTGGGCCGATACCCAGAGCCGCAGGATCTCGGCGCCCGATTGCTTAATGACGTCCTGAGGCGCCACGACATTTCCAGCCGACTTCGACATCTTTTTGCCTTGGCC
This sequence comes from Nitrospiraceae bacterium, assembly GCA_014534095.1. The sequence goes on from JACVSD010000012.1 coordinate 15,856, forward strand.
ATCCACGACGAACCCGTGCGTCAGCACAGCCCTGTACGGAGCCCGTCGATCGGTCGTCACCCCGGCCAATAACGCACTGTGGAACCATCCGCGGTGCTGGTCGGAGCCTTCCAGATAAAGCTCCGCCGGCCACCACTTCCTTGATTTCAGCACCGCCGCGTAACTAACGCCCGACTCAAACCAGACGTCCAGGATGTCACGTTCCTTCTCAAAGGCAGTCCCGCCGCATTGTGAGCAGACCCTTCCCGCCGGCAACAACTCCGCCGCCGGTCGTGCGAACCAGACATCCGCCCCCTCCACCTCGATCAGCGTCGCAATGTGTTCGATGATCTGTGGATCAACCACCACCATCCGGCAGCCGGTACAAGTAAACCCTGGGATCGGTACGCCCCAGACCCGCTGACGCGAGAGGCACCAGTCCGGGCGATTTTTGATCATGCCCTCGATCCGGTCCTGGCCGTAGGCCGGAATCCATTGCACCTGTTTTATCTCAGCCAACGCGTCCTGGCGGAGGTCGTTCGTCTCCATCGACACAAACCACTGCTCCGTGGCGCGAAATATGACCGGGCTCTTGCAGCGCCAGCAATGCGGATAGGAGTGGTTCAACGTTCCATGGCCCAACAATCGTCCGTTGGCCTGCAAATGCTCCACAATCTTCGGGTTAGCCTTAAACACGTGCTCGCCGGCAAAGACTTCCACCACCTGGGTGAATCGTCCGGCATTGTCCACCGGCGCCAAGATCTCCAACCGTTCACCCGGCGTGGCCTCTGCGTTGTGCTCGAGCACCAGAATATAGTCCTCCATGCCATGACCGGGTGCGATGTGGACGCAGCCGGTCCCCTGATCCAGCGTCACAAAATCGCCGAGAAGGATGGGGGACAATCCGGTCGTCAACGGGCGTTGCGTTTCCAGTCCTTCGAATCCCCCTGCGCCTTTTGACCGCCCGACGACACGATAGCTATCCAGCTGACAGGCCTTGGCGACGCTCTCCACGAGTTTCTCCGCCACGATGAGCAACTCGTCCCCGACCTGCACAAACGCGTAGTCAATGTCCGGATGCAGGCAGACCGCCTGATTCGCCGGCAATGTCCAAGGGGTCGTCGTCCAAATCACCACGGACACCAGCTTGATACCTTCGGGAAACGAGACCCCGGGGAACGTAGCGCTGAGAACGCCCGGCGAGGTAACCACCGGAAACTTGACGTAGATCGAGGGCGACGTATGGTCGTCATACTCGACTTCTGCCTCGGCCAATGCGGTCTGATCCTGCGTGCACCACAACACGGGCTTAAGCCCTTTATAGACCCCGCCTCGCTCCACGAATTTGGCGAACTCGCGAACAATCGCCGCTTCGTACGACGGCGCCATGGTCAGATAGGGCTCCTGCCACTGACCCAGCACACCGAGGCGCCGGAATTCCTCCCGCTGAATCGCAACGTACTTCCCAGCATATTCGCGGCACAGCCGCCGGATGGCGGAGGCATCGAGGTCTTTCTTCTTGTCGCCCAGTTCCTTCATCACCTGGTGTTCAATCGGCAGACCATGGCAATCCCAACCGGGCACGTAGGGTGCTTGAAAACCCGCCATGGTCTTCGACTTGACGATGATATCTTTGAGAATCTTATTTAAGGCATGGCCGATGTGAATACGCCCATTGGCGTAAGGCGGGCCATCATGTAAGACATACCGGGGCCGCCCCCGACCAGCTTCCTGAATCTGTTGATAGAGGTTCTGCTCCTCCCACCAGGCCAACATCTCCGGCTCCCGCTGCGGGAGATTGGCTTTCATCGGGAAATCGGTCTTGGGAAGATTGAGCGTGGCTTTATAGTCCATAGCGTTGCCGATCTTTCAGTCGAAGCGCCTGAATATACCGAAACAAAAGGCGAGGTACTAGTCCTTGGAGACGTAAGGATCGTCAAACGTGCATCCATCAAGGCCGCAGGGAGCGTGCCGACTGAGGCGTACCCTGTGGGGTACGTCGCAAGAAGACGCGCGACCGAGAACGCCGCTGGAAGTGTGTTTCACGATTCGATGACTAACTGATCGCCATCATGCGGTCTAGCGCGACCTTCGCCCACCGCTTGTCGTCATCTGGTACCACGATGTGGTTGACCACCTGGCCGTCGGCGAGGTTCTCCAACGCCCAGCACAGATGAGGGGCATCGATACGGAACATGGTCGCGCACTGGCAGATGGTTGAGGAGAGGAAGAACACTTTCTTATCAGACTGCTCACGCTTGAGACGATTCACCAGATTCAACTCGGTTCCGACCGCCCACGTCGTTCCGGGCGGTGCGGCGGTCACGGTCTTGATGATGAATTCGGTCGATCCGATCAAGTCCGCTTTATTCACGACCTCTTCGTGACATTCGGGATGGACGATCACCGTGCCTTCCGGATATCGTGTGCGGAAGGTGTCGACGTGCACCGGCTGGAACATCTGGTGCACGCTGCAATGACCTTTCCACAAGATGAGCCTGGCCCGCTTGATGGCCTCTTTCGTATTCCCGCCATTCGGTTGATACGGATCCCAGACGATCATGTGCTCACGCGAGATGCCCATCTTATTGGCCGTATTGCGCCCGAGATGCTCGTCCGGGAAAAACAAAATTTTCTCGCGTCGGGCCCATGACCATTCGATGACGGCCTTGGCATTGGACGACGTGCACGTAATGCCGCCATGTTCCCCGCAGAAGGCCTTTAAAACAGCCGCGCTGTTCACATAGACCGCAGGCATGACGGTGTCCTCGACGGGGACGACTCGTGCAAGCGATTCCCAACATTGATCAACCTGCTCGATCGCCGCCATATCCGCCATTGAGCAGCCGGCCGCCATGTCGGGCAAGATCACCGTCTGATTGGATCGGCTTAAAATATCCGCGGTTTCCGCCATGAAGTGCACACCGCAAAACACGATAAACGGCCGTTCTGATCGTTCGGCGGCCAATTTGGCGAGCAACAGCGAATCGCCACGGAAGTCGGCGTGCTGAATGACTTCGTCTCGTTGGTAATTATGACCCAGGATCATGACCTGATCACCAAGCGCCTGCTTGGCCGCCATGGTGCGCTCGAACAATTCCTGTTCGTCCAGCGCCAGATAATCGGCGATCGGTCTTGGTACGGTCGCGACAGGCTTCATGTGTTTCAGCACCCCTCGTTGAGCGAGCCTATGATCTTACGATAGCACCCCTGCACAATCAACGAATGACGCCGGGGAAGAAGTCCCATGGTAGAAGTCCTTTGGAGGGCCGGGACGCTAGGCCTAATAGCCGGTTGACTTCGCTTCAGCCCAGGCTTACGATTCCATACGCAATAGCTAGGGGAGCCTCAAGGCTGAGATGTCCGAAGAATCGGACGACCCTCACAACCTGACCTGGGTAATACCAGCGTAGGGAAGCCGGAATACAGCGGTCATTGTGAGCACTCAGCCGCACCCCTCTGGCTTCAGGGTGCGGCTTTTTTATGTCTTCGCCATCGAACATCCGACCGAAAGGACCCCCACATGGGTAACCATATCAATCCCGGTTCTGCTAACGGAAACGGCGTCGGCATCCCGACCTCCTCGCTGTCAACCACCCCGTTTCCCGCTTCGCACAAAGTCTATGTCGAAGGGAGCCTACCGGGCGTCCGAGTACCCATGCGGGAAATCCAGTTGACGCCGACTAGGTCGATGAACGGCGGCGGCGCCACGGTCAATGCACCGGTCACCGTCTATGATACCTCTGGACCCTACACGGATCCCGGGGTCGCGATCGACGTACGATCCGGCCTCGCGCCATTGCGACGTGAATGGATCATCGGCCGGCAGGATGTCGAGGAGCTTCCGGCCGTCACCTCCGCCTACGGTCGCCAGCGAGCCGCCGATCCAAGACTTGCCGAACTCCGCTTCCAGCATATCCGCAAGCCTTTGCGATCCAAGCTGGGCCGGAACGTCACGCAATTGCATTATGCGCGCAAGGGTCTTATTACGCCGGAAATGGAATTTATTGCCATCCGTGAAAACCAATCACGTGAAGTCGCTCGTGAGATGGCCTCGCGAAACGGCCATGGCGGCGGCATGGCGCAGCATCCGGGACAGTCCTGGGGCGCCAGCATTCCATCCACCATCACCCCAGAATTTGTGCGCGACGAGGTCGCCCGTGGGCGGGCCATCATCCCGGCCAATATCAATCACCCCGAAAGCGAACCGATGATCATCGGCCGTAATTTCCTGGTAAAGATCAACTCGAACATCGGCAATTCGGCCGTGGCCTCCTCGATCGAAGAAGAAGTCGAAAAGATGATCTGGTCGATCCGCTGGGGCGCCGACACCGTCATGGATCTTTCGACCGGCAAGAACATCCATGAGACCCGCGAGTGGATCATCCGCAATGCACCCGTCCCGATTGGCACCGTGCCGATCTATCAAGCGCTCGAAAAGGTGGGCGGCAAGGCCGAAGAGCTCACCTGGGAGATCTTTCGCGACACGTTGATCGAACAGGCCGAGCAAGGCGTGGACTATTTTACGATTCATGCGGGCGTTCGGCTGGCCTATGTCCCCATGACGGCCCGGCGGATGACCGGAATCGTGTCGCGCGGCGGGTCAATCCATGCCAAGTGGTGCCTGGCGCATCATCAGGAAAACTTCGCCTATACCCATTTCGAAGAGATCTGCGAGATCATGAAGGCCTACGACGTATCGTTCAGTCTCGGCGACGGTCTCCGGCCGGGGTCCATCGCCGATGCCAACGATGAAGCGCAATTTGCCGAACTGGAGACCTTGGGTGAACTGACCAAGACGGCCTGGCGGCACGAGGTGCAGGTCATGATCGAAGGTCCTGGCCACGTCCCCATGCACTTGATCCAGGTCAATATGGAGAAGCAGCTGAAAGAGTGCCAAGAAGCGCCCTTCTATACCCTCGGCCCCCTGACGACCGATATTGCACCAGGCTATGATCACATTACCTCAGGCATCGGAGCGGCGATGATCGGCTGGTATGGCTGCGCGATGCTCTGTTACGTCACACCGAAAGAACATCTGGGGTTACCGGACCGGAACGACGTAAAAACCGGCGTGATCACCTATAAAATCGCGGCGCATGCGGCCGACTTGGCCAAGGGTCACCCGGGCGCGCAAATCCGCGATAATGCGTTGTCAAAGGCGCGGTTCGAATTCCGGTGGGAGGATCAGTTCCACCTGTCGCTCGATCCGGATACCGCCAAGGACTTCCATGATGCGACGCTGCCCGACAATGCGGCGAAAGTGTCGCACTTCTGCAGCATGTGCGGACCGCATTTCTGCTCCATGAAAATCACCCAAGACGTGCGAGACTACGCCGCGCAGCTAAAGGTGGGCGAACAGCAGGCGATTCAAATCGGCATGAAAGAAAAAGCGGAAGAATTCAAAAAAACCGGTTCCGAAATATACAGATGAGCACGAGGATGCTCAAAACGGTTATTCAACAAGGCGCGAAGCGAGTCGAAACCGGAGGCGTACTCTTCTCACACACCCCAAGCTGCCAGGACAACCTGGGTTGCCGAGAGGTACATTGAGGATCTCGATGAGCGGAGAACGAAGTTGGGAGCCGTTTTCAGCATCCGCCGAACGGAGTACCGACCATGAATAAACCTCGACCTGCGCCGTTGAGAGAGCGGGACGTCACCCGGCACATCGCCCGCGAATACTACAAAGAGTTCGATCAGCTCATCGAAAGCGACGTCATCATCGTGGGCGCAGGCCCCTCAGGGCTCATCTGCGCCCATGACCTGGCGGCGATGGGGTTCCGCACGTTGATCATTGAACAAAGTCTCGCCTTGGGCGGCGGGTTCTGGCATGGCGGCTACTTGATGAACAAGGCCACCATCTGCGAACCGGCGAACGAGATCCTCGACGAGATCGGTGTGCCGTCCAAGAGGATCAAAGAATGCGAAGGCATGTACATGGTCGATCCTCCGCATGCCACGGGGGCCTTGATCGCCGCGGCCTATCGCGGGGGCGCCAAGATCCTGAACCTGACGCGTGTGGTGGATTTGATCTTGCGGAGAGACGGCATCCTGGAAGGGGTCGTCGTCAACAATACGACGGCCGAAATGGCGGGCCATGACATCATTCACGTAGACCCCATCGCGCTCGAGAGCAAGATTGTGGTCGATGCCACGGGACACGATGCCGTCGTCGTAGAACTGCTGCATAAACGGAATCTATACAAGCCGGTACCGGGAAACGGCGCCATGTGGGTCTCGCGGTCGGAAGAGGAAGTCTTGGACCGGACGGGTGAAGTCTATCCCAACTGCTTCGTCATCGGTCTGGCCGTCGCCGCCGTGCACGGCACGCCCCGCATGGGCCCCGCGTTCGGCTCGATGTTATTGTCCGGGCGCTACGGGGCCGAGTTGATTAAGAAAAAGCTCAAGCAAGAGTAAGATTCACTTTACCTTTCTGCACTGCGGCTCCTAAACCCGTCATGCAGCAAGGCCGCAGGAAGAGAGCGACCCGAGGCGTACGCGTGTGGTACGTTGAGGGGAGCGAACGACTGAGAACGAAGCCGAGGACGGGTTTCAAGAGCCGCAAATGGATGTGCAGGATTTTTTGATACAAGGCGAAGGCCGCGAAGAAGACAAACGCGAAGCCTGGTTGCTCTTTCAGCAGGCCTATGAACGGCAGATGAAAGGCCAACTGGAAGAAGCCGTGAACCTGTACAAGCAGTCGCTCAAGGTTCACCCGACCGCCGAAGCCTATACCTTTTTAGGGTGGACTTACAGTTTTATGGGCCGCCTCGACGAAGCGATCGAGGAATGCCATAACGCGATCCGGCAGGACCCCGAGTTCGGCAATCCCTATAATGATATCGGGGCGTATCTCATCGAGAAGGGTGAATTCGATGAAGCGATTCCCTGGTTCCAAAAAGCCATGCATGCCAGGCGGTATGAAAGCCCTGCCTTCCCCCATCTCAATCTAGGCCGGGTCTATGAACGAAAGGGCCAATGGACGGAAGCGATTGATTCGTACAAGAAGGCCCTCACCCTGAATCCTGATTACGTGCTGGCAAAAAAAGCGCTCGGGCGACTCATCAGCTCTCTTAACTGACGTTTATTGGGTTTCTCTCGTTTGCTTTGTTTATCTTGTGTTGACGAAACGACCATACTAACCAGATGAACCAGATGAACCAAACAAACCAGAAAACCGTCCTCGTAGCCGTCAATGACATCTTCTTCTACACCAAGGTGCGGGACGCCTTGAAGCCGCATGGTTATGTGTTGGAACGGGCTCGCGTGCAGGACGACGTGCGAGAAAAAACTGCGACCGTTCATCCCGCGGCTGCAGTGTTGAATATGAACGATCCCTCCGTCGATGGCCTGAAAGCACTCGAGGCTCTACGAGCGAACGTGTCGACAAAAAACCTGCCCGTGCTGGCCTTCGCAAACCACGAGGAAGTGGATACCTGGAATAGGGCGAAAGCGCTGGGCGTCACCAAGATCGTCTCACGCAATGAGTTCTCGGCACGCACGAAGGAATTGGTAGAAGAAGTAATGTTGGCTGTTCAATGATCACTGCAGAATTGAATGCAGTTCAACATTGATGGTCCATCACTAGTTCACAATTCAACCTTCTACATTCGGCTGTAGCGCTATGAAACAATCCCGATTACACAGCCAGCACGCGCAGGCCGGCGCTACGTTCCAAGAGGTGACCGGCTGGGACATGCCCGCTCATTATGGCTCCCTAGAGGCCGAGCACCGCGCCGTCCGGCAGTCGGTCGGGCTCGCCGACCTCTCTCACCGGGGCAAGATACGGGTAACGGGCGATGACCGGGTGAAGTGGCTCCAGAGCGTCATCAGCAACGATATCCTTCCCCTTCAGCCGGGCCAAGGCCGCTACTCTAGCTTGCTGACCCACAAAGGGAAGATGCTCACGTACTTCCGGGTGTACATGCAGACGGACGCCGTCATGCTCGAAGACGCGGGCGAAATCGGCGAGACAACGTACCAGGCGTTGCGCAAGTTTCTACTTTACGGCACGAAAGCCAAAATGGAAAATTGTGCCGAGACCTGGGGGCTGTTACTCATCAGCGGTCCGAAAGCCAGCTCTGTAGTCAAAGCCGCTTTCGGCGCCGACGTGGATGATCTAAAGCCCGTCGGTTTCATTTCGGCCACCATCGGCGGGCAAACGGCGCTCATCATCCGGACAGAGGAAACCGGTGAGCAGGACTACGAGGTTCTGATCCCAGCGGACGGGCTTTCGACGGCCTGGGACCGACTGACGGAGGCTGGTCAGGCCTATGGCATGAAGCCGGTCGGTAGGCAAGCCCTAGAAGCCTTGCGCATCGAGGCCGGCATTCCGAAAGCCGGACCGGAGTTGAATGAAGAGATTGTTCCACCCGAGGCAAACCTTGAAAGCAAGGCGTTCAGTTTAACGAAAGGTTGTTATCCGGGACAGGAAGTCGTCGCCCGAATGGACACCTATGGCAACGTCCGCCGCCATCTGGTTGGCCTCACCGTCAAGGACTCCACAGTCCCGCCGAAAGGATCCAAGCTCTTCAGCGGTGACCGCGAAGTCGGCTGGATCAGCAGCGCCGTCCGCTCTCCGCAACTGGGACAGGTGATTGCGCTCGCATTTCCGCTCCGCGACTTCAGCAAACCCGGTACCGAAGTGACCGTCGACGTTGACGGGAAACGCCTACCGGCCACCGTGCAAGACCTTCCCCTGTACACCTCGCGATAAGAATCTCTCGAGCGTTGGGTTTTTCTCCACGAGAACGGATTACCGGCGCGCTCCTGCCCTTTTGCCTCCCATGAACAAGTGAATAGATTAAGACCGGAAAGGAGCGCCATCCTACTCTCTGCGCGAACGGCCGGGCATACGGTCTTGACCGCGTGACGCAAACACGTAAGGCGGACGATTGACGTCAGGGTGGCCCACGACACCTTTCAGATCCCAAACTATGCCTTGCCATTCAGTAGGTAACTTATATATATGTCACCCGGAATAGCGTTGGCGTGAGCCGGTAAGGATACTGAAGGAGGACGGCTATGTTAGCCAGACTGTTGATGTTCGCGATCGCTTTCTCTTCGTGTGGTTGCGCGAGCTATGTGACGCCTGGCGGACCAGTAAACCTCGGAGACATCAACCGACCGGATGTCAAAGAAGCTGCTTCTCGTAAGCCGTCTCCGAACTTTCCTGCGCGTTTGGCCGTTGCCCGCGTTCAAGCACCGGGTTACCAATCGTACTCCTTCAAAGGCTATGGGAACGGCGGATTCACTGTGTTGGCGACGCAGGAATTGATGACAGACGAACAGACCGAAAGCATCGCGGCATGGCCGATGATTGCCGGCGTCGCTCCAGTAAATCGACTGCTACTCCCGGCAACTATGGAGTCACTGGACGACCTGCGAGCCTCAGCAGCGAAAGTTCAGGCAGATGTCTTGCTGATTTACACTATTGACACTTCATTTAAGGTGCAAGGCCGTGCCTATGCTCCGATGTCGGTGCTATCACTGGGAATGATGCCCGATCGCGACGCGTACATCACATCAACAGCATCAGCCCTTTTCACCGATGTTCGCACCGGTTTCGTGTATGGGCTATCGGAAGCTACTGCGAAAGCGACAGGTCTCACGAATGCGTGGGCGTCATCTAATACAGTGGACCGGAAGCGCCTGGAGGCAGAACAAGAAGCGTTCAACCTCCTTATTCCTCAACTCCAGAAGACTTGGGTTGGTGTCGCGAAGCAATATGTAAAACAGTAGAGGTCTGAGAGCGAGCCCTAGCTGTTATTGGCTAGGCCGCTGCTCGTTCTTCTGATTTCTTCTCCTTTTTCTCCCCGATCCAAAGGAGGACCTGTGGTCCGCTTCATCACTGCCGCACTGATTACGGCCGGTGTGTTTTCCATGTGCCCGCCATTTCTCCTGGCCCAAGCGCCGCAGAAGATCAGCGCCTGCGCGCTGGTACCGAAGGAAGAAGTCAAAAAGCACCTGCCGTGGATCCCAGTGCTGGATCAGATGGCGGTCGAAGAAGAGCCGATCGGCAAGGACGGTTCCTCCTGTAACTACCCCTCGGTGTTCATCCAGGTTCTACCCTTCTCGCAGAAGATAATCGACTTGGCAGGAAAAAAGGGTGGGCTTGAACGTATCAGCGGAGTCGGTGAGGAGGCGTACTTCCACAACAACAAAGACCGATACGCAGAGCTTTATGTCAAAACGGGAAAGCACCTGCTGACGCTGCAGGCGAACGTGCAAGGCAAGATCGAAGCGGTGAAGCCCGGCGTCCTCAGTCTTGCGAAGCTGTTGTCTGACAAGCTGCGCTGACCCACGGCTGGTCCACAG
>JACVSD010000087.1 GCA_014534095.1 Nitrospiraceae bacterium
AACGCCTTCATAGCTTCGGGCGCAAGAGTCTCGAGGGTTTTCAACTTGCTCAGATTGTTCAAGTCGTACATGGCACCTGACCTCCTCTCCGGCATCCAGTGTTGGAGTCCGGGCGAATGCGGTGTGGTGGGGGAACCGGTTTCGCGCGATACTAGGCACGACGCCTGTCACGCCCGAATGCCGATCACTTCCAAGTATTCGGCGAAGACCGTGGTACAGCCGTGCCCTGCCCGATTGTGCGCAGACCAGAGCGCTTCGAGTTCCCGGCTCAGACGCTCACGGCCTTCGTTGTCGAGTGATGCGAAGGCCTGGTGAATCGGTCCATAGTACAAACGGAAGAAGTCCACGACCTCCACGGGGGGAAAGGGATAACTGAACCTGTACTGGCGCCTCACTAGAGTGAGGTCAGAAAGTCCCTTTCGGAGCCGTTCACGAACAGTCGTTTCATCGCCCCATAAGACCGGCGATGGCATGCCGGAGGGCGCAATGAATGCCGCGACGGTCTTGAACATCTGCCCAACGAAACCCTGCGGCGTCCAATTCGCCATGGCGACCGTACCACCGGGGCTACAGACTCGCAGCAGTTCCCCGGCGACCAAGTCCGGCCGCGGGGCGAACATGGCACCGATCAGGGTCGCGACCACATCGAAGCTCGCATCCTTAAACGGCAGCGCCTCGGCGTCGGCTTCCTCGAACCGGGCCTCCAACCCCTCCGATTCCGCACGAACACGTGCCCGCTCCACCAGATTCCCGGCGATGTCCACACCGGTCACCCGCAGGCCGTCCCGCGCGGCGATCAAGGCTAGCTGGCCCGAGCCGCAGCCCACGTCTAGGAACTGGCTTCCAGGAGTCACGTCCAGGCGCTCGTAGAACTCTCGGGCACCCTGTTCCATGTATCGTGAGAATCGATCGTAGTCACCGGCCATCCAAATCTGCTTCAGACGTGCCTTCACAGTGTTCATTTCAGGTACCTGGGTGCTGGTCGGCATGATGTGCTCCTTTCGTGTGTGGTAACCGCGTTACAGCCATCACTATAAGACGCGACCGTTGGGTAGTCTTATCCAGGCGTCTGGTTCTCTTGACCGAGGCGTGCTAAGACGCCCTTTCGTTGGTCCCGCGTCCAGGAAACTTAGCCGGCGCCGCATCCGCCGAGCGTAGGAACGCTGCCGCACACCGGCTTGGAAGGCATCGACGGGACCTGGTAAGCCCATTGTCCTGTCGAGGCCGAGGCTGCGCTGGCGCGTCACTCAGTAGGATGGAGACTATGGATGGGCTGACTCGTGGTCTGAGACATGGGCGGCGCTGGGCCGAACAAGCAAAAAAGGAGGAAACAATCTCTGGGCCGGGTCGCCCGTACCGTCACGGAAGATCAAAACTCTTGCAACAGTCTTCCCGCACCGACCAACGGCCGATCGAATCCGTTCTCGCGAAGGGCGTACCAGAAGAGCACCGCATTGATGCCCAGGATCGGAATCCCTAACACGGGTTCTAGCCGCTCCGCTACGTCGATGAGACTCATGTTCGTACCGCACTGCACGATCGCGTCCAGTTGATGACGTTCAGTCGCCAACAACTCCATGATCGACTTCTCCTTGGCCCAGTCCGGGACATGGGCAATATGGAGTGCATTCGCGCAGGAGAACCCCACGGCCGACGCCACTTCGAATCCCAAATCTTCGAACATGCGCGTCGCGTTCTCGTTGCCCTTCTTATCGAATGGCGTGAGGAGTCCGATTCGCTTGGCGCCGTACTTGCCAAGCGCCGGGACAATAGCATCATGCCATGTCGCCCACGACAGTCCGGAAGTGGCTTCCAGCTCCGCCATGGGCGCTCGGATCGGCTCTATGCCGCTCAAAATGTGCTCCAAACTCATGCCCATGATCATGTACTGCGGCTCTGCCAGCAATGCGGTGGCCACCGCGGATGTGAGTCCATTCAAAAACTGGGTTTTATACTCTTCCAGATCGGCTTCGGTTTCCAGCCGCGGCCTGGGCGTCATCACGTTGACGGTGTGCAGGCCGACCCCTCGTAGCCCGCCAGGTCCCTGGTTCTTGAAGATGATGCTCCACAGCTCATGCTCCATGCTGGTATTGGTCGCCGGAATCACGAGCCCGAATTTTCTCCGAAAGCTTCGCACATCCGGATAGCCTCGGGACGAGCGGATCTCGCCAAAGTGCGGGACAGGTCTGCCATTCAGAATCAGACCTGGAGGAGCGAGCGCGGGCATCGGCGGAACGTTCACATCCGGTATCGTAATGGGCTTTCCGGACAAGCGACCCACGATGGTCCGGGGTCCGCGTTCTACTGCGTGCTGCGGCTCTCTCATGATGTTTATCCTTTGCACCGAGTGGGCGAGATTCTCGATGAATCGGAGGACGGTGTCAAACGATGGCGCGCCAGACTCCTCGGCGTACGCAGGGAATACGAACAGACGGCTTAACAAGGCTTGTACCCGACGCACGTACCGCACGCGTTGTTTCCGAGCGCCGTACGAGGAAGAACAAGCGGCACGCTTGTGCGGGCCGGCGGATTGATGCGGCGGCCGGTCTCGCTCAGCTTTGAGTATGCCGACAACCCCCTGGACGGGTGCGCCGGCCTCTTCATTGGTGCTCATTGACTCCTTCCCGGCCAAGGAAGTACCTTTCCGCCGAGGAGGCTTCGCATGAACACCCTGTTCCGATCCGGGACTGTCGATGATGCTGCGGCCTGCGGGACCATCTGCTATGAGGCCTTCAAGGCCATTTCCGAGCAGCACAATTTTCCCCCGGATTTTCCTACCTCCGACATGGCGGTGGGCCTGCTGACGATGGTGCTGTCACGGCCGGATGTGTATTCGGTGATTGCTGAAATGGATGGTCGGGTGATTGGCAGCAACTTCCTATGGGAAGGCGATATTATTGCCGGGGTGGGGCCGATCACCGTCGCACCGGCCGCGCAAAATAGCTCGGTGGGACGTCACCTGATGGAGCGGGTCCTTGTGCGGGCCTCAGAAGGAGCGCAGGTCGGCGTCCGACTCGTTCAGGCCGCGTACCACAACCGCTCGCTGTCTCTGTACACCAAGCTGGGATTTCAAGGCCGCGAGCCTCTGTCGGTCTTGCAAGGACCGCCGGTGAACGTCGCGATCCCTGGTTATCGAGTGCGGTCGGCGAGGCCGGCGGATCTCAGCGCGTGCGATGCCCTCTGCGAGAAGGTTCATGGACACAAGCGGCACGGCGAGACAGCGTACGCGATCAGCGCAGGCACGGCGAAGGTGGTGGAGCATGGCGGCGAGATCACGGGCTATGGAACCGACGTCGGATTTTTTGCGCACGCGGTAGGCCGAACCAATGAAGAACTGAAAGCGCTGATTGGGGCCGCAGAGGCATTTACCGGGCCGGGGTTTTTGCTACCGACGCGAAATGCCGACCTCCTGCGATGGTGTTTGACGCACGGGTTACGCGTCACGCAACCGATGACCCTCATGAGTCGCGGCCTCTATCAGAAACCGGCCGGCGCCTTTCTTCCATCAATCCTGTATTGAAGGCAGTCCTCGCTGAGTGACCAGCGTTCCGGACCGAGGCGCCGGCTCATCTGGATCGATCGTTCTACTATTGTGCTCCTCCTGCCCTAATTGTCTTCGGCCTAACGTTTTAAGACATTCCGTTTGCGACGCGCCGGAGGCCGTGAATCGGAGTCCCTCGTGGCCGCATACCGCGCGCATTCGTCCGCGGTGTACAAACGGACATGATATTCCCGCTCCAATTTCAGTCGTGCCGGCACGCTCCCGCCGGCCGCGGCCTGCAATAACGACCGCCGCTCCTCGAGTTCCGGATCAGGCATGAACGAGGCCATTCCACCCTCCCTTTCATGACCCAGCGGGGCCGCTGCCGTGAGAGTCCCGTGAAGGTGCCCCCAGGTCAGGCCGTACCCGCCTGCGGAACGACCAGCCCGGTCGCAGGCATGCGGCGCCGACTGCCCAAGCGCGATGGCCGACCATTGGCGAACATCTTCGGGCGCGCCGCCAACGCCGTCATGCGCTCATACAGGGCCACATAGTCTTCGGCCATGCGTTGCACCGTAAACCGCGCCTCGAATGAGTCGCGGCATCGCTGCCGTTGGATCTGCGGCAGGCGGTCGATCGCCGACACCATTTCATCGATGTTCTCACAAATGAATCCCGTGACGCCGTCTTCGATGATTTCCGGAATCGATCCACGCCGATAGGCAAGCACCGGCGTCCCGCAGGCCAGCGCCTCAATGAGGACGAGCCCAAACGGCTCGGGCCAGTCATAGGTGCAGAGCACGGCGGCCGCCTCTCCGAGGAAATCGCATTTTTCGGCATCCGTAATTTCTCCCACATATTCCACAAGCGGATGCTCCATCAGGGGCGCAATTTGCCTTTCGAAGTACTCGCGATCGACCGGATCCACTTTGGCGGCAATACGAAGCGGCATGCCCACCCGTTTGGCGATTTCAATCGCATGGTCCGGCCGCTTCTCCGGACAGATACGGCCGAGGTACGCGAGATACGACCCGCCCGCGGGATGAAACGAGTAGATGTCCGGCAGCCCGTGATAGACCGTGCCCTGCCAGTTGGCATTTGGTAACGGCCTGCGCTGTGCGTCGGAAATCGACACGACCGGCATGTCGGCATACTCCTCGAAGACGGGGACCAATTCAGGAAGATCCAACCGTCCATGCAGGGTGGTGAGGACCGGCCTGGCGCAGCGACGGCTCAACGGAAAGCTTAAACAGTCCAAATGAGAGTGAATGATATCGAATTGCTCGGCCTCCGCCCCTAATGCCTGCTCTTGCATCAGAACGAGCGGCGCGTCCCGGTTGATCGGCCCTCCGCTATGGAGCCGCAGCGCATCGGAACAAGCCGGCCGGAGGCGGGCCGTGGTTTGAGAGTCTCCGCTCGCAAACAGGGTCACGTCATGGCCCTGGCGCACGAGCTCTTCGGTGATATAGGAGACGATTCGTTCAGTGCCTCCGTACAGCTTGGGGGGTACGCTTTCCCAGAGAGGTGCGACTTGTGCGATCTTCATGTAGGACGGTCCTTTCTTTGTGTCTTGTGATCAAGGCCCCCGGGATGGTCTCGTCGCCGTTTGCCCACCCCAACGACATCCCGACCACCGTCGCTCTTCAGGGTGACGCAACCCGGATGTTCCGAGACCGTGCCACGCCTGTTAGAACCGGGAATTTGCACGTGACGTGCCATGTCAGCATCGCATAAATCGTAAGCCGAGAGCGGCGTTTTGCAATGCCTAGAGCTTTCACTAGCGGTGTGCCCATTCAATGGGCAGGCAAAAAAACGACGATAGCGCGGTTTTGATTCACGATGAACGCGCCTCATCTTTGCAGTACACTATTGGGAAGCGACTGCGATCTTGGCATGGGAGGACCAGCGATGCGAAAGCGAATTATCGAGGAAGAACTTCAAGACACTGCCCTCCGCTCTCAGCCCGATTGGCTAATGGTGGAGGACCTGGCGGAGGCCGAACTCTCCTCGGAAGACCCCGGCCATCCAATCGAAGCCGCCTTGCTGGCCGACAGAGGTTCAGGATGGCGGGCCTCAGCACCTGGACCGCAGACCATCCGGTTCCGCTTCAAAGATCCGCAGCCTTTGCGCCGGATCTCATTGGCCTTCCGCGAATCCTCAATATCACGCACTCAAATGTACGTGCTGCGGTGGTCGCCGGATGGCGGACGGTCTTTCAGAGATATCGTGAGGCAACAATGGACCTTCAGTCCTCCCGGCACCACGCTGGAAACGGAAGAGCATGCCGTCGAACTCCCGTCCGTGACGGTGCTGGAGTTGCGCATTATTCCGGATATCAGTGGAGGGAACGCCTTCGCCTCCTTGGCGCAGTTGCGGCTGGCGTGATATCCCATCGGTCACTGCACGGGTGATTAAGAAGTGCGCGCCTCAACCCGTCCGGATAGCTGGCACCAGCCCGCATATGACACCGCCCACTATGAAGAGACGATTCGATCACATCGATGTACGGGTCCGGAATCTGGCAGAAGTCTGCTCGTTCTATGAACGGCTGCTGCCGGCGCTGGGGTTCACACGCAAGATTCAGGTTGAAGGGTGGCTTCAGTATGAGGCGGCCGACACCGGCGGGGCGGCGGAATTCCTCGGCATCACCGAGTCGCCGCACCATCTTCCGAACGAATGCCGGATCGCCTTCTGGGCGGCCAGCACGTCCGACGTCGATCGTCTCGCTACGGTGGTGGTCCAATCAGGAGGCCGCAATGTCGAGGGGCCGGGATACGATGAAGGTCCCGGCTATTACGCGGTGTTTTTCGAAGATCCATGCGGCAACCGGCTGGAGATCTGTCATCGAACCGAAGAGGCCCGTTGACCAAGACCGTCGGCGCCGGCTCTCAGGCGACCATCACTTGGTGAGGACGCATTTCTCGTACAGATCTTTCAGTTTGCCTGTGGGATCGTACCGCGCTTTCAGGACGCGGTAGGCGGGTTCGTTATATAGCTGCCAGAACTCCTCTCGTGAATAGTACGCAGTCGAGTAGAGCGACTTCTTCCCGCCCAGATCCCGGACGGTGCGTTCGATCTTCTTGTTGAAATATCCCTCTTCATGACGAGTCTTCACGGCGTCCCAAAATCCGAAATTGACATACAATGTGCCGGGATGCATGGGATACAGCGGAAACACGACTGTTGGATCATATGTCGCAACGGGGCAGACCCAGACGGGCTTAATCCCGATCTCCTGATGAAAGAAGCGCGCAAACGCGGAGGCGCGCTCCAGAGGAATTTCGACGTCCTGGATCACCGCCTCCTGCCGTCCTCCGAGCATCCGAGCAGCCGATTGTGCCAAGCGCGATTGATTGAACAGGTTTCGGATCTTCCAATACACCGTGGACCGAAGCCGGTTCGGGCCCCATAACCACCGCATGAGCCGATACTGCAAAAAAAAGTGCTTGGAACACCAGAACCAATCGGTGTCCCATCGCCAAAGGTAGTCGTGGGTGGTGAGATAGTCGACGGTTTTGCGACGAATGGACTCATAGTAGATGTGCTGATACGTGTAG
>JACVSD010000020.1 GCA_014534095.1 Nitrospiraceae bacterium
CTATGAGGCCGACACAGGGTGGAAGTTGGCAAGTGCCATGCTGGCGACGTGCCCGAAGTTGCGTTTTCTCCTCGGGTCATGGCGTAATGGGTTCGACCGTGACTCGTCTGCTAGGAACGCCATGCCTGAGTTGCCAGAAGCAGAAGTGACCGCCATGCACTTACGGAACCGTCTGATTGGGCGACGTCTCGCGGACATCTGGGTGGGCCGGGACGATATCGTCCGTGAGGGAAGGGATCGTGCCGGGTGGTATCGGGGAAGCATGGTCCGGTCCGTGAGCCGGCAGGGGAAAAGCGTCATCGTTGAGATGGAGAAGGAAGGCCAGAAGTGCTATCTCGTCGCGGAATTGGGCATGACCGGGCTCTTGTTGTTTCCGTCGGCTGCGATCAAACATCCGCAGCATACGCACGCTATCATCACGTTTGAAAACTACCCGGAAGGCACCCTGCGGTACTGGAATCCGCGCCGATTCGGGCGCTTATCATTGCTCGACGGCGAGGAGCTTTCGCAGTATATCGCCCGGCGTTTCGGCTGGGATCCGCTTCACGTGAGTCAAGATGAGTTTGTGCACTTTCTTCGTCAGTCACGCCGCCGCTTGAAGCCGCTCCTCATGCATCAGCAAAGGATCGCCGGTATCGGCAACATTTACGCGAACGAGATCCTGTTTCGGACGTCCCTGCATCCGAATACTATCGCGAGCCGGCTTACGGAAGCCGCCGCGCGGCGTCTTCACAGCACGATGCAGTTGGTCTTGCAGGACGCCATTCGCTGGGGAGGCTCCAGCGTGAAGGACTTCTACGCCCCGGACGGCTCGGCCGGGCGCTATAAAGAGCATCATCTGGTCTATGGTAAAGAAGGCCAAATCTGTCGCAACCACTGCGGAGCCGTCATACGGCGGCTTGAGAGCGAACGGAGTTCCTTTTACTGCCCCGCCTGTCAAAGGCGGACCGCCGTCAGAAAGCCGCTTGACAAAGGAACCGCAGTGCCTGCACCTTTGACATGAAACGACCCGTTGACAACCGAGCACTAGGCCTTTTGAACCTCACCAGATTAGTTCCTCTGGTGCATTGTGTCGACCGGTCGAACTTGGCTAAAATCCGCTTTCCTATCGCTCTGTTCACTTGTTTGTAAGGAGACCACGTCATGGCCAAGGTGCTCGAGGGTCCCGGGATGGGACTCATGAAGAAGTGGGGGATCGCGGTACCAAATTTCGTCGTCGTCACATCAGCGGACGAACTCTCTAAGCTCGGCCAAGCCAACGAATGGATGAAGCAGTCCAAGCTCGTGGTAAAGGCTCATGAAGCGCTGGGCTCCCGGTTCAAGCTCGGACTGGTAAAAGTAGGATTGGATCTCAATGCCGCCGTGGCTGCTACGAAGGAAATGATCGGTCGAGAGGTGGGCAGCATCACGGTGGCCCAGATTATCGTGTCCGAAATGGTCCCCCACAAAGAAGAATATTATTGTGCTGTCAAATCGACCAGGGAAGGGACCGAGGTGCTCGTCGCCAATTGCGGCGGCATTGAAGTCGAATCGAATTGGGACCGGGTGAAACGACTGGCGTTGGATGTGGGCCAACAGCCCACGCAAGAGGCGTTGGAAAATCTGGCTAAAGACAGCGGTTTTACGGGGCCGCTCACGAAGAAGGTCGCGGACTTCGCCGCCAAAATGTTTACGTGCTTCGATAATGAGGATGCTCAATATCTTGAAGTCAATCCCGTCGTCATGCGGGAGCGTGATGGTGAGTTGGTCGCTCTGGATGCAGTGACGTTACTCGATGGCGATGCCAAGTTCCGGCATCCGGACTGGAATTTTCAGTTCGCGGCCGAGTTTGGACGCGCCTACAGCAAAGCTGAAATGGAAGTCATGGCGGTCGACAGCAAGATCAAAGGTTCTGTGAAGTTCATCGAGATACCAGGCGGCGATACCGCCATGCTCCCAGCAGGCGGTGGGGCAAGTGTGTATTATTCGGATGCGGTGGTCGCCCGCGGCGGCAAGTTGGCGAACTACGCTGAGTACTCTGGTGATCCGCCGGATTGGGCGGTTGAGGTTCTTACCGAAAAAGTCTGTTCACTACCCGGCATTAAGAACATCATTGTCGGCGGCGCCATTGCCAACTTTACCGACGTGAAGAAAACCTTCGGCGGGATCATCAACGGCTTCCGCAAGGCGAAATCCGAGGGGAAGCTCAAGAACGTCAAGATTTGGGTGCGTCGGGGAGGACCGCGAGAGAAGGAAGGCCTCGATGCGATGCGCGCGCTCAAAGACGAAGGGTTTGACATCAACGTCTTTGACCGCAATACGCCGCTCACCGATATTGTCGATAAGGCGCTTCAACTGAACTAGCCTGCCACCGTACTCGCATAAGGGGAGATCCGGATGAGTATTCTCGCAAATAAAGACACCCGCGTGGTGATTCAGGGCGGCCAAGCCGGCGTCAATGCCGCCCGACGCATGGCCGAATTCTGTTATTTGATCAAGCGTCCCCTCAACGTCGAAGCGTTCGTATATCCGCCCGACGCAGGCAAAACCAACGAGGTTCCCTACGGGAGTGGGTTGATTGCCATCCCCGTCTACAAGTCGATCGCCGAAGCCACCAAGCATCATTCCACCATTAATACCAGTCTGGTGTACATCGGCGCCGATCGTGCGATGAAGGGCGGGATGGAAGCGCTTGACGATCCGCATATCAAGGTGGTGTCCATGATCACGGAAGGCGTGCCGGAAAAGGACGCCAAGCTACTGGGGGCCCATGCGCGGAAGTTGGGTAAGGTCTTCAACGGCCCGTCTTCGATCGGCATCATTTCGGCAGGCGCTTGCCGGTTAGGCGTCATCGGCGGGGCGTTCGATAACCTAGTCCTCTCCAAACTTTATCGTGAAGGTTCGTTCGGCGTCATCACCAAGTCCGGAGGGTTATCCAACGAGATCATTTGGATCTGCTCTCAATTTGCCGACGGCATTACGACCGCCATTGGGATCGGAGGCGATGCTTTTCCAGGAACCGATTATGTCAGCTATCTCGAGATGTTCGAGAATGATCCACAAACGAAGGCGGTTGTGATCGTCGGTGAAATGGGCGGTGACTTGGAAGAGCGTGCCGCCGAGTGGTATGGAGCCAAAAAACGGCGGATCATCTTGATCGCTGTCGTCTCCGGGTTCTGCCAGGAAAGCCTGCCAAAGGGCATGAAGTTCGGCCATGCCGGCGCGAAAGAAGGCCTCAAAGGTGAAGGTTCGGCCCGGTCGAAGTCCGATGCGCTTAAAAAATCTGGCGCTATTGTTCCGGCCACGTTTGGTGCGCTCGGCCCCGCGATCAAGGAAACGTATCAGCAGTTACTGAAGTCGGGTCAGGTGAAGGAGCCCGTCGAACCGGCCGTCCTGCCGAGGTTGCCGAAATCCATTGAAGAGGCCATGAAGGCGGACGAAGTGATGGTCGCGCCGTTGATCCGCACCACGATCAGCGACGATCGCGGCGACGAACCCTGCTACGACGGTTATCCGGCTTCTGAACTGATCAATAAAGGATATGACATCCCCCATGTCATGGGCCTCTTGTGGGACAAGCGGTTAATTTCCAAGCAGGAGGCGGAGATCGTCAAGCGTATCATGATGCTGTCCGCGGATCACGGCCCCTGCGTCAGCGGGGCCTACGCGACCATCCTCGCCGCCTGCGCAGGTATCGGCTTATCTCAATCAGTGGCCGCCGGCATGATCATGATCGGTCCACGCTTCGGCGGCGCCGTCACCGATGCCGGCCGGTTTTTCAAGTATGCTGTCGACAACAAGATGACCGTCGATGACTTCCTGACCTACATGAAGAAGAATCACGGGCCGGTGCCCGGTATCGGCCACCGGGTCAAGAGCTTGCGCAACCCCGACAAACGGGTGAAAGAATTGGTCGGTTACGTGAAGAGCCTGAATATCAAGACGCCCTGCCTTGATTTTGCACTCGAAGTCGAAAAAGTGACTGCTGCTAAGAAAGACAATCTGATTCTGAACGTCGACGGGACCATGGCGGCAGTGCTCGTCGACATCGGGTTCCCGGTGGATAGCTTGAACGGATTCTTCATGTTGTCGAGGACGATCGGGTTGATCGGCCACTGGGTGGACCAAAAGCGTCAGGACAGCCGCCTGATCCGATTGTTCGACTATTTGGTCAATTACGCGGCCCCCAAGCGCCGGGAAGTGCCGCCATTAAAATGAGGTTGTGAATCTTGAGTGTTAAGGCCTGCACGCTCAAAACTAAACACTACTAACTGAGGGTTCAATCATGTCGATGGATCTTGCCAAGAATTTGTATACGAGAATGCCAGAGGTGTTGACCAAGGCCAGGAAGAAGTTCGGCCGCGGGCTGACGCTGGCCGAGAAGATCTTGGTGGCTCACGCGGATAATTTCGACACCCAACATTGGGAGCGCGGGAAGGCCATGTTGGCCCTTCGTCCAGACCGCGTCGCGATGCAGGACGCCACGGCTCAAATGGCCATCTTGCAATTCATGCAGGCCAACAAGAAAAAGGTGGCCGTCCCCAGCACCATCCACTGCGATCATTTAATCCGCGCGGAAATGGGGTCTGAGAAAGACCTCCTTCGAGCGATGGATGAAAACAAGGAAGTCTACAACTTCCTCGCTTCGGCGGCGAAAAAATACGGCATCGGATTTTGGAAGCCCGGAGCCGGCATCATCCATCAGGTGGTGTTGGAGAATTATGCCTTCCCCGGCTCTTTGATCATCGGGACGGATTCGCACACGCCGAACGGCGGGGGGTTGGGCGGACTGGCGATCGGGGTCGGCGGTGCCGATGCCGGGGAAGTCATGGCCGGACTGCCGTGGGAGGTCCTCGATCCCAAATTGATCGGCGTGCGGCTCACCGGCAAGCTGAACGGCTGGGCATCTCCGAAAGACGTGATTTTATACCTATGCGGGCTGCTGACGGTGAAGGGCGGCACCAACAAGATCGTCGAATACTTCGGTCCCGGCGCTGAGACGATCAGCGCAACGGGAAAGGGTACGATTTGCAACATGGGGGCGGAACTCGGGGCCACTACGTCCGTATTTCCGTTTGATCAGAAGATGGTTGCCTACATGAACATCACGGATCGGGCCGACCTGGCCAGGCTCGCGCAGGCGCATAAGGATCTGTTGGTGGCCGATCCGGAGGTCGCTCAATCGCCGGAGAAGTATTACGACCAAATCGTGGAAGTCGATCTGTCGACGCTTGAGCCGCATGTGGTCGGGCCGCATACGCCGGACCTGGCGCGCCCGATTTCGAAGTTGGCGGCGGAAGCGAAAGAGAAGGGTTATCCGGTCGAGTTGAAGGCCGCCTTGATTGGGAGCTGCACCAACTCATCGTATGAGGACATCAGCCGTTCCGCCCACATCGCGCGGCAAGGGCTCAAGGCGGGACTCAAGGCGAAGGCGTCCTTCCTGGTATCACCGGGCTCCGAACGCATCTATCATACGATGAAGCGAGACGGGTTCCTCGACACGTTCGAGCAGCTGGGTGGGACGGTACTCTCGAACTCGTGCGGCCCCTGTATAGGACAATGGAAACGCGCCGACGGCGTGAAGGGGAAGGCCGACTCTATCGTCAGTTCGTTCAATCGTAACTTCCCCGGCCGGAACGATGGCATCAGCGAAACGTTGTCCTTCCTCGCGAGCCCGGAAGTCGTCACGGCTTATGCCATCACGGGAAATCTCGGTTTCGATCCGGTCAACCAGAAGGTCAAAGGGGCGGACGGAAAAGAATTCAAGTTGGAACCCCCGCAGGGCGAGGAATTACCGGCCAAGGGGTTTGCCAAAGGTGAAGAAGGATTTGTCGCGCCAGCCGAAAACGGTGATGCCCTGACCGTTGACATCCCGCCGACCAGCGAGCGGTTGCAATTGCTGCAGCCCTTTCCTCGATGGGACGGCAAGGATTTCGAGAAGATGCCGCTCTTGATCAAGACCAAGGGCAAGACCACGACCGATCACATTTCGCCGGCGGGTCCGTGGCTCAAGTTCCGCGGTCACTTGGACAAGATCAGCGACAATATGTTTTTGGGTGCGAACAATGCGTTTTCCAGCGAGCCGGGTAAAGGCACCGATGTATTGACCGGCGAATCCGGCTTGACGATTGCGCAGATCGCCCGGCGCTACAAAGCACAAGGCATCGGCTCTATTGTCGTTGGCGATGAGAATTACGGCGAGGGCAGCAGCCGCGAGCATGCAGCCATGTCGCCCAGATTTTTGAACGTGCGAGTGGTCATCACCAAGAGTTTCGCGCGGATCCATGAGACCAATCTCAAAAAGCAGGGCATCCTGGCGCTGACGTTTGCCGACGTAAAAGACTACGAGAAGATCGAACAGCAGGACCGCATCAGCGTCACAGGACTGCAAGGTCTCGCGCCCGGCAAGCCAGTGCAGGTCACCATCCACAAGGCGGGTGGGCAGGCGCTCACCATTCAGGCGAACCATAGCATGACGGAGCAGCAGATTGCGTGGTTCAAGGCGGGTTCGGCGCTGAATGCGCTGAACTAACAGCGTAAAGGAAAGAGGGATATTATGACTACCAAAGCGTCGAAAATCATTTATACCAAGACAGACGAAGCGCCGATGCTGGCCACCTATTCGTTCTTGCCGATCATCAATGCGTTCAGCAAGGCGGCGGGGGTGTCTGTCGAGTTGCGTGATATCTCGCTCGCCGGGCGCATTCTCGCGGTCTTCCCCGAGTACCTCACGCCCGAACAGAAACAACCGGATGCGCTGTCTGAATTAGGCGAGCTTGCGAAGACGCCGGAAGCAAACATCATCAAGTTGCCGAATATCAGCGCCTCGGTTCCTCAGCTGCAAGAGGCGATCAAGGAATTGCAAGGTCAGGGATACAAGATTCCCGATTATCCCGAGAATCCGAAAGACGATAAAGAGAAAGACATCAAGGCGCGTTACGACAAAGTCAAAGGCAGTGCCGTGAACCCGGTGCTGCGCGAAGGCAATTCCGATCGCCGGGCGCCACTCTCCGTGAAGGCTCACACGCGAAAGCACCCGCACAAGATGGGAGCCTGGAGTCCCGATTCCAAGACCCATGTCGCTCATATGAAGGGCGGGGACTTTCGATCCAACGAAAAGTCCATGACGACCACAGCGGCGACCGAGGCGCGGATCGAGTTCGTCGGTCAAGATGGCAAGACCACCGTGCTGAAGCCGAAAGTGGCGCTCCAGGCCGGGGAAGTGGTCGATGCGACCTTCATGAGTAAGCGGGCCCTGCGTCAATTCCTCGAGGAGCAGATCGAAGATGCCAAAAAGCAGGGTGTCTTGTTCTCGCTGCACATGAAAGCCACCATGATGAAGGTCTCGGATCCCAAGATCTTCGGTCATGCCGTGACCGTGTACTTCAAAGACGTCTTCGAGAAGCATGGGGAGACGCTCAAGAAGCTAGGCGTTGATCCGGATAACGGTCTTGGCGATCTGTACGCCAAGATCAAGGCCTTGCCCGACGATCAGCGCAAGGCGATCGAAGCTGATATTCAAGAGGTCTACAAAAAGCGTCCGCCGATGGCGATGGTGAACTCTGACAAGGGGATCACCAATTTGCACGTCCCCAGCGATGTCATCATTGATGCATCGATGCCGCCGGTCATCCGGGACAGCGGGAAGATGTGGGGGCCCGATGGCAAGCTGGCGGACACCAAATGCGTGATTCCCGACGGCAGCTATGCGCCGGTCTATCAAGAGGTCGTGAACTTCTGCAAGAAGCACGGTGCGCTCGATCCGAAGACGATGGGTAGCGTGCCCAACGTCGGGCTCATGGCACAGGCGGCCGAGGAATACGGGTCACATGATAAGACGTTTAAAGCTCCCGGCAACGGCACCATCCGGGTGGTCGATGCCTCAGGCAAGACGCTGCTAGAGCACCAGGTTGAAGAAGGCGATATCTGGCGCATGTGTCAGGTGAAGGACGCCCCGATCCGGGACTGGGTCAAGTTGGCGGTCAACCGTGCGAAGGCGACGGGAGCGCCGGCCATATTCTGGTTGAATAAAGACAGGGCTCACGATGCACAGTTAATCGCGAAGGTGGAAACGTACCTCAAGGATCACGATACCAAGGGACTGGACATCCGGATCATGTCGCCGGCCGAGGCGACCCGCTTGTCGTTGGAGCGAATCAAGGAAGGCAAGGACACGATCTCGGTGACAGGCAACGTACTGCGCGACTATCTCACGGACCTTTTCCCCATTCTCGAGATCGGTACCAGCGCCAAGATGCTTTCGATTGTGCCGCTGCTGAACGGCGGCGGTCTGTTCGAGACCGGGGCGGGCGGATCCGCGCCGAAGCACGTGCAGCAGTTCCAGGAAGAGGGCTATCTTCGGTGGGATTCACTGGGTGAATTTCTCGCGTTGGCCGCGTCTCTGGAGCATCTCGCCAAAGTCGCCAACAATCAAGCCGCGAAGATTCTGGCGGATACCCTTGATCAGGCGAATGCTAAGTTCCTTGAGAGCAACAAGTCCCCGGCCCGTAAGGTCGGTGAGATTGACAACCGCGGCAGCCATTTCTATCTGGCACTCTATTGGGCCCAAGCGTTGGCCCAGCAGACGCAGGATAAGAACCTGGCGGCGCGCTTTGCCAAGGTTGCCAAGGAGATGGGGGATAATGAGGGCAAGATTTCGACCGAACTTCTGGCCGCCCAAGGCAAGCCGGTCGATGTCGGCGGATATTATCACCCCGATGACGCCAAGGCCGCAAAGGCCATGCGTCCAAGCGCGACGCTGAACGCGATTGTCGAGGCGATTGCCTAAGAGCGCCGAGAGCCACAGCGGTCAGGCATCCGCTATGGGTGGCTGACCGCTGAAAGCTCCCCGCAGAACAGGGAACAATGGCACACGAAGACACCAACGTTATCGATCAGCCGGAGATGGTCAAACCTCGTCTGGTGACGATTGAGATCTCCGGCAAGAAATATGAAGTGCCGGAAGGCATCACCGTGATCAAGGCGCTCTGGTATACAGGCCAGGAAGTCGTGCGGGGCGCCGGTTGTCTGGGTGGCTTCTGTGGCGCTTGCGCCACGTACTATCGCACTAAAGACGATCCGAAGGTCAGAACCTGCTTGGCCTGTCAGATGGCGGTTCAGGACGGGATGTCCTTCACGCTCATGCCGCCATTTCCAGCGCGCAAGGCGCTGTACGACATACACTCCCTCAAGGATCCGAAGCAGGACTTATTCAATCTGTACCCTGAGGCGCCGCTGTGCCGGAACTGCAACGCCTGCACCGAAGCTTGTCCACAGAAGATCGACGTCCGGGAAGGGGTTTGGAAGGCGGTGTTCGGAGACTTTAAAGGCGTGTCGGAGATGTTCATGGACTGCGTGATGTGCGGCATGTGCAATCCGGTCTGCATTGCCGACATTGCCCCCAATCTCGTGGCGTTGTATGTCAGTCGCACCCAAGGCGCCCATTTCACCGAGTCGCCGTCAGGTCTCGACGTGCGGATCGATGAAATTCAAGACGGCCGCTTCAATGATGAATGGAAGAGAATCCTCACGATGAATGAGCAGGAGTTGACTGCCCATTGTGCGGGAGTGAAATAGACGATCCGTCGCCCTGCCGCTCTCAGTCTTTGAGAAGAAGGGGCACAGCGGAACGCTGAAAGCTACGCGATGGACATTCACGCGCTCCAACAGATCGTGCATAAAACGCGGGATGCCCGCCGGAAGCAAACCATTCCGAAGTTTTCTCCTGCCGATTGCGATCAACTGATTCACAAGTACCATCCCGATTATCGGGCCAGTGCCTATCGTCCGATCCGCTTTGGCCCCAACATCAACGAAAAGACCGTGGTCGAACTCGCCACGTTGCTCGAGGGCGACAGCCCCATTTCGGACGACATGGACCTGACCCCGCACCATACGACCGATGTGCTGGTGATCGGGGGCGGCGGGGCGGGCTGTGCCGCGGCGCTTCATGCCCACGGCGCGGGCGCGCGCGTCATCCTGGCGACCAAGCTGAGGCTCGGCGACTCCAATAGCGTCATGGCTCAGGGCGGCATGCAGATTTCGGTCGCACCGGAGGATTCGCCGGTCACCCATTTCCTCGATACCCTCAAGGGCGGCCATATGCATAACGACCACGACCTGTTGAAGGTCATGGTCGAAGACGGCCCCTCGATCGCAAAGTGGCTTCTTCAGTTAGGCGTATTGTTTGACCGGCAAGCGGACGGCAACCTGCATGTCAAAAAGGGCGGTGGCAGTTCCAAGCCTCGGTTGCTCACGTGCTCGGATTATACCGGCCTTGAAATCATGCGGGTCCTCAAGGACGAGGTCATCAACCAGAAAATTCCATTGCTGGAGTTCTGCGCGGCGGTTGAATTGCTCAGTGATGGTGACGGTCAGTGCAGCGGGGCGATCTTCAAGGACCTGGACAATCACCGCTATGTAGTGGTGGCGGCCAAGTCGGTGATTCTGGCCACCGGAGGCATCGGCCGCCTGCACATTCAAGGATTTCCGACGAGCAATCACTATGGCGCAACCGGCGATGGTTTGTGCCTCTCGTACCGGATCGGGGCGAAGCTGGCCCATATCGACACATTCCAATACCATCCATCTGGCGCCGTCTTTCCGGAACAACTGATTGGGGCGTTGGTCACCGAAGGGATCCGGTCTGAGGGCGGACAACTCGTCAATGCACGGGGCGAACGATTTGTAAATGAGTTGGACACGCGTGACGTCGTGTCGGCCTCGATCATCCGCGAGTGTGAAGAAGGCCGTGGAATCCGTACAATGTCCGGCCGCGTCGGCGTTTGGCTCGACACGCCGCTCCTCGATGCCGAGCATGGGCCTGGAACGGTGGAGAAGCATTTCCCTGCGATGATGATGCAGTTTGAGCGGTTTGGAATCGACATCAGCAAAGATCCGGTCCTGATCTATCCGACGCTGCACTATCAAAATGGTGGCGTCAAGATCGACACGAATTCAGAAACCAATGTGAAGCAGCTGTTCGTGGCCGGGGAAGCCTCCGGCGGTCTGCATGGGCGCAATCGGTTGATGGGCAATTCATTGCTCGACCTGATGGTCTTCGGCAGGCGTTCAGGGTTGACCGCGGCGGGTCGGTCCGGCTCCATGAAGCAGGGCAAGCTCACGCTGACTCACTTGCAGCGCTTCCGTGCTGAGGCCAAGAAGCATGGCAACCTCAGCAGTGTGATCTCGCCCATGATCCTGCCCGCCTACACCCGAAAAGTGAGCTAAAAAGGGGTCCAGCATGAATGTGCATGAGTTTCAGGCGAAGTCATTGTTTGCGCAGTTCGGCGTGCCGGTGCCGCGCGGGAAGGAAGTGACCTCTCCCGAATCGGCCACGGCGTGGGCTAACGAGCTGAATACGCCTGTCTTTGTCGTCAAGGCTCAGATTCATGCCGGCGGTCGCGGCAAAGCCGGCGGCGTCAAAATCACGAAAGACAAGAGCGCGGTCGGGGGCCTTGCCAAAGAGTTGATCGGCAAGACGCTCGTCACGCATCAGACCGGGCCGAAGGGCCGGACCGTGCATCGGCTCCTGCTCGAAGAAGGCGCGAACATCAGCAAAGAGCTGTATTTGTCCATTCTCGTCGATCGGGATACAGGCTGGCCGACGTTCATCGCCAGCACGGAAGGCGGGATGGAGATCGAAGAGGTCGCCGAAAAGACGCCGGAGAAGATCATCAAGGAAGCGGTTGATCCGGCGGTGGGCTTTCAAGGTCACAATGGACGCAATGTGGCCTTCGCCCTTGGCCTCCATCAGATCGAACCGGCGGTCATCAATCCCTTTGTCCACATGCTCGGCAATCTCTATCGACTCTTCATGGACAAGCACGCCGCACTTGTGGAGATTAATCCGCTCATCATCACGAAGGAAAAGACCTTGGTCGCGCTGGATGGGAAAGTGTCCTTCGACGACAACGGCCTCTTCAAGCACGAAGACGTGCAGAAAATGCGCGATCTCAACGAGGAAGATCCGCTCGAAATCGAAGCGACGGCAAACAACCTGAACTACGTCAAACTGGACGGCAACATCGGGTGCATGGTCAATGGCGCGGGTCTCGCCATGGCCACGATGGACGTCATCAAGCTGGCTGGCAGCGAGCCGGCCAACTTTCTCGACGTCGGCGGCGGCGCGACGAAAGAGACGGTGGCGGCCGGATTCAGAATCCTGCTCAAAGATCCGAATGTCAAAGGTATCTTCATCAATATCTTCGGCGGTATCGTGCGATGCGAACGGATCGCTCATGGCGTGATTGAAGCGGCCAAAGAAGTGAAGATAACGGTGCCGTTGGTCGTGCGCCTTCAGGGAACGAACGCCGCGGAAGGGCGTCAGCTCCTGGCCCAATCCGGTCTCACGCTCGACGTGGCCGACGACTTGTGGGAAGCGGCGCAAAAGATTGTGCAGATGACCGGCAAAGCGGCGTAAAGGAGTAGACCGTGAGCATTCTCGTCAATAAAAACACGCGTGTGCTGGTGCAGGGGATCACGGGCAAAGAAGGGTCATTCCACGCGACCCAATGCAAAGCCTATGGCACGAAGGTCGTCGCGGGCGTGACACCGGGCAAGGCCGGGCAAGAAGTGGAAGGGATTCCTGTGTTCAACACGGTGGCCGACGCGGTGAAGAAGACGGAGTGTGATACCTCCCTGATCTTCGTGCCGCCGCCCTTTTGCGCGGATGCCATCCTCGAGGCGGCAGACGCCGGGGTGAAGCTCGTGATCTGCATCACTGAAGGCATCCCGGTCAATGATATGGTGAAGGTCAAGCGGGCGCTGCGGGGGCGGGATGTCCGGTTAATCGGCCCGAACTGTCCGGGCGTCATCACGGTGGATGAGGCGAAGATCGGCATTATGCCGGGCTTTATTCATAAGAAAGGCATCGTCGGTGTGGTATCCCGTAGCGGCACCCTGACCTATGAGGCGGTGCATCAATTGTCGACACTGGGCCTCGGTGAGACAACTTGCGTCGGCATCGGCGGCGACCCCGTCAACGGTACCGGGTTTGTCGATGTGCTGCCCCTGTTCGAAAAGGATACGGAGACGCAAGCCATTGTCATGATCGGCGAGATCGGCGGCGACGCCGAAGAAAAGGCCGCCGAGTACATCAAGAAGCATGTCAAAAAACCTGTGATCAGCTTTATCGCCGGCATCACCGCTCCGCCGGGACGCAGGATGGGCCATGCCGGCGCCATTATCTCGGGCGGCAAGGGCACCGCGACGGAGAAAATGAAGGCCTTGGAAGCGGCGGGTGTCAAAGTGGTGAAGAATCCTGCGGAAATCGGGCATGCAGTGAAGAAGGCGCTCGGCCGTTAGGGGCACGCACGCGCTTCATGATCTAACCGTGGGCTATTGACGTTCTGCACCAGCGCACCCTTGCTTGGGCTCCGTAACGTCTAGGTCTGTGAACCAGGCCCGGGCGTTGAGACCCGTTCTAACCTCTCCTGTGCTATTCAGGTTCTCGTCTCAAACCCAGTTGATCCAGGAGACTGTCTGCCCACAGCCAGGGCGATCCTTCGTCTTCGTGCTTGCAGTACACGTAATAGTCCTGTCCTCGGCCTGAGGCCTCCTTGAATCGTTCCGCCCATCGCGCCAGGTCCGTTGCCTCATATGCGCTTTTCCTCAGGCGCGCATAGCGAAACCCGGCCGTGTTCCGAAGTTCGGCTTCATGCTCATCCGTATCCACTTCGGCCCAGGCCACACCATGATGGCGCAAAAGCTGTTCTACTGGCTCTGCATGCCAACTGTCGTGGCGGAATTCGAACGTCCATCGATGCGACGTCGGCAGCGCCTCCAGGAAAGTGGCCAGCCGGGCGTCGTCGCGTTTAAAATTCGGCGGTAGCTGGAGGAGGATCGGTCCGAGCCTCCCCGCTTCGTGCAGCGGCGCGAGGCGCTCGAGCATGGCCTGCAATGTCGACAGGCCTTCAAGTTTGAGCCGCCGGACATGGGTGATTTGCCGATGGGCCTTGGGTGCGTAGACAAAGTCGGACGGGGCCTGCTCGACCCAGGCTCGGACGGCCTGATCCGTCGGCAGCCGGTACCAGATGCCATCCAGCTCAACGGTGGAGTACCTGCTCGCATAGTAGCGGAGAAAGCCGGCCGGCTTGATATCAGCGGGGTAGAACCGGTCAGGCCCTTGCCATGCTTTATAGGAATAGCCGGAAAGACCAATGTAGATGCGACCCATCTCGGCCCTCCTCCCTCATGTACGCAAGCATTCGGCCGATTGCTCAGGAGTCCAATGCGGGACTGGTTGCCGACCGACCGCTGCTGATATCACCATTGAGTTCGGAGCGATGACGGGTCGCAGTGGCAAATAGGCATCAACGGTCTGAACTCGAGCGCATCGGTCACGACTGTTCAGAAGGAATTCCACCTGAATCATAGTCCGCTGCCAGGTATGGCTCAAGCGCTCCCATGAAGTTCTTGGAAGGGCCGACTGTGTGTCCGCTTTCCTGTCGAGCAACAGTGGAGGTCTAAATCAAAAGGCCGCCTGTGCAGGCGGCCTTTTCACTCGAGGTACTGAACGGTAGAGTCTGGCTTGATTACGTTCCCATCTCCCAAGACGCGAGATACTTTTCCTGCTCCTTCGTCAGGGTGTCGATGCTCACTCCCATGCCGGCCAGCTTCAGGCGTGAGATTTCCTTGTCAATGACGGGCGGCACCGGATAGACCTTTTTCTCGAGCATCTTGTAGTTCTTGACGATGTATTCCGCGCCGAGTGCCTGGTTGGCGAAGCTCATGTCCATGACGCTGGACGGGTGACCTTCGGCCGTGGCCAAGTTGACTAATCGTCCTTCGCCGAGGAGGCTCACGCGATTGCCATTCTTGTAGGTGAACTGCTCTACTCCGGGACGGATGACCTTTCTTTTCTTGCTGAGCTTTTCCAAGGCGGGAATGTCCAGCTCGACATTGAAATGGCCGCTATTACAGACGATAGCGCCGTCTTTCATCTTCGCAAAGTGTTCGCCGCGGATGACCTTCAGGTTGCCGGTTACCGTGACGAAAAAGTCGCCGATGGGAGCGGCTTCCTCCATGGGCATGACTCGGTAGCCGTCCATGACCGCCTCGAGACCCTTGAGCGGGTCTACTTCCGTGACGACTACATCGGCGCCCATGCCTTTGGCCCGCATGGCAATGCCGCGACCGCACCAGCCATAACCGGCGACGACGAAAACCGAGCCGCACAGGAGCCGGTTCGTGGCCCGAACGATGCCGTCGACGGTGGACTGTCCGGTGCCGTAGCGGTTGTCGAACATATGTTTGGTGTCGGCATCATTGACCGAGATGACCGGGAACTTCAGCACTTTCTTTTCAGCCATGCTCCGTAGCCGGATGACGCCTGTTGTCGTTTCTTCCGTGCCCCCGATCACGTTCCGCAGCAAGTCTTTCCGTTTCGAGTGCAGGTGTGAGACCACGTCGGCGCCGTCGTCCATCGACAGATGAGGCCGATGGGCGATGGCGGATTCAATGTGTCGATAATAGGTCGCGTTGTCTTCACCTTTGATAGCGAAGGTCGGAATGCCTTCGTGCTGTACGAGCGCGGCGGCGACATCGTCCTGCGTGCTGAGAGGATTCGATGCGCACAGCCGGACATCCGCCCCGCCGGCCTTCAACGTGATTGCTAGGTTCGCCGTTTCAGTGGTGACGTGAAGGCATGCGGTCACCCGCACTCCCTTCAGCGGCTGTTGCCTCTTGAATCGTTTACGGATGAGCCGTAGTACTGGCATCGTGGCTTCCGCCCATTCGATTTTCAATTTGCCCTGATCTGCCAGCTTAATATCTTTCACATCGTAATCCACTGAAACCTCCTGCATGGTGGGTGTGCTGATGGACGGCGGTCGGCAGAAAACGGGGGGCGGGCCGGGAGCCCGTCCCCCTGTCTGCCGGTCGAAGCTTACGGCACTATAGGCCTGCGTCTTTACGGAGCGCTTTAGCCTTGTCGGTATTTTCCCAGGTGAATTCCGGCTCGCTGCGCCCAAAGTGTCCATAGGCTGCCGTCTTGCGGAAAATGGGTCGGCGCAGTTTGAGGTGCTCGATGATGCCGCGGGGTGTCATGGGGAAATGCTTCCGCACGAGTTTGTCCAGATTGTCGACGGACACTTTCTCCGTATCCTTGGTGTCGACCAGGACGGAGACGGGATCCGCGACGCCGATGGCATAGGCCAACTGCACTTCGCACTTGGCGGCCAGACCGGCGGCCACGATGTTTTTGGCGATATAGCGGGCCATGTATGAGGCCGAACGATCCACCTTCGTGGGATCTTTGCCGGAGAACGCGCCGCCACCGTGGCTGCCATGTCCGCCGTAGGTGTCGACGATAATCTTCCGGCCGGTCAGCCCGGTGTCCCCCATGGGGCCGCCGACCACGAAGCGGCCTGTCGGGTTGATATGGTGTTTGACGCTGGTCGGATCGTATAAGCCTTTGGGCATGACCGGCTTGATGACCTTTTCCATAATATCCCGCTCGATCTGCTTGCTCGTCACGTCGGGGCTGTGCTGAGTCGAGACGACGACGGTATCGACACGAATCGGCTTCCCCTGCTTGTACTCAACCGTGACCTGGGACTTGCCGTCCGGACGAACCCAATTGAGGATTTTCTTCTTCCGTACTTCGGCCAGTCGTTTCGTAAGCCGGTGGGCGAGAACAATGGGCATTGGCATCAGTTCGGTGGTTTCGTCGGTGGCATAGCCAAACATTAAACCCTGGTCGCCCGCACCGCCCGAATCAACCCCCATGGCGATGTCGCCGGACTGCTGGTGAATCGAGGTCAGGACCGAGCAGGTGTTATAGTCAAACCCCCATGAGGCATCGCAGTAGCCGACGTCCTTGATCACTTCACGGATAATGTCCGGAATCTCCACGTAGGCCTTGGTGGAGATTTCTCCGGCCACGAAAGCAATGCCGGTGGTGAGGATCGTCTCGCAGGCCACCCGCGAGTGTTTGTCCTGTGCAATGATGGCGTCCAAGATTCCGTCAGAGATCTGATCGGCAATCTTGTCGGGATGGCCTTCAGTGACTGACTCTGATGTAAACAAATAGTTGTTTCTCATGCGCATTCGCTCCCTTTGGGTTCTGGTTTTCGCACACCCGCAGCGGCCAACAGTGACGATGGGGTCTTGGTTTTTGGGGACGTTCGAATTCTAGAGGAGTTTATGGGGCGTTGTCCAATCTTTCTGTCGCGGATGAAGCGGCGTCTTGGCTCGACGGTTTGCTTGACACTGCTTTTCAGCCACTTGTAAGATGACCGCATTTCGCGGCCTAGACATCCCCTCACGCAGCATCCATGAAATGACATCCCGGAGGAACATGGGTCGGCTGGAGCGCCCGGCGCTCTCTTGGTCCGGGCGTCGAATGGGTATCAACACGGGATTGAATAGAGTATGAACGGTCATCCGGACGCGCTGCCTGAAGAGCCGGCCGCCCGCCCATCGACCCCCCGCTTGGGATGGGACGAGTTTTCTCGCGAGTTGGTCGAGTTCTTTGCCTCCATCAAGTTGGCCATCTTCCTGTTTTTGTTTCTGGCCATCACGGCCACGGTCGGGACCGTCATCCAGCAAGGCGAGCGCCCTGAAGTCTATGTCCAGGAGTACGGAGAGAACGCCTACCGCTGGTTTGTCCGACTCGGCTTTACCGACGTCTATCATGCCTGGTGGTTTACCAGCCTGCTTGGACTGCTTTGCGTCAATTCGCTGACCTGCTTTTACAAACGCTTTCCGGCCGTCTGGCGGTCGATGCAGCAGGATAAGGTCGGGATCACCCTGCCATTCATCAAGAACCTCAGGCAGCAGGCCGAAATACCCGTGCGGAATACGAAAGAATCGGTCGCTCAGCGCATGCTCGAGTACTTCGTCTCGAAAGGGTACCGAGTATTGGCGAAGAATGAATCCGGTGAAGTGACGCTCTATGCGACCAAGGGGGTGATGGGACGGGTCGGGGCCCATATGGCTCACTTGAGTGCGACGGTCATTATCTTTGGCGGCTTGCTCGGGACGTATTACGGTTTTCAAGAGTTTGGCGTCTGTCTCGAAGGACAGACGTATCACATCCCCCGCGGCAACTTTGATCTCAAAGTAGACAAGTTCTGGATCGACTACCATGAAAATGGGTCGGTGAAGTCCTACAACAGTACATTGACGGTCCTCGAAGGCGGGCAACCCACCGTGACGAAGACTATTTCGGTCAACGATCCGCTGGTCTACAAGGGCATCTGGTTCTATCAGTCGAGTTACGGCGACTCATGGGATCAGGTGGAAGTGGCGCGCGTCATCGTTAAGGATAAGGCGTCTGACAAGGTCCTGAAAACCGTGGATCTGGAATGGCAGAAGGAACAGGCTTTGCCGGACCTCAAGTTGAAACTCTCCATTACCGATTTCGTGGCGGACTTTGCCTTCAATTCGTCGGAGAAGAAGGTCTTCTCCAAAACGGTCGAGCATGCGAATCCGGCGGTGAAGCTGGCGATTCATGAGCGCGACGCCGTGGCGGCGACGCCATGGATCTTCCAGCAGTTTCCCGATTTGTTTGAGATCAAGGATTCGAAGTATCAGTTCGAGCTGGTGGGATATAAGCCGAAGAAGTTTACTGGGCTCCAAATCGCGAAGAATCCGGGGATCAACATTGTGTGGACGGGCTGCACGATGATCGTGGTCGGCATTACCTTGTCCTCGTTCATCTATCATCGGCGGCTGTGGGCGAAGATCATCCCGGCTCCGGAAGGCGGCGTGACGGTGCACATCGGCGGAACTACGCACAAGAGCAACATCGACTTTCAAAAGGAGTTCCGAAAACTGACAGAGAAGGTTCAAACCTTTCAGGCGTGAACGCTGGTGACGGGAGATCGTTCTTGGGTATGATAGACCGGCACGGAAAGACGGAGGACACTGTATGATGCGCTCACTGTTCTTGTTCGATATGACGTTCTGGCTCTATCTGGCGGCCCTCGGGCTGTACATCGCCTATCTGTTTGCCCGGCGCCCCGCCATGGCGCTGGCCCCCGCCGGATATCCGACCGAGAATTTCGACGAACGGGACGGGGCCTGGGCCACTCAGTTAGGTCAAGTCGCCACGCTGGTCACCGTCTTCGGATGGATCCTCAATACGGGCGCCCTCTTGACCCGCGCCTTCGAGCGCATGGAGCATTCTGGGACTTTTGCGCCCTGGTCGAATCAGTTTGAAGCGATGGCCTACGTGTCCTGGGCCATCATCCTTGGCTATGTGGTGCTGGAACTGCGTTATAAAATCAAGGCGATCGGCGCCTTTGTCGTCGGGATCGGGTTCATTGCGATGGGAGCGGCGTCGTTGCTGCCCTATCGCTATCAGACAGCCGAGCCGCTGGTGCCGGCGCTGAACAGCTATTGGATCTACATCCACGTGTCCGTGACCTTGACGAGCTATGCGGCCTTTGCAATGGCCGGAGGCCTCGGTCTGATGTATCTTTTCAAGGAGCGGGCCGAATTGCGAGGCAGCAATTCTCGGTTTTATGCGGCTTTCCCAGACCTCGAGACGATTGATGAGCTGGGGTACAAAGCGATCATGGTGGGCTTTCCACTCCTGGCCTTTGGAATCATTCTTGGCGCGATGTGGGCGAACTATGCCTGGGGCGGCTATTGGAGTTGGGACCCGAAAGAAACGTGGTCGCTTATCGTCTGGCTGATCTATGGCGCCTATATACACGCCAGGATGACGCGCGGGTGGGAAGGCCGTAAAGCGGCGATCTACGCCGTCTTTGGCTTCCTGATGGTGATCTTCTGCTTCTGGGGTGTAAACTTCCTGCTATCGGGCCTGCACGCCTACGCGTAATACTGAGCGTGAAATGGGACTCTGTCGGTCCGATCAGCGACTGACGACAGGAAGGACGT
The DNA here is from genome assembly GCA_014534095.1 of Nitrospiraceae bacterium. Next base: position 19,828 of record JACVSD010000020.1, read on the forward strand.
ATCCGTCCCGGTCCGCTTTGTCCGCATGCCATGATGCAGACTATCTCTGGAGGGCTCCATGTTGGCTGACCAGTCCACTCCGTCGACACCGCCCACCGTCAGAAGCGGTTCCCGTGTCCTGATCCTTGTCGCCGGCGCCATCGTGCTGGCAGTCACCTTTGTGATCGTCTGGCTGCAGAGCGCGAAGTATGAACCGCTGGCCGTCGGAAAGGTGGCGCCTGACTTCGCGCTGACCGACCTGGATGATAAACCCATTCGGTTGTCGGATTATCGCGGCAAAGTCGTCTTTTTAAACTTTTGGGCCACCTGGTGCGCGCCCTGTCGCGAAGAAATGCCGTCCATGGAAGTGCTGCACAAGAATTTTGAGAAGGATGGCCTCGTGATTCTCGCCGTGAGCATCGACCGCGTGACGACAACCAAGGATATTCCTCCGTTCGTGAAGGGCATGAATC
>JACVSD010000174.1 GCA_014534095.1 Nitrospiraceae bacterium
CCTGAAACTGGAGATCTTCTACAGCCTGAGGGAAGCTCAAGCGATCATCGGCGCCTCGCGCGATCCGTACAACTGGGTGCGGCCTCATTCATCCCTAGGCGACCGGCCGCCTGCACCCGTGTCGCCGGAGGCTCTCGCACACCCGCTACCCACACTCACATTCATGCAGTAGGCTCTCAATACGCATGGTTCAAAATCCGGTCGGGTCAGGTCACATCGTCGGAGAACTGCCTGATGCATTCTCGACCAAGCGAAGCCAGAACGAACTCAGGAACCGCGGATTGAAGCCCGTTAAACCTAAATCTGCTTGAGCTGCAGAACCGCATGTCGTCTGAACCATATACTGCCGACAGCATGGAGACATTGCCCAGCCTGAAGCCTCCACCCTCCTATGTAAGTGAAGTTAGTCAACCGGCTCGATGAAATCCCGCCTCACGTTGGCAGCCACATGCTGCACAGGTAGGGAAGGTTTCGTGCCCGGGGTAGAAATAGAAGCTGCGCCGATCACTGGTCGAGATCCATTACGCCAACGGCTTTCGCAGCTTTCATAATCTCGTTCCAAGTCGTTGGATCGATCGGGATTCCGTCTCGCTCCCGCTGCTGCTTAATTGCGCGTTCTGGATCTCCCGGGAACCGGACCTGCATTGCCTTCGTGGCCCCGGTGCGTACCCATGCGACGAAAGCATCCATTTCATCATTGAAGCTGGCCGCTGTGCCGAGGTGTTCCGCCGACACTAGGATCGACAACATCGAATTTATGATAGCGGCGCTTCGCTTGGGACCGGATTGTGTCTTGCCACCTGTAAGCGCTGCTCCCAAGAGTTCGCAGGCGAGGGACAAACCCCACCCCTTATGCTCCCCGAAAGGAAGAAGCGCGCCAATGGGCTCTCCAAACATGACCGCAGGATCGTTCGTCGGTTGCCCACTCGCATCCAGCAAGGACCCAGGCGGAACAGATTCACCCTTGTTGAACGCCACCCGGACCTTGCCCATTGCGAGCCGACTGGTCGCGAAATCAATGATCAGCGGTGGCTGCTGGGCCCGCGGGATGCCGACGGCGAATGGGTTCGTGCCGACTCGCGCCTGCGTGCCTCCGAAAGGAGCTACCGATGGTTGACTGACAACGTTGACGAAGTGGATCGACACCAATCCCGCTGCCGCACATTGCTCGGCCCAATGACCGATGCGTCCGATATGATGGGAGTTTCGCAGCCCTAGAATGCATCCGCCCGTGGCCAGCGCACGTTCGATGCCTATAGATATGGCATCATGCGCCATGGCTTGGCCAAGACCGACCAGCCCGTCGCAGAGAATGAGGGGACCAGCATCCAGGGTCACCGACAGTCTCTGGTTTAGGGTCAGGCAGCCGGTGCGGGCACTGTCGATGTAAGCGGGGATCATCCCAACCCCGTGGGAGTCGTGCCCCTTGAGATTTGCCTCGACCAGGTGATCGGCGACCAAGGTGGCTTCCCGATCGGATGACCCGGCGGCGATGAAGATCGTACGAACGATCTCGTTCAGGCGATCGGGGTGTCGGATAATCGGATTGGACGCGGTGTTCATCGGATCTCCGTTGGTTGGGCCGCAGCCCTACGGTATCGGAAGGGGTCCCGGGTCGGCCGGAACCCCGAAGCTTTGGGCCTTCAGAAGACCGGCAGAGGGATCATCGGCGCGTTATTGCGGAACTTGCGGGAGATGTCGTCCAGTTAACCACTGTTCTTGATCTGGTATATGAAAGTGTTGAGCCATTGCAGCAGATCCGGATTGCCGCGCCGGATCCCAATTCCGAAATGAGCTGCGCGCAAAGGAAATTTCTGCTCGAATTCCTCGCCTTTGGTTCCCTTGCGAAGGTAGATCTCGCCGTAATCGCCTCCGCCCATGGCATCGATCTGGCCGGAGAGCATGGCCTGGGCGACCGAGGGCCCGTCATCGAACCGCAGCAGTGTCATGCCTGGCGGGTTCAACTGGGTCAACGCACCGTCCTCGAGCGCACCCCGGGTGACGCCGACCTTCAGCCCCTTCAAATC
>JACVSD010000140.1 GCA_014534095.1 Nitrospiraceae bacterium
CACATGGAGATGGTGAAGTTCGAAACTCCGCTTCCGATTCCGACGGTGCCGGAATCACTCAGTGATTCCATCGAGCCAAAGCCGGTAGAAGAGACGGAGGGTCAGAACGACTCTCACGTCCCGGGAACATCCGAAAGTCAAACGAACCTGGAGTCGTCAACTGATTAATCGGCTCAATAATCTCGGCAGCGCCGCCGCTTACGGGGGGGCGCTGTCCCGATACTCCTCAGGACTAGGTTGATATAAAGTTGACCCAGATCTCGCGTTCTCTCGGGCCATCCAGTTCAATCAACAGGACCGACTGCCACGTGCCCAACACGAGTTTGCCGTCGGCGATCGGGACTACAAGTGAGGGACCGAGAATAGAGGAAGCCATATGCGACCAGGCATGAGACCGATCATGACCGTGACAAAACCGAATCTTTGGGATCATCTCTTCGACCACATCCAGCAGATCCTTCTCCGTGCCTTCGCCCACTTCACCGGTGGTTAAGCAGGCCGTCGTATGGGTCAGAAAGACGGCACAGAGGCCGGTCGCCACTTTGTGCGTCTTGATCATCGCATTGAGACGGTCGGTCAGATCCACCGCCTGCTTGAGCCGATCGGTCTTAACCTTCAACCTTTCCAAGGTTACCTCCACTGGTGGCTTCTGGTCAGTCCTCTGCCGTTGACGATCATCTCATGATTATTGATCGTAACGTCGGCCTCCAGAAAAAGCCGGGCGAGCCAGGCGTTCGAGAGGACATGGTCGGTCACTTCTGGAATGCGAACCCGGCTTACCCCATCTGCTAATGCGGCAAAGGGAATAATCTTATCGGCGGTGTAACGGTCCAGCGAAGCGCCGGATTTCAGATCATGGAGCAATCGCTGAGCGACTGTCTTGCCGATGCTCTCCGAAGTACGGCCCGGGGCGCCCGCTCCGTCGGCTCCTACTCGGGCAGCTCCTGTCAAATCCGCGAAAACAGCCAACGCGGCTCCCCGCTGAAGCGCGCTTTTATCATAGACGACATCAATGCTCGGCCGGTATCCCGCCGCTTTGAGCTCTTCGGTCACCGTCACCGCCATGCGATCGGCGACCCGCCGCTCAGAAAGATGCGAAGCCAGGGCGATTCCCCAGATGCGGGTCACAGGCCCGGCGCGGGTCAAAGTTATAGGACGAAGAGCCGATGAAACCGGTGTCACGGAAAGCTTTAGGATGCCTTGCCCGCGCGGGACATACCCAGGGCGAATCATCTCGAGGTCTGCATGAAGCCCCATGCGACCGAGCAGCGGCAACAGCACATGCTGGAGATGATGGACCGTCGGAGCAAAATCCTGAAACAGGCCTCCATGAAGGACCACTTCCACGGCGGTTGAACTGAACGCCAGCACCGGCAGGATGGCAATGGCCAGCATGGTCGTGGACCCGGCGGAGCCGATGTCCCATTCATGGTGTGCTCGGATATCAAGCATGCCGGGCCGGAAGATGAATTCACGTGAGCCGAGGGTCAGCCCGTCGGCCGTGCCGTTGACCAGGTCGCACATGGCTTCGACGACCTTGATATGCTGTAACCGCAGTCCCGGCTTGTCCCGTCGAGCGCGCGCATTGATCACATGAATGGGCCGGCCCGTCAGCGCGGATAACGCGACAGACTGCCGCACAATCGTGCCGCTTCCTGAGTGCTGCGATCCGTCGATAAGGAGATCATCCATCTCTCATTCGGCCGATCCGCCGATTCAAGCCAATGCCGCCATCACGCCTTCGTCGGCCCGTAGCGTGATGTTTTCCCCGATGGGCTCTCCCTCGCGGTCAAGACACGTGGAGAGGACGAGTCGCCCGTGAAGGCGAGGCGACTTGATTCTGATCCGTTGAGGCTCCGCAGTCATGTTCAGCATGACTAGAAAACGCTTGTTGCCTTGTTCGCGAAGATAGCTGAAGGCATCGCCGCTGACATCGACCCGTTGATAGTTGCCCACAGCCAACGCAGGCTCAGCTCGGCGTAGCTCGAGCAGGCGACGATAGAGCGCCAGCATGGAAGTCGGATCCTGTCGCTCCGTGGCCACATTGAGGGTTCGGTAATCGTGGGAGACCGGCAGCCAGGGTCGCCCCGTGGTAAATCCACCGTTCGCGGTCACGTTCCATTGCATGGGCGTGCGTACAGGATCGCGGCCCAGACCGAACCCAGGGACATTCTTCTCCCACGGGTCCTGCACCAGCTCCGGCGGGATCGCGACATCCTGCATGCCGATTTCGTCGCCGTAGTACATGGTCGGCGTGCCGCGCAAGGTCAACAACAACGTGGCCGCAACACGCGCTTGCGCCGGACCGATCCGCGAAGCGATACGCGGCTTATCATGATTGCCGAGCACCCAGTTCGGCCAGCCGTTGGACGGCAGCGAAGCCTCATAGGCATCGACCGCCCCCGCGATCGTCCCGGCGTGCCACGGCAGTTCAATGAGCTGAAAGTTAAACGGCAGGTGCGTGCCTGATCCGCCCGTACCGTAGTACGTCACCAATCGTTCAACCGGTAAATAAATTTCCCCGACCATCATCCGATCGTCATACTCGTCCAAGATGCGCCGCATTCCTGCAATAATGTCATGCACCTCGGGCCGGTCGGTTGTGTAGGTGGCGAGCAGCTCCTGGTATGGCCACTGCCCCGGGCGATAATCCGGATTGACGGGGTTGTCCCGAAACAGTTCATCTTTAATCAAATGCCAGATGACATCGACTCTAAATCCATCCACGCCGCGCTCCAGCCAAAAGCGCATAACGCGGTGCATCGCCGACTGCACGTCCGGGTTTCGCCAGTTCAGATCGGGCTGCTGCTTGAGGTAGGCATGGTAGTAGTACTGATTCGTGCCGGCATCCCATTCCCACGCGCTTCCACCGAACGTACTGAGCCAGTTATTGGGCGGTCCGCCATTTGCCGACGGGTCACGCCACAGATACCAATCGCGTTTCGGATGGTGCCGCGAGGATCTCGACTGAAGAAACCAGGGATGCTGATCGGAGGTATGATTGGGTACGAAATCTAAAATGACTTTCAACCCGCGCCGGTGGGCGGCAGCGAGCAGCGCGTCGAAATCTTTCAGCGTGCCGAAGATCGGATGGATGTCGGTGTAGTCGGAGACATCGTAGCCGAAGTCCACCATCGGCGAAGGGTAGAGCGGCGACAGCCAGATGGCATCCACCCCGAGCCATTGCACATAGTCAAGCTTACTGATGATTCCCTGTAAGTCGCCGATACCATCACCGTTACTGTCGGCAAATGAGCGCGGATAGATCTGGTAAATCACGCCGCGCTGCCACCAATGATGCCGATCGACCATAGCGGGTTTGGAGAAATG
>JACVSD010000167.1 GCA_014534095.1 Nitrospiraceae bacterium
ATTCCTGCACGGGCGCCGCTGTTGGCCGACGGAGACCGGTATGATCTCCAGGGTCGGTCCTTGGCCGTCATGCTGCTCGATACACCTCCGGTCCGGACCGCCTCCGGCAAGCGATCGGGCGCGACCCGACGCAGCAATAGTGGGAAGGCGCCGGACACACTGTCTGCCAACACTCAGCCATCAGACGTGAGCGAAGCCGGGCCACGTTCATAGCCGCACCCTAGACGGCTGCCATACAGTCGCTTTCCGTCAGTGCGCAAAGGCCCCCCGAGGTGTGCCGATGGAGTATTGGCCAAGTCTTCCGAAGAACCCGCGAGAACGACTCCGCTCGGAATTCCTGCTTCCTGCGTACGTCTTCCCTCCCGCGTTCAGCTTAGGGGACGTTGTGGTCTGCTCTAGGGCGACCGATAGTCGTTCGGTGCCCCCCCTCCCGATACACTCAAAAAAAAGAAGGGAGGAAAAACATTAACACAGACACCTTCAAGGGACAATGGAAGCAGTTTCAAGGTGAGCTCAAACGACAATGGGGCCAATTCACCGACGACGACTTAATGCAGATTGAGGGCAACTACGACAAATTTGTGGGGAAGGTGCAGGAACGCTACGGCGAAAAGAAGGACGATGTCATGGGCTGGGCCGACCGCTGGTATCAGGGCCAAAGCCAGCACTAGTCGGGATCCGCTCTACCGGATCTCCACCGAAGGAGGTTTCCATGAAGCGATTTATGTTGAGCGTCATTGCAGTCACCCTGATGGCGGGACCGGCGTGGGCCCTGTTCGAGACCAATAAGGATTTGGTTGCGCAAACGAAGGTCCCGTTGGAAGAAGCGATTCGTAACGCCATCAAGACGGTGCCGGGAAAGGCGGCCGAGGCGGATCTTGGAAAGGACGACGGCCGTCCGGTCTGGAAAATCGAAGTCATTGACCACAACAACAAGAGCCAGACCGTCTATGTTGATGCGCAAAGCGGAATGACCAGATTAGACAAGTAGCCACTCGGCGAACGGCGCGGGTGGCCTTGAGGCCTCGCGCCGACGACCGAGGCGATCACTGAGGAAAGGAGCACCCATGGTTACATCCAGCGCCCTACGTGTCAGCACAGTGGCGGCGGCGTTGGCTCTCACGATGGCTTGGCTGCCGAGCGCCACATGGGCGGACCATCGAGACGGCCGCGGAGATACCTATCGCGACGATGGCGATCTCTTCCATCAGGTGGACATCGGCCCTCTGTCACTAGGCGGTCGCGCCACGTACTTCAATCCGAAGGACGGTGGCGACAACTGGTATGGCGGAGCGCAACTCCGCTTCTACCCCTCGCATTATTTCGCCATCGAAGGATCGGCGGATTACCGGAGAACCGACTTCGACGGGACACGTACGCACAATTACCCCGTTCAGGTCTCAGCGCTCATCTATCCACTCGGCACGACGCGCCTAGCGCCCTTCATTCTCGGCGGCGGCGGCTGGTATTACACCACCGTCAAGGGCCCGGGCGGATTTGATGATACTCAGAACCGGTTTGGCCTGCATGCCGGCGGCGGCCTTCAATTCTTCCTGAACCGGCATTGGTCGATTGACGGCACGTATCGTTACATTTGGCTCGAAAAGGTGGAGTCTCGCGATCAGAACATTGTGAATAAAAATTTTCAGGACAGTGGCCATATGGTCACCATAGGGCTCAACTTCCACTTCTGACGAACGGCTTGGTTGCCAAACACCAAGCCACCGGTAAGCCGTCGGCTGAAGTAGACAGGGCCCATGGGGCAAGGGGGCAGCCTGCGCGGATTCCGTCGGTTCATGACTGCCTGCCTTCTCGGGCCGGCGTGGCTGGCCTGCTGCCTCCCGAGCGTGCTGGCGCTTGCCTCCGATGACTTCATTGCCGGGTACGCGCTGGCCGTCCTCCATCCAGCACGAGTTCGGGGTATCGGGCGCCTCGATCGAAACGAGCGGCGGGGTGGTGACGGTCACCGCCAAAACGCTCGGCAACCTGGACCAAGCCAAGGTCATCGCAGCCCTCGAACAGATACCGGGTGTCACCCGAGCGGAACTCCGAGAAGCGCCCGCCGCTGTCCCGCCTGGAAGTGGTCGCGGCGTCGTAACGACCATTCCCGAAGCCCAGTCGGACTGGCTTCCTCGATCACTGCTATTCTCCCCTTTCCATGCCGATCCCCGTTGGCCGCAATTCGGGGCCGCCTATCGCCAATTCGGCCATGGTCTCAATCTGACCAGCGTGTTTGCGGCCAATTTCGGAGAAACGTTTGCCATCTACCGCAATCGATCATGGTTTGGCGGTGAATGGGAGTTCGGCCTCCAGGCCGGTGTGTTCAGCATCTTCGACATCAGTTCCGCCTCGATTGATCTGGTGAACGCCGATTATCGAGTTGGGTTC
>JACVSD010000157.1 GCA_014534095.1 Nitrospiraceae bacterium
CTACTTCAACTCTACAATCGTCACCCCGTCTCCTCCTTCAGCGCTCTCGCCCGATCTGAAGGAAGCCACATAAGGGGACTCGCGCAAATAATCTCGAATCGCCGTCTTGAGCCGGCCTGTGCCATGGCCGTGAATTAGCCGCAGGAACGGATTACCGGCCAGGGCGGCGCGATCCAGCGCCGCGACAGTAGACTCCAACGCTTCATCGGCAGTCTTGCCACGCAGGTCAAACACCGTTCCCGCTTCAATGTCGGACAAGGACAGCGCGGTGCGCCGCATAGAAAGAACCGACTGAGGCGGTTCCTTTTCTCTTGGTCCACTACGCCCGACAAGCAGTGAAGCGGCGACGGACATGTCCGCACCACCGACTCGGACCTTGACTCGCTTTTTTCCTTGTGGATTCTCCATAAGCGTGCCGATGGTTCCGAGATCCACGATCTCAACCTGATCGCCCATCCTTAATTGTTCAATTGGAATGGATTCAGCCGGCGGCTCAATCAGTTTTCCAGCTTGCTCATCGATCTCAGCCAGCCGCTGCTTTGCCTCTTTCGCTTTGCTCAGCGTCCGTTCGGTTTTCAGATCATCGAGGACCTCTTGAATCCGAGCGCGGGCCTGTAACAATTGGTCGGTCAATTTCTTCTTCGTGCGCCGGCGCTCCTCGTACTCCGAACGGCTCAACCGCTCCGCAATCTCCGTGGCTTCGCGGGCCGACCGCTCGGCCTCGGCCTTGAGGCCACCGATCTTGGCCAGATCTTCATCTAATCGGCGCTGCTTGGCCTGAAGATCGCCCAGCATCTGCTCGAGCGAACGATCTTCCCGTCGCAGCAGGTTGAGCGCGTCATCCAAGATCGCCTCATCCATGCCTAAGCGCCCGGCAATCTCAATGGCCGATGATCCACCCGGGACGCCGATGATCACACGATAGGTTGGCGACAAGGTCCCGACATCAAACCCCACACTGGCATTCATAAATCCCGGCGTGGTCTGCGCCAGTGCTTTGAGTGAGTTGTAATGAGTGGTCGCCACGACTTTCATGCCGAGGCGACGAAGCCGAAGCAGTAAGACTTCGGCTAACGCGGCGCCTTCCGCCGGATCGGTGGAAGTCACCGGTTCATCGAGCAGCACGAGGGTCTGATGCCCATCTTCTGTCTGTGTGCCGTTCGCCTGTTCCAGCAGGCTAATCATATGCGTCATGTGGGCCGAGAAGCTGGACAGATCCTTTGCGAGGTCCTGCGCATCGCCGATGTCGGCATAGATCGCCGGAAAGAGCGCCATTTCCGAATCCGCCTGACAAGGAAGCTGAAGCCCGGCACGAACCATGAGGGCAAAGAGGCCCAGAATTTTCAGCGTGACCGTCTTGCCCCCGGTATTCGGCCCTGAAATGACCAACACGGACACGGTCTCATCCATGACCAGATCGTTGGCAACGACGGCCTCACGGGTCAGCGCCAATAATGGATGGCGCGCCTGTTTCAAGACGATACGCCCCGTCGTATTCAACCGAATCGGTTGTCCTTTCACCATCCCACTGAACGTTGCCTTGGCGGCAATGCTGTCCAACCGGGCCAGCACGTCCAACGCGACCGCGAGATCGGCGGTCTCCCGAGCCACTTGGGAGGACAGGTCTAGCAAAATGCGTCGGACCTCCCGCTCAACCTCCAGCTCCGCCACTTTGATGGAATTATTCAGCTCCACCAGCTCGCGCGGCTCGAGAAAGACCGTCGCCCCGCTGGACGAGACATCATGAACGATGCCGGGAATCTTCGCGCGCATCTCGGATTTGACCGGCACCACATACCGGCCTTCTCGCTGGGCAAAGTACTGTTCCTGAAGCACATCGGCATAGCGCGTAGACGCCAGGATCACTTCCAACCGGCGGCGCATCGTCTGCTTCAACTCCTGCGCATGCTGCGTCAACCGGCGGAGGTCCGGTGTGGCCGACTCACGGATATTGCCGTCGGCATCCACGCACCGGTCGATCGCCTCTTTCACGTGATACGATGTTCGGACGGCTTTCATTGGTTCAATCACCCCGGACAACGCCGGCGCCTGATCATGTCGAATAAGGAGATACCGGCTCACTGAACGCGCGAGACCCCACACGATCGAGAGGTCACGAAGTTCATGGGTCTCCAGCACTGCTCCCTTTGAGGCGCGTCCCAACACGTCCCGCAAATCCGGAAAGGTCGGCGAAGGAAAGGGATCGCTGCTCTCGCGCAATGCCACCATCTCGGTGGTCTCCTGCATGCGGGTCTCGGCGTCGCTCAAGGTCGATTCCAAAGGAAGGGCGCGGCACAACTCAGCTCCCATTGCAGAGCGCGCCTGCCTGGCAAGCAGGTCAAGAACGCGAGGCCATTCGAGCACCGTAAGGGCTTGTTGAAAAAGCGGGTTGTTCATGACAGCGGCAGGCAAGTATTCACTACGGCCTCAGAGTAAAAGCGGAGCAATGGCGAGGTCTGATCACGGAAAAGTGCCGACGGTCGGTCGTCAGCACGTCGCGTATGCGCAGCCGTTCCGCCACCGCCACAAGGGAAGCATCGACGAATCCCAACTCTGCATGAGAGTACTTGTCCATGATGTCGGTCGTTCGCGCCAGATCATCTTTTTTCAAAAATTCGATTTGCACCTCCCCTCGCTGAACCGATCGGGCAAACTGTACTTCAGCCGAGGGTCCCAGATGCGTATTGATCAAATAACAGGCTTCCGGAAGAACGGTGATCGGGATAACCAAGTGCAGGCGCGCCGTCTTCAAAAACGTCAAGACGCGGTCATGCCACGCATCGTCCTGATCCGCCATCGCATAGAGCGGACCGGTATCGACGAGGATCGGCTTCACCTCTTACGCCGCGAAGGAACGGCCGCCCAGAGCAATTCTTCGGCTCGCTCCGCAAC
>JACVSD010000121.1 GCA_014534095.1 Nitrospiraceae bacterium
CCGGCGAACACCGGGAAGATGTGCTTGCCGTCCTCAACATAGAGCCGTTCGACAACAGAGGCGGGCTCGCCGAGTCCGAGCCCGATCGCAATGATGCCGCCCGTCGACGTGCAGGCAATCATGTCAACATGATCTGAAGTAGCGAACCGCGAAGGATCTCCGCCTCCACCCTTGCGAGGAGAGTAGCTGCATCAATTCCACGCATACCACCACTGTCGAGCGACAGGATGCGAAATGGCTTGTCTGCAGGCCAGGGCGAGCGTTCTCCGGTGCGCCGTGGAGGCGCCCACCGTGCGGGGGTCTGCCGAAGCCCTCGGCAGTGCTCTGGAAAGGCTATGCCGCCGGATCAGTGACGCGCTCCAAGAGATGGTGGTGGGCGTCAATAATCGGAATGTCAGCTTCGAGGATCTCCTCGTCCCGTACCTTCAGTCGCCTACCTAACCGTTCGTGCCTATGCCCGCGGCCCCTGATGGTTCTCAGAGGTACTCCTCGGCCAGCGCTTCTTCCCGGATTTCGTCGACGGTGCCGCTGCGGCGGACTTCGCCACCCCTCACGACGTAAGCGCGATCCACGAGCTTCAGAGCCGGCCGGGCCATCTGTTCGGTCATGAGGATCGTGGTTCCCCGTTTCTTGAGTTCGCGAATTGCCTCGCTGATCCTGCCAATCCACACGGGCGCTAATCCCAGGAACGGCTCATCGAGCAGGAGAAGCTTCGGCATGGTGCTCACCGCGCGGGCAATGGCCACGATTTGCTGCTGGCCGCCGCTCAACTGGTTGGCCGGCTGATCGGCCCGCTCCTTGAGCAGCGGAAAAGCGTTGCGGATCCATTCGAGATTCTCCATGGCCTTGCCCATAGGCAGACCAAGTGTGCCAGAAATGATGTTCTCGGTAACCGAAAGCGAGTTAAACACGCGACGGCCCTCCGGCGAATAGCCGATTCCGAGACGCGCGCGGGACGCGCACGGAACAGCCGCTAGATCCTGACCATTGAAGGTAATCCGTCCCGATCGCGTCGGCACCAGGCCGATCACCGCCTTGATGAGGCTTGACTTGCCGGCACCGTTCGATCCGACGAGCAGAACCGACTCTCCCTCGTTGACATTGATGGAAACACAGTCGAGCGCTGTGATGCCACCGTACCGGACGGTGAGATTTTCAACATTGAGCATGATCATTCCTCGCCGGTGCCAAGGTACGCATCCATTACGTCCTGTCGGGAAAGCACTTCAGCTGGTGTCCCTTGTGCCAGCAGCCTACCGGCTTCCAGGACCAGAATGTGAGGACAAAGGCGTCGCACGAGCTCCATGTCGTGCTCGACGATCAGGACTCCGCAACCTAACGTGTGTCGCGCGTAGTGAACAAAGCGGTCCACTTGCGTGCGCTCCCGCCGTTCAAGGCCGGCCGCTGGCTCGTCCAGAAGCAGGAACTTCGGCTTCGCCGCTAGTACGATCAACAGTCCCAGCATCTTTTGCAGACCGTACGGCAGCGAGTCGCTTCGCTCGTGCAGGTGCGGCGCTAGTCCGAACTCCTCCAGAAGACCGTCGAGATCCAGATCCGGACCTTGCCGCCCTGAGGTGAAGAGCGAGGCGCGGTAAAGATTCTCTTCAACACTGGCGCTTCGGAAGGTATTGGTTTGCTGAAAGCTTCGCAGCACGCCCAAGCGACTAACCATATAGAACTGTCTACCGGTGATATCCTCATCTCCGAGACAGACTTTGCCCGCAGTGGGTGGAAGCATCCCGCAGATTACGTTGATCAGGGTTGTCTTGCCCGCACCATTCGGTCCGATTACGCCAAGCACGGCTCCTGCGCTAAGTTCGAAGCTAATCTCGTCGAAAACGCGCAGGCCACCAAAGCGCTTGTTGAGGTTCTCGACCCGAAGGCTTCCTGCGCCCCTATTCGCTACGTTCCTCACGGAAGCATCCATCTGGTTCACCTCATGCCTCGCTCTGCATCGCACGTACCTCTGCAATTCCATGCGGCTTCGCCTGCATTCTGCGTTTTTCGAAAAGCCGGCGTATCCCGCCGACGATCCCTTCCGGAGCGAGCATGACCGCACTGATGAGCAAGATGCCGAAGAGTGCGGCGGCATAGAGCCCTTGGCTGCTGAAAAGATTGGACATTGTCACGAGGAGCATGGCGCCGACCACCGGACCGAGGAGTGTTCCCGATCCGCCGACGATCGCGTATGCCACGTAGTCGATTGCGGAGAAGGATGCGAAAGAACTCGGATGTGCGGTCGCGAGCTGATGCACAAGAGCAAAGCCGGCAAGTCCCGACACTCCGGCCGATGCCAGGAAGCCGATCGTCCTGTACCACCACACCGCGACCCCAAGACTTTCGGCAAGTGGCTCGTTTTCCTCGATCGCCGAGAATTCGGCCCTGTAACGATGAGTAACTGCCAAGGTGATCGCAGCCGCGACAAGGGCCGTCATGACGGTGACCAGCACCAGCATGCGTGGCGTGCCCAGGTCCAACCCGAACAGCGTTGCTGGAGGCAGGCCCGCTATGCCGTCCGAGCCGCCGGTGAGACCGGGTGTTTCGAAAATGGCTACTTGGAAGACCTCGTTCAGGATGAACGTGAAAAAAATAAAATAAACGCCCTTCAGTCTCAGCACTAGGAATCCGAGTGGGATGGCAGCCAGCATGGGAAAGATGAAGGCGGCGGCCATCAGGACCAAAAGATTTGTTATTCCCGAGGTTGCGAGCATGGCCGCGGCATAACCGCCAATCGCCATGAAGGCCGGCACGGTGAACGAAAGAAGGCGCATGCGCAGCATAATGTAGACGCCAAGCGCCGCGGTCAGCCCAATCAGGATCTGATGGGTTACGGATCGCAGGAGTGAGCCGCCGTCTATGAAGGGCACCATAAGGAATGGCACGATCAACAGGACGCCCCAGACATCAACAATGAGATCGCGCACACGTTTTGGTTTCATGACTTAGGCCCTCCGCGCTTCGCGACCCATGAGCCCCGTCGGACGCACCAGCAAAATCAGAAGAACGATCAGGAACAGCACAAGCGCACCCTTCGACCCGCCCAGGTACACGCTGGAGAATGCCTCCACCATGCCGATGACGAGCGCCGCGACGGTAGCGCCCCCAATACTCCCGAGCCCACCAAGGATGACAACGATGAACGCCTTCAGCAGCTGGCCCTCACCAAGGTGCGGGTCGAGCACAAGAATAGGTGTGACGAGCGCCCCAGTCAGACCGGCCAGCGCCATCGCCAGCGCGAAAGCCATCGGAAACATTCGGGAGGGCCGGATTCCCTGTGCTGTAGCAATTGCACGGTCGTCAGCCATCGCGCGCAGCGCAATGCCGTAGCGCGTTCGATAAATGAGATAATACATCCCTAGAATGGCAATCGTACAGATAATGAGCACGATTAAACTTGAGTATGGAATATAAAAACCGCCGGCGCGTACAGTTCCTCGGACTGGAAAACCGAAGCCGGAAACGGGCTCGGGTCCGAAGATCACGATGAGCACAGTGGTCATAACCAGGTAGACCCCCAAGGTGATCAACATGGTTGCATTGTGATCATCCACATACTTGTCGACGAAAATAACCTCGATCAGATATCCGACGGCCGCCGTGCCAATGGCCGCCGCAACGACTGCAAGCGGAAAGGGGAATCCGAGACTGCTGACCAACGCATAGGTGAAATAGCCGCCTAGCACATATCCGCCGCCATGCATGAAGTTGATTACGCCCATGATGCCAAAGATCAATGTGAAGCCGACGGCAATCATGGCATATTGGCTACCGAGGCTTAGACCGATCAGTCCGGTGGAGACGACACTTTCCATTCCTGAGCTCCATACCGCATCTGCAGAGGTACCGATGACTAGGCCAAGCCGGGCAAGACAATTTGTGATTTCGCCTTCACTCCTGGTGATGCGCTCCGGACTTCCAGGCTTTTGTCACGGGTCATGTAGAGTGCAATCCGCGCAACCCAGGCAGATGCCCCGGCCAAGTGGATCGTAAGCTTGTTCACATTTCAGCCGGGATTTCGATCGTGAACCGGCTTCTTCTCGCTGTCGACAATAAGGCCAGCACGGCAGCGACGCTGACGGCTAGCACAACCGTCGCTGATCCAGCCATCGAGTGAATTGTCCTTCAGCGGTTGACCATTTGTATTCCTCCCAGATCACGCATGCAATCACCTGCGGCCAACTGTTGCCATTCACAAGTAGAGCGTTGCAGTCGTGACCCTCCACCTGCATTTCATACCACCGCGTCCCTGTCTCTATGTGCCGGATCTCGGCCCTGATCTGGACGAGCACCAATCCTCAAAACTAAGGAATGCCGCGTGGGCGCCGGCGGTAACCGCCTTGGTGGCCCACCCGGCAGTGATCAGGACGATAGAAGAATGCTCGATCGTATTGCCATTCCTGCGCCGGATCATGGTGTCCATAATATACAATTCGCGGCCAATAAAGCGGCGACCTGCCTTCTCCCTTCTCGGGGTATAGGGAAAATGCTAGTTACAGCTCCGGCCCAGTTGGCCCGCAAACGCGCTTGTGCTTCCACGCTCCCAATGCGGTCGGACCCGAGGGCGATCCGCCTAAGTATGGTTGACTTTCATAACCGGAGTGTTGCGGCTGCGAGGTAGAGGAAAGCGCTGTAGCAACGAGCCGGTTGCCAGGCTTGGAGAAGGGGCGTCCCGAGTGGTTCACCGGCACGGTGCG
>JACVSD010000184.1 GCA_014534095.1 Nitrospiraceae bacterium
TCCCTTAATTGAAGATCTGATGGGATTTTTGGAGCGAGGAGGCGTATTCGTCACGGCCGATGAGCTGGCTAAGTATGGGGCGGACCATCTCGTCCGAAAATTTCCGTTTGGGCAACCGGTGCCCTAATCTAATACGGTGCAGACGCAAGAATCTCGTGTTGATTATTCCCGCCATTGATCTGAAAGATGGTCGCTGTGTACGCCTTAAGCAGGGCGATCTGCGCCGTGAAACCGCCTATTCAGATGATCCTCCGGCAATGGCCCTGCATTGGCAACAGCTCGGCGCGCGGTTCCTCCACATTGTGGATCTGGACGGAGCATTCGAAGGCCAACCGAAAAACATGAGTCGTATCGAGGCGATCGTCAAGGCGGTGTCCATCCCGGTTCAAATCGGCGGGGGCATTCGGACGATGGAGACAATCAGACGGTATTTCACCCAAGGCGCGGCTCGCATCGTCTTAGGAACGGCGGTGCTTGAAAATCCCGCACTGCTTGAGCATGCCTGCGCCGAGTTTCCCCACCGGGTTCTGGTCGGGCTCTATGCCAAGGGAGGCCACGTCGCGGTGCGGGGGTGGACCAGTGTTTCCGGTACGTCGGCCTCCGATCTCATCCCGCAGCTCTCCCGTTATCCGCTCGCCGGTCTCATTTATACTGATATTGCCAGGGATGGAATGTTGCAAGGGCCGAACCTGTCGGCGCTTGCTAATGTCCTCCGCAGCTCGCCAATGCCGGTGATCGCCTCCGGGGGCATTTCACGAATCGATGATATCCGCGCCGTCAAATCTTTGGGTCCCGGCATCAAGGGCGTCATTATCGGGAAGGCCTTGTATGATGGAAAGCTGGATCTGAAGGCAGCGATGGAAGCCGCTTCTCAGGAGCCCACGCCGACATGCTGACGAAACGCCTCATCCCGTGCTTGGATGTGAAAGACGGTCGCGTCGTCAAAGGCGTGGGGTTTCTCAATCTGCGCGACGCTGGTGATCCGGTTGAGGTGGCGGCGGTGTATGACCGCGACGGTGCAGATGAATTGTGCTTTCTCGACATCACGGCCTCGCACGAGAATCGAAAGCCGCTGTTGGACATCGTGGGCCGCACGGCGGACCGGGTATTTATGCCGCTGACGGTCGGAGGCGGTGTACGAACGCTCGACGACATTCGCGCGCTCCTTCAAGCCGGGTCGGACAAGGTGAGCATCAACACCGCGGCCGTTGAGAACCCCCGCTTCGTTGAGGAGGCGGCTGGGCGCTTCGGTACGCAATGCATTATCGTGGCGATCGACGCCAAGCGGGTCGCCTCGCCGGCGCAATGTCCACGCTGGGAGGTGTTTACGCATGGAGGACGTCGGGCCACCGGTCTTGATGTGTTGGAGTGGGCACAACAGATGGAGCGATTCGGGGCTGGAGAAATTCTGCTGACGAGCATGGATCGCGACGGCACACAGGACGGCTATGATCTTGAATTGACGGCCGCGGTGTCCGAAGCGGTCACGATTCCGGTGATTGCGTCGGGGGGCGCGGGCCGGTTGGAGCATTTGCGCGATGGATTTGTCCATGGCAAAGCCGACGCGGTGCTGGCCGCCTCGATTTTCCA
>JACVSD010000171.1 GCA_014534095.1 Nitrospiraceae bacterium
ACGAGGATTTCTCAGCGCTCACCTGGGACCAAGCAACGGCGAAGATGATCGAAGGCGGCGCCGGGTTCAACAGCATGGGCGACTGGGCGTACGGTGAGGTCGTGGCCAGGAACGCCCAAGACAATATCGGCTGGGTTAGTCATCCAGGAACCGCAGGGTCGTTTGTCCTGGTTGTCGACAGCTTCACCTTGCCGGTCGGAGCGCCGAACGCTGAGAACGCTCGAAACTGGCTGACGGTCCTCGGATCGAAGGAAGCGCAAGAGGCCTTCAACCCAATTAAGGGCTCAATCCCCGCGCGGACAGATGTGAACAGGGACATTTTCTCCCCGTACCATCAGTGGTCGATGGATAGCTTTGCGAACGACGCGCTTGTTCCCTCATGCGCGCATGGGCAGGCGGCATCACCGGCGTTCAAGCAGGCGTTTTACGACGCCTCAACTGCTTTCGTGACCGACAAGGATGTCGACACCTTCATCGCCATGCTGTCGGATGCGGCCGCGATGGATGCCGAGGCGACCTCGTAAGACTCACCCGGTTTGTGACCGGAAGTTCCGTGCTGCGGCGGAAGGGCAACGGCTCTTCCGCCGCGTATCATTGACTCGACTCTCGGTCAGCGAACTAGGGTCTCGTCCACCCTGAGGTGCATCGAGTGGCGGTTACATCTCCAGCCATACCCCGCGAGGCGCGATTGGCCACGCCGACGGCCCACCGCAGCCGGTTCACGCTCGAGCGGTTCCTGTCACCGTTGCTCTTGGCCCCATCGGCCGTGGCAATCTTCGTCTTCGTCTACGGGTTCATTGGGTATACGTTTTTCGTCTCGCTTTCGAACTGGCGCAGCGCAAAACCGGACATGTCGATCAGGCAGCCGCTAGGAGCCGTCTACGGTGACCTTTTCGGCCAATCACGATTCCAGATTGATCTTCGCAATACTGTCGTCTTCACGATTTTCTTCCTGCTCATGGCGGTGTTGAGCGGGCTCGGCCTTGCGATATTGCTGGATCGGCACATTCGGGGTAGCGGGTTCTTCCGCAGCGTCTTTCTCTTCCCATACGCCCTGTCGTTTATCACGACCGGCGTGGCGTGGAGCTGGATCTTCAATCCGGAGACAGGTGTCAACCTCCTCATCAATGCTACAGGGATCAACGATGTCCTTGGCGCCTACGGAGCCGGACCACTGAAACCCGGCTGGATCACCGACCCGTCCATTGTCTGGCAGATCAACCAGCCGATCGCTGAAATTTATCCGCCGGCGGGCGAGTGGAGTTTGAAGCTCGGAGTCCCCGTGGCGATGATCCCGGTGGCGATCGCGGCGGCCTGGCAGCTCTCCGGGTTCGCGATGGCCATGTTCCTGGCGGGGTTGGGCACAATCTCGCACGAGGTACGCGAAGCGGCGGCGCTGGACGGGGCAAGTGATTGGCGCCTGTACAAGGACGTGATCGTCCCGCTGCTCAAGCCGATTACCGTTAGCGTGCTGATCATCTTGACACATGTGTCGTTGAAGATATTTGACCTGATCTTCGCCATGTCGGGGAAGGGACCGGGCTTCGCCACGGACGTCCCGGGAATCTTCGTCTACGAGATGATCTTCCGCGCTCAGCGCTTCAACTACGGCGCCGCGGCGGCGATCGTCATGCTCGTCGCTGTGTCGATCGTCATCGTGCCGTACCTGGCGCGCCAACTGAAGTCGCTATAAATGGCCACGACCTTCGCCCCCAGGTCGCAGGCATATTCGCCGCCCAGGAAGAGCCGAATTGGCCGTTACATTGTCTTCGCGCTGCTGGTTGCCGCGACGTTGTTCTACCTGGCTCCTGTCTATGTCATGGTCATCAACGGGCTCAAAGACAAGTCCTACATGACGCTCTCAGGCATGTGGAACTTGCCGTTGTACCTCAACGGCGGAGGCTTTCCGATGGCCTGGGATGTACTGAACCCAAGCCTCTGGGCGAGCTTCCGCATGGTCATCCCGGCCACGATCTTGTCCTCGTTGCTGGGTGCGGTGAATGGCTATCTGCTTTCGAACTGGAAGTTCCGCGGCTCGGATGTGATCTTCACGTTGATCCTGTTCGGTATGTTCATCCC
>JACVSD010000053.1 GCA_014534095.1 Nitrospiraceae bacterium
AGAGCCTCACGCGTCGCGCGTTGAGACGCCCCGTCCCGTCAAACCTGCGCCGGCAACCAGTAGGCCGCGCGTGGCCCCGCAACAAAGTGCCCAGGTTGTTCACCCGGTGGAACCGCCGAAGCCGCGGTCGGTTCGGCCGGTTCAGGACCTGTTGTCGGCGCCGATCACGACGACCCCCACACCGGACGCAAGAAAGCCGGACAGTGAAGACGCTCCGCCGGTGCCAAAGGAAGTGGTCAAGCAAGAAACGGTCAAAGAACCGGAACCGGTTCGCGAGGCGGTGACCGAACCGGTCGCGCCGAGAGAGACGTATTCCGTGCCTGAATTGTCCCACACTCAGGCATCGGCCCAGGCTCATGAGGAACCCCCCGCTGTGGCTGGTCCTCCCCCTGTTGCCACGGAAACGGCACATAGCAGTTCCCGTACGGCTCCGGCGGTGAACATGGCCAAGCCATCTGAAATGCCTCCGGCTGCGGCAAACCCACCGGCAACTTCAACGGACCCTGAGCCCTCGATGCAGGTTGCGAAGGCCGCCCCTCAGCCGCTTTCCCGCGCACCGGAGGCCAAAGCCGATCATCGCTGGGTGGGGGAATCGCTCTGGCGGCGGGTCGCCGAATTGAAGCGCTACCCCAGTACGGCACGTCTGAATGGGTTGGAGGGCCGCGTGGTCTTGAAAGCGATCATTCGAGCCGACGGGCATCTGGCCGAGGTATCGGTGGTAAAGAGTTCCGGTCATGCGGTGCTCGATGCGGCGGCCATGGAGGCCGTCAAGCTGGCGTGCCCGCTCCACATGAAACATTCCATCGGTCCGCCACAAATTGTGGTGAGTCTGCCGATCGTCTATAGCTTGGCGAACTAGGTATGGTCATGTCGAGGCGTTCTATCTCTTTGCTCGCGGTCCTATTGACCGTGGTTCCGTTGATCCTGGGCGGAGCCGCAGACGAACCGCAGATCAGTGTCGGTCCAAAGCTGTCTACCACCCGCCAGGTGAAGAATCTGGTGGGCCCGACCGTGCAGATTGACGACCGGGGACGGATCGGCGTGACATGGGTGGAAGAGGACCAAGAGACACGCACAGTCTTTTTCGCCACCTCCGAAGCCCCCGGCGTTCCGCTCGGGGTGCCGGTGAACGTCAACCGACCATCAGAGAACCCATACTATCGCCAGGAGGCTCCCGCGCTGGCCATGCGGGGAAGCGATGTGTTCATCGCTTGGGCCTTGACGCATCCAAGCGCGACTGCCGATAAACCCTTCTCCAGTGAGCTGCGATTGAGCCGATCCGGCGACGGAGGGGGGACGTTCGGTCCGTCCACTCTTGTCAATGACGATGGGCAGGTCATCAATCATACATTCGATGCGCTGCAGCTGGCACCCGATGGCGCGATTCATTTGGCTTGGATCGACGCGCGTGAGGGCAAGAAGGAACCAGGAACCTACGTAGCCACATCCACCGATCAGGGGCGCAGTGTCGGCCGCAACATGAAAGTCGATGACAATACCTGTGTGTGCTGCCGCACGGCCCTTGCGACGTCGCCTGATGGAATAATCTATCTCGCCTGGCGGAAGATCTTCGAGGGCCATATCAGGGAGACCGTGGTTTCGCGTTCGACCGACGCAGGAAAGACCTTCTCTTCTCCGGTTATCGTCGGACATGATGGGTGGGTCTATCAGGCCTGCCCGCATCGTCCGGCCTCGCTGGGTGTGGATGGACAAGGAAGGCTGTATGTCGTGTGGTATACGGAAGGCGACGACGAAACACCTGCCATCTATATCGCTTTTTCCGATGACCAGGGCATGACATTTTCTCCCAAGAAGCAATTGAATGTTTCCAAGGGCACCTTTCCGGATCACCCTCAGATGGCGGTCGATCCGGCGGGACGGATCGTCGCGATCTGGGAA
Organism: Nitrospiraceae bacterium; assembly: GCA_014534095.1. The sequence goes on from JACVSD010000053.1 coordinate 1,900, forward strand.
GAACAGTCGCCGGTCCGCCGCGAAGTCGTGATGAGCCATTCGCTCGATCGTGGCCGCTCCTTCAGTAAGCCGGTGAAGCTGAATGAAAAGAATGGCCAAACGCCGACGGTGGCGGTCAATAGCCAGGGAACTGTCGTCATGGGATGGAAGGAGCATGCAATGCCTGCGCATCGGCTGATCGTCCAGACCCTACAATTGCCGCCGGTGAATCGAGCCATGGAGGCAAGCAGTCGGCATGCACCGTAGCGGGAGGCTCCATGCTATGGGCCTAGCAGTGGCGGGCGGGTGTGTCCTTCTCGCTGTGGGCGGCCTTGCTCACCGTGCGGCCTTCGCTTCGAAAGACGTCTTTGCAGCGCTGAAAGTGACTCGCGTGACGGCCGACTCCCCGTCCATTCGCTTCGGGTTAAAAGCACTCGACGGCGCCGTTGTGCGCTCTCAGAATTGGGCCGGCAAAGTTGTGGTCCTGAATTTTTGGGCGACGTGGTGCGGACCCTGCAAAGACGAAATGCCGTCGCTCGCCCGGCTCAAGCAGCATCTGGATCCGCAGCAGTTCGAGGTGGTGACGGTGACCGCGGACCTGCATCCACAAGGGATCAAGCAGTTTCTGACTCAACTGGGGATCGGTCTTCCGGTTCTCTTAGATGAGGATCAGGAAGTCTCCCGCCAGTGCATGGTGCGGGGCCTGCCGACCACCGTACTCCTCGGCCCGGACGGCCGCCCGGTGGGCCGCGCTGTCGGACCGCGCGAGTGGGACAGCCCCGATGCAGTTGCGCTCTTGGAGCACGTGCTCAAGGGCACCGAATGAGACGGGCGCTCGTTCCGGTCGCCTTGAGTATGGCGGCTCTCTATATGGCGCTCGCCATCTTGGCTGCTAGCTGTCTCTTTACGCACGTCGGACAGGCCGATACCGCGCATCATCAGCAGCAGACACCCCACGGACCGCATTCCGCCTTCTGTGCCTGGCTCTGCCAAGCGAATCCCGTAGTCAGCGATCTGATCGAGGCCCCGCACCCGGCCGTTTTTCAAGCCATCGCTCTGCTGATCCTCCTCCCGACCTTCAAGACCGCGTATCTGATCATGCGTGTGATTCAGCCACGGGCCCCCCCCCTTCGTTCTGGCCTACCGTTTGATGACATAACCATCGGCCGGCCAGGCTCTGCTGAGGAGCGATTCAGCCGAGTCTTCATGTGTAATCTAAAGGGAGTGAATCATCATGGGGGCCTCGAAACTTGTGTGGAGTGTTCGGCTTGCGGCGATTGCGCTGTGGTGTGTGGGGTTGGAGACGGGGGCAGTGGGGCAAGACCTTCCGGCTCCAGCGGATGACACGGCCACACCGCGGGAACGTGAGTTGCGCAACCAGCTCAAAACGATTTTGCAGGAGTTGGACGAGATTGGTCAGTCGAAAGAGCAAGGCAAGGCGGAAGGTGAACGATCGTCGGTCGTGAAGGAACGCCTGGAGCCGGCGGTGGCCGATGTGGAGGCGCCGCATTATGAGCTCGCCGATACCAGCATCGTGAGTCAGCGGTTGCAAAAACGTCCCGAAGGTGTGTCGCTTGCAGCAACCCTTCCATCGGAGACCCAGTCTCAGCCGACGCGCACCATGCGGGAGTCAATGGAATCATTGCCAGGGGTCGTGCTGCGGCAGGCCAATGGCCCCAGGGACTTCAGCATGATGATTCGTGGACAAGGTGCGAAGACCACCTTCGCGGTTCGAGACATCAAGATCTATGAGGACGGGTTCATGCAGACTCAGTCCGACGGTCTGTCACGGCTGGACATGCAGGACCCGTGGTTCATGCGGAGTGTCGAAGTGATCCGCGGCGCGTCGTCCTCGCTCTATGACAACTACGCGCTGGGCGGCATGGTGCATTTCAGAACGCGACGCGGGAGCGACATCAACGGATTCGAGAGTTTCTTTTCCGGCGGGTCTTACGGTTTCCACAAAGAGGCGTTTGCCGTCGGTCAACAATATGAGCACCTCGACGTCTCCTTATTTGCCAGCAACGCCGGCGAAGACGGGTTTATTCGCAACAGCGACTATAAAACACAGACCCTGAATTTCAATCTACGGTTCAAGATCGACGACAAGCAAAGCTTTTACTTCAAGGCCATCACGAACTGGCTCGACACGCGAGTCCCGACCCGGTTGACGCAGTCACAATTCTTAGCCGATGAGCGGCAGGCAGGCGGGGCGCAGACCACGTGTGTCCCGGGGACCTACAATGCCGGCTGCGCCAATGCGACCCTTTTGCAACAGCAGCGGGTAGACCGGCGCACGATCGTCGGCGGAATATATGAACGGCAGATTGACGCCAATACGGTGCTGACGATGGAAGCCGATTATGATGTGAAAGACATTAATCAGTACTTTTCGCAGATTACCGATAATGTTAACCCGAACTACAAGCATTACACGGACCTGCGGCATGATGGACGGCTCGGAGACATGCCGCTCAGGAGTTACCTGGGATTTTTTGTGAATCAGATGGAGCAGGAGGGCCAAACCTTCCAGAACCTGGCGACCGGGTTCGGCACGCGCGGCTCGCTGCTCCAGAATAACCGAGGCACGATCCGCAACATCGGCGGCCGCCTGCGTGAAGAACTTGAGTTCCACCCGAAATGGATCCTGGCTGGTGGATTGGGCTTTGAGCAATCGATGATCAGCGTGCAATCCATCGCCTATACCGGGGCCACGCCCGCCCCAACTAGTGCGGACCGGACGTTTTATAACTGGGCGCCTGAAATGTCGCTCACGTGGAAACCCCATGAAGGGCAACGTCACTGGGTGAGGGCCTCCACCGGCTACGGGATTCCGCAATTCGGGAACCTCTTGAGAGATCCTATCACCGGACAGCCGGGCACCAACTTCGACCTCAGGCCGCAAAAGAATCTCAATGCCGAGGTCGGCACCGAGTCGCGGCTTACTCAGGACCTTACCGTCCAGTTGGTCGGTTTCTGGACGTTCTTCAAGGATGAGATCATTACGCAAACGATATCGGGCACCAATACGGCTTCGGTCAATGCCGATTCCTCCCAGTATCGGGGGCTGGAAGTGTTCTATGATTGGCGCCCGCGGCCCGGCCTGCGCTTATCCGGGGCCTACACGCATATCGATGCCATGTACACGAACTTTTCCGACCGGACCGCGGCGGGGTTTCTCGTGAGGGACGGGAACAAGGTGCCCAATGTCCCCACCGATGTGCTGTTTGCCAAAGCGGAATATGATCATTGGCCGAGCGGCTGGGGCGGTTGGGTCGAAGGCAGCTACTACAATAGTTACTTCCTAAACAACAGTAACACGTTTGGCATTCCCTCCTATGCCGTGGCGAACATGAACGTCCACAAGAATTTTGAAGTCAGGAACTCATGGGTCCGGTTCGTCAGGCTGTATTTGCAAATGGACAACATTACCGATAAAAAGTACGCCGCATCGGGGCAGGTCATCGGCGGCGAAACTCATGCACAGGCGGCGGGTCAACAAGCATTTTTCGCCGGTTATGGGCGGGCCATTTATGGTGGTGTGACCCTCGGTTTTTTCTAGCCAGTGGCAACAGCCCATGCTTCGGTTTGTGCCGGCACCGACATGGGTCGGAGGATCGCCGGCACGTTGATTTCACCCTCGTCCGCCGCTATAGTCCGGAATCCTGCGACGTATGGAGGACGAATGAAGCGGCTGGCTTCAGGCCGACGTCTGGCAATGGCGTTTCCCCTCTTTCTATGGTTCGTCGGTCTCCTTCCATCTCTCTTCGCTCAACCGGCCGTGGCGGCAGACTCTCTTCACCTTCACTTGGAGCAGGCGGCGGGTCTCTTACGCCAAGGGGACTTGAAGGCGGCCGAAGAAGCCGCAAGAAAAGCCATCCATCAGCATCCGTCTTCTCCCGAGGCGCATCACCTTTTGGGCCAAGTGCTGTTTTCCGCCCGCAAGCCGGGCGAGGCGCTGGAGGCCTTTGCCTATGCGGTGAAGCTCAAGCCCAGCTATGCCGAAGCCCTGAACCGGCTGGCCGCTATCTACGTGATCCAGGGCAAAGCTGAACAAGCGGAACAGGCCTTGCTGCGTGCGATCGAAGCCGATGCCAAACATGTCGGATCCTACCTCGACCTTGCGAAGTTATACGAACAGCGCCGGGATGTTGTAAGCGCAAAGAAACTGTATCAGGACCTGTTGAGCGTTCTGCCGGGGCAGCAGGAGGCGCTCTTTGAGCTGGCTACGCTATACGACACTCAAGGAGAGGCGAAAGCGGCGCGGGATACGCTCCGGCGGTTGACCAAAGCCAACCCGAGGCATGCGAATGCCTGGTATCTGAACGGGCGGATCGCGGAAAAAAACAACGATCTCGTCGAAGCGGCGTACGCCTATAAGCAAGCGATCGCGGCCAAGCCGGATCTGGTCGATGCGCACTATAATCTCGGCTTTATCTATCGCAGCCAGAACAAGCCGAATGAAGCGGAACGTGAGTTTATCGAAGTACTGCGGTATCGCCCGGAGTACGCCGAGGCGCATTTGAACCTGGGTGTCATCTACACGAGCCTCGGTAAGCTCGACGATGCGGAGCACGAATATGAGGAGGCGGTCCGGTTGAAGCCGGAATATGCGGAAGCGCATTACAACCTCGGAGTGTTCTACGAACTCCACCGGAAGGATATGGGTCGGGCGCTGGCGCAATATCGGAAGTACCGGGAACTGGGGGGGCGGGATGATCGGGTAGAGCGGATTGTGGGCTCAACGTTTCGATAATCTGCAGCTGGACGGGCATGGCATCCGCCTCGATCACCAATAGGGCCATGCCGTTCCATACGGACTCCAGAGTGGCCTCCTCCAGTAGGGGCCGGGCCCCATATACGGGTATGGGCGAAGCTGCGGCGCAGTCTCCTGGGCGGTCCAGACGCGCAAGTTTCTGATCTCGACCAAGGGGTACTCGTATTCAGTCTCATCCAATGGCAAGGTCACTGAGCCGGCAAGGTCGCCGCTTAGGGTGACGAGGGTGCCAGTCGGGATGGTAGCGGGATCAAGGAATTCGCGTTGCACTGCGACGAAGCGGCCTTGGGATTGTCTTCGATCCAGGGCTGGTTGTAGGGATGAGGCCAGGGGCAACTGCAAGAGCTCAATGCGCGTGCCTTCCTTTAGCCGTCTTGCTGAGAGCACCTCTCCCGCGAGCGTAACCGGCTGCCCCTTATAGAGTTGCGGATCGGCTTTGACCTGGGCGAAGCTCAACTGCGGAGGCTCCACCGGACCAGGATCGTCTGTCGACGCGCAACCACCGATGAGGACGAGTGCCAGCAGGCAGAAGGCTAGGGGCGGCAGTTTCACGGCTCATTATAGCAAACGATTGGAACGCCCAGTATGGTACAAGCAGCGGCGTTGGTGAAAGGAGAACCAAAGATGAATCGGTGCCCGATATCACGATGGAGTGTCGTCATAGCGGTGGTCGGCATTCTGCTCTGGTGCGGAGAAGGCGATCGCGTCCAGGCGGCGGCGCCCGAAATCAAGGGCAACTACGAGTTGCTCAAAGAGGAGGCGTCCACCCATCAACGGGGAAAGGTTAAGATCGTGGAGTTCGCGGATTTCTATTGCCCGCACTGCCACCAATTCGATGAGACAGGGATTCCTCTGCTCGTGAAGGAATTCGGCAAGAAGGTGGACATCACCATGGTCGGATTCCCGGTCATTCACGGAAAACTACCCACCGCCTTTGACATGTATGAGCAGGCCAAGAGCATGGGCAAGGGCAATGAGATGAAAGCGGTCCTCTTTCGCACCATTCATAAAGACAAGATGCAGGGCGTGCTGGATCGATCAATCCGCTCGTTGCTGATCAAGGAAGTCGGGTTGGATGTCGCGGCATTCGAAGCGGGCTTGGAAAGCGGCAAGCCGGCACAGGCCTTCGAGGATGGGCGCCGATGGGGCGAGCGCGTCAAGCTCAATTCGACGCCCGCGCTCCTGCTGGACGGTAATATCAAGATCGATGGCGTCAACATGACCGCGGAGAACGTGGTCACGGTCATTCGGAGCATCCTGGAGAACGACACGAAGAAGTAAGCACACTCGCCCCGGTAAGAGTTGAGCCCCCATCTGTCATCATCTAGAATTACCAGTGCGCGCGCTTCTTCTGCATGATACTGTGAGCCTCCACTGGCCACAATCTCGATGGAACCCGACGTGATCAGACGTGCCTGCATGCAGATCTCACTCTCCTTGATCGTGGCCGGCGTATTGCCATGGACGTTGGCTTGGGCCGGGGCGAGTCTGCTGCCGATTTCTAATGGCTCTGATCTGCAGGGCCAGATCAAGGCCACGGCCAATAAAGTGCTTCCAGCGGTCGTCAGCATTGCGTCGACGGTCATGGTGCGGGATCAGGCGTTCAGCGATGAGACGTTGCCCTTTGGGCTCTTCAAGGAACCTCCGGCTCGCCGGCAGTACGGACAGGGCTCGGGGGTCATTGTTTCGCCGGATGGCTATATCGTGACCAACAATCATGTCGTCGCCGAGGCGGTCGACGTCGAGGTGATTCTGGCCGATCGGCGGCAATACAAGGGCAAGGTCGTCGCGACCGATCCCAAGACGGATGTGGCGGTGGTAAAAATACAGGCGTCGAATCTGCCCACGGCGGCCTGGGGCGATTCGAGCCATCTCGCAGTCGGCGATTTTGTGCTGGCCATTGGCAATCCGCTTGGATTGAGCCGGACCGTGACGTTCGGCATTGTCAGTGCGGTCGGACGCGCGGATGTCGGCGTGGCCGATTTTGAGGACTTTATCCAGACCGACGCACCGATCAATCCCGGCAATTCCGGCGGCGCGCTGGTAAATATTCACGGCGAACTCATCGGGATTAACACGGCGATTGCCAGTCCAACCGGCGGAAGCGTCGGCGTGGGGTTCGCCATTCCCAGCAATATGGCGCGCGCCGCCATGCAAAGTCTGATCAAGACGGGACGGGTGGTGCGAGGCTTTCTCGGCGCCTCGACGCAAGACGTCAGCCCGCCTTTAGGAAAGATCTTCAGACTGCCGGACGTCAAAGGCGCCATTGTGACGGATATCCAGGGGAAAGGCTCGGCGGAACGGGCCGGCCTGAGGCGCGGGGACGTCGTCGTGCGGTTTGACGGCCGGGATGTGATGGACAGCGGCCAGCTTCGAAATTTGATCGCGCAAGCGGCGATCGGGAGCAAGCATCGCCTGGATCTCATTCGTGAGGGGAAACCGCTCCAAGTTGATCTGATCGTGCAGGAGGCCCCGCGGGAGCGAGCCAAGAAGAATCAGGCGGCTTCTGCTTCGGTCTCCACCGCGCATCCGCTCTCGGGGGTGGTGTTCGATGATGTGACGCCGCCTTTGGCCCGGCAAATGGACCTCCCTGTCAGCAACGGGGTCGTGGTCACCGACCTGGAAGAAGGCAGCTTGGCCGAATCGTCGGGGCTCCAGCCCGGGGATGTGGTCCTTGAATTGAACCGGCAGGCGGTGAGTAACTTCAATGTCTTTCAACGCCTGGCCGATCCCCTCAAACCCACCGATCTCGCACTCCTCCTCGTCAACCGGCAGGGGAACGTGCTGTATATACCGATCCAAGGCGAATAAGCGTTCGGTCCTTCTTCTCTCTTGATCCTTTTGGTCCGACGGTGCTACGTTTCTCGAAATCGTAGCATCGGAACGTATGAAGAAACTGGTCCGCTTCGGAGTCTCGCTCGATCAGCATCTGCTTTCGGCTTTCGATCGCCACATCGAGGGAAGAAAATACACCAACCGCTCTGAAGCCCTGCGCGATCTGATTCGGGACAATCTCGTTGGAGAAGCGTGGGATCTGAACCAAGAGACCCTCGGAACGATCACGTTCGTCTACGACCATCGCGTGCGCGACCTGACGAGAAAGCTCACCCACATCCAGCACGATTTTCAGGGCCATATTATGGCCGGCATGCACGTCCATTTGGATCATGACCACTGCCTGGAAGTCCTGGTCGTGAAAGGCAAGGGCTCCGACATTCGAAAAGTCGCCGACGCCCTCGTGAGTGTGAAAGGCGTGAAGCACGGCAAATTGACGATGACGACAACCGGGAAAGGGTTGGTATAGGCATGCGTTTATGTGTCATTCACGGGCGCGGCAGCGGCCACGGGAAGGAGTTGATCCAGCGTTCGCGCACCTAGCTGGAAGGAGCACATGAAACCGTCGCCTTGGAACGAACGCAGCCGCAAGTAAGGCGATGCGGCAAGCGGGGGCTAGTCGCAGCGGCACCGGGGAGCAAGCAATCAAACAGCGCGTTTTGAGGGTCGATATCATTCTGGCGTCGCTCAATCTGGTGTTGCGTGGGCCATGTGGGGAAGGGTGACGCCAGGCCTCGCCGGTGCCATCCTCGACGCGCCCGGCGGGAAGCTCTTGCTGCCGCTCAACCGCGCGCAGGTGGAGGTTATGGGAGCCGAAGCTCTCACGCTCAAGCATCTGATCGGTCGTGCGATTGGTCGGGTGCAGGCCCTCCTGGCGTCGTCGGCGTCTGCCTGATTTCACGAACCCTGGTCATACCGTAACAGCCGGGCCACGAGGGCCTGCGCCAGCCGATGAGTCGGTTGCCGCCAGTCCACCGTGGGCGCCTCATCCGTCCACGCTCCTCATATGGATGAGTGTATGAAGAAGCGCATGGCAGTAGTTCTGGGTGCGGTGATGGTGGGACTGACGTGGGTGGAATGGTTGTTTGCCCACGATCCCGACGCAGCCGAGTTGGAAGTCCCCGAGGTGTCGGTCATTGGTGAACGTCCCGTTGCGGCCTCCTCGCAACAGTTCATCCCGGACAAAGAATATCTGTTGCAGCCGCAAGGCCGGCCGGCGCAGGTCCTGCGGCTGATCCCGGGCTTCGTCGCCGTCGAACATTCGGGCGGGGCAGGCAAAGCAGATCAATACTTTTTGCGCGGATTCGACGCCGATCACGGGACCGATGTCGCCTTTTTTTCCGATGGTATGCCGATCAACTTGCGCACGCATGCTCACGGGCAAGGGTACACGGACCTCAATTTCATTATCCCTGAAACCATCGAAGGACTCGATGTGTATAAAGGGGCCTATCTTCCGGAATTCGGCGATTTTGCCACCGCGGGAGCGGTGAACTTCCGGACGAGGCAGGTGGTCCAAGAAGGTCTTGCCCAGGCCACTGGTGGTCAATTTGATACCCAGAGGTATCTGGTGATGTTTTCGCCGACGAAAGACAAAGTTCGTACCCTCTTTGCAGCTGAGGGTTATTACACCAATGGGCCGTTCCAAAATGACAACCGGTATTTCAGGACCAACTTGTTCGGGAAGGCGACGACGAATCTGACCGGCCGGGATGAGCTGAGCCTGACGGCCACATTTCTAAGGTCTCAGTGGAATGCCTCCGGGGAAATTCCACTTCGAGCGGTGCATGACGGCACGCTGGACCGGTTCGGCGCCATTGATCCGACGGAAGGGGGCAATACGCTCAGGAGCACCGCCAGGTTGAATTATCATTACGACACCGCCTCGGGCGGACAGTTTTATGCGAACGCCTACGGCCAATATTATCGGTTGGATCTCTTCACCAATTTTACATTCGTTCTCAACGATCCGGTCAATGGCGACGGCTTTCTCCAGAGCGACCGGCGGGTCATGTATGGTGGGGATTTCGGCTATAAGCAGCGGGCGGAGCTGTGGGGGGTGCCGAGCGTCGGGACCATCGGATTTCAAACCCGAGTGGATGACATCCATACCAGGCTGGGGCCCCAAACGATGAGAACTCAGACCGGGACCACGACGGACAGTGACATTCTCGAAGCCTCGTACGCGCCCTTCGTCAAAGCCGAACTGCAGCCGGCCTCGTGGATTCGACTGGTTGGCGGCCTGCGCGCAGAAACGTTCACGTTTGATGTACGCAACCGCTGCGGGACCTGTGCCGAGCAGCCGGCCGGCCGGAAGCAATCGGGGATCGTGTTGCCGAAGATCAACGTGATGCTGGGGCCTTGGGCGAGCACGGAATTGTTCCTCAACTATGGCGAAGGCTATCATAGCAATGACGCGCGCTCGGCCGTCGCGCCTGGCTCGTCGCCGCTGGCACGGGCCAGGAGTTACGAGCTGGGCGTCCGCTCAAGACCTTGGGGGCCGGAAGGAGTCG
>JACVSD010000099.1 GCA_014534095.1 Nitrospiraceae bacterium
CCATGTGGCTCAGCTGGTTTTCGTCGATCACCGTAGGCGCTCCGTACGAACTGAGACAGTCTCCCGACACGATACTCGTCCTGCGCGCGGAGCATATCCATCGGAAGGATCCCTGGTTGTTAACAGATGGAACACGGGCGCCTCGACGCGAGGCGCCCGTGCCGACCGCCGTTAGAAACTCGTGATACCGATACCGATGGGGCCGTTGGCCGCCGGATCATTGAAGGTCACCGGTGCGGTCAATTCGCCGGTTCCGGTATTGATGTTGAACCGTTGAATGTTGTTGGACTCATAATTCGCCACATACAGGAACCCATCCTTGACCACCATGTAGTGCGGCTGGAGACCCGTGGTGGTAGTAGGCAAGGGCGTTAAGACTCCTGTCGTCCCATTGATCCGATAGCTCGTGATCGTGTTCGAGTTGATATTGGCCACATAGAGAATGTCTCCGGTAATCACCGCCGAATGGGCGTTGCTGCCCGTCGCCACGGTGGCGTTGGGACCCGGCAAGGGCGTCAGCGCGCCGGATGTGCCGTCGATCGAGAACGCCTGGATCAAGCCGCCGTTGTTGGGCACGTAGGCAAACCGCGAATCGGCCGTGACGACCACCGCCAACGGACCACCGACGCCGGCCACTGGCCCGCCCACCGGAGAGAGACCGCCGGTCGTGGAATTAATACTGAACACGTGAACATTGTTGGAGACATCGCTCGCCGTGTAGACGAATCTATTCGACGGATCGACGGTGAAGTTGTGCACGTGGGTGCCGGCTGGGAACGGTCCATTGATGAGTGTCAACGTTCCGTTGGCGTTCACGGTGTGGGCCGTCATGCTGCTGGCCCCGGTCCCATTAGCAACATAGAGGAAGCGTCCGGTGCGGTCGAACGCGCTGGCGTGCACATTGTCGCCCACGACGATTTGGCCGGGTGTCGGCACCCCAATGACGGGGCTCAACGCGCCGGTTGTCCGGTTGATGGTATAGGCGGAGAGGAAATTACTTTCGTGATTCGACACGTACACGAATCGGCCCGCTGGATCGACATTGATGCTGTGCGGTTGTATCCCAGCCGCCACAGGCGGCCCGTTCACGGTCAAAGCTCCGGCAGAATTCACGCTGAACAGAGACACATTATTGGTATTGTGGTTCGCAACGTACGCAAACTGCGACGTGGCACCGCCGCCGCCTCCTCCGCCCGGCGCGTCCCCCCCTCCATCGTCGCCCCCGCATGCGGGTATGCTCACTGCCGCCATACTCAGCAACACCATGGCAAGGCCCTGCCCAATAACACCCCCGACGTTCGTTGCACCACGACTCATGGCGAAATCTCCTTTCCCTGTTATATCCCGTGGCTTCGCCACGCTAGCGAGCGCCCATCCACGGGAATGGTCAATTGAGCGAGCAGTAGGCTGCCGCGCGTCGGGAGACATCAGCAAGAAGCGAACCGACGGGGTAAGAGTGAAATGGCGTGGTATCTGGGGAAATATCTAGGGAGCTCCGGACCCGCCATGGACAACTTGTCCCACCGCCCGTTCTTTAGAGACAGGTTGTCCACGGCAGGCCGACCTCGAACACTTTCCTGCGTGAAAACCCTAGGATCTGCGATTGCCGCTGGAAGAGATCAGACGAAGACGTGAGCTTGGCGCGGTCTCTCGACACTGACTCAATAAAAAGTACATCAGATCTCCGGGCCCCCAAGGTATGAGCCGAGTGCGAACTAGGACCATCCCTAGCTAGAATAAAGTCAGAAAGGGGCTACTACTTAACTTGTGTCTCGACGTGGAACTGGGTAGACTCATAATAAAGCACTGCGCCTTGCCTGTGATCATAACCTACAGCCCTAGAAAGTGATGCCAATGCCTGATACTTGTCGTGTGTTACTGGCCGACGATCACGTGCTGGTCGCCGAGGGGATCCAAAAATTGCTCGAGCCGGAGTTTGAACTCGTCGGCATCGTCGCGGATGGCCGTTCGCTCATCACCGCCGCAGCCAAGCTGCAGCCCGACATCGCCGTCGTGGATATTTCGTTGCCGCTGTTGAACGGGCTCGATGCCTCGCAGCAAGTAAAGAAAACCAATCCCAACATCAAAATCATCATTCTCACGATGCATTCGGAGCCGAATTTCGTCACCCAAGCGTTCCGCGTCGGTGTCTCCGGGTATGTGCTGAAACAATCGGTCGGTTCTGAGTTGGTCCAGGCGATCCGGGAAGTGATGAAGGGCCGCACCTTCGTCTCCCCCATGGTGACACAGAGCCTAGTCGATCAGGCGGTCAATCCACCAAGTGCCTCTTCCACAGAGCCAAATGGATTCGCGCAATCCCTGAGCGCGCGGCAGCGGGAAGTACTCCAACTCGTGGCAGAAGGGAAGGCGACGAAAGAAATCGCCTCCATCCTAAACGTCTCCATCAAGACGGTCGAATTTCACAAGACGAGAATCATGAAAGAATTGCGGTTACGATCTGCAGCAGAGTTGACGAAGTACGCGATCGCCTCCGGCCTCACCTCGATCCACTAAGAAGCTTTCAGCCGTCAGGTATCAGTGATCAGCTTCGTGGAAGCGAAGGCGCGGCTCGCTGACGGCTTCTTACAGGGACGTGATGCCTTGTGCGAGGGCGAACTTGATCAGATCGGACGTCGTGTGCACGCCCAACTTGCGCGTGATGTTGGCTTTGTGAAACTCCACCGTCTTCATTGAAATCTTCAGCGCTTGGGCAATGTCCTTCGTAGACCGCCCGTCCGCCAACAATACCAAAATCTCCCGTTGACGGGTGGTCAGGTCGCTGGAATACCCCTCGGGGCGGAACCATTCATGTTCTACCGCCTCTCGGACGTCCGCATCGACCTTCCGCGAGACGTACCGTTTGTTCATCAGCACGCTATCGATGGCCTCATGCAGCTCGTCCGACGCGGACTGCTTGAGCACATAGCCCGAGGCGCCGGCTTTAAACGCCTCGCTGACGGAGATGGCTTCGGTGAGCATGGTGACCATGATGATTTTAACTGCGGGCAGAAGCACCTTCAGCTGGCGGGCAGCTTCGAAACCGCTCATGCCCGGCAGCGACGCGTCCAGAAGGACCACATCGGCGTGCAAATCCTTGGCTTGGCTCAGGAGTTCCTGCGCGTCCCCGACAGTGCCCACCACGGTGAAATGCGGTTCGATGAGTTGGCGCAGACTGTCCAATACGAGGGGATGATCGTCAACCAAAAGGACTTTAGCTTTAGACATCAGGGACCCGGTCGTGTTGGAGCGCTTGGGAGCCCCGGGCAAGGCGCTCGCGTCTTCTCATCATCATACAAGTCCTTTCCGAATTCAACAGCAATAGCTTGAGAAATGACAATCCAGGAGGGAGTACGACTCCTTTTAGAAATACAGAACTTCGGGTCTCTTTACCCACTAGCATGACCCCTAGCGGTCCGGACGGACGAGATGCCCTTCGGGGAAGTCCTAGTAGATGCTGAAAGTTCCGTTCCGCTACGGTACACGAGCTATGTGGTGAAAGCATGAAATGGGCCTCGCTCTCGGTCCACGTCTATGACCGATGAGGCACAAAAGCTAAGTGCGCCCCCTAATGCCCGAAACGGTCGGCATGCGGATGTGGGCGCAAGCCGTATGACTGTCCCTCTTACCTACCCCAAGGAGACCTCATGAGAGACGGATCTTTTACAATCGATATTCAGGGAATCCGAGACCGGGCCAGAAAGCAGATTGAACAGGGTGCGATGACCGCAGGATACAAAGGCAAACAGGACGTCGTGTTGCGCCTCCTGAACGATGCGCTGGCGACTGAACTGGTTTGTACCTTCCGTTACAGGCGCCACTACTTTATGGCCAAAGGTATTAACTCGGAAAGCGTCAAAAGCGAATTCTTGGAACATGCGGAAGAGGAACAAGCGCATGCCGACTCGATTGCCGAGCGAATCGTGCAATTAGGCGGCGAACCGAATTTTTCTCCGGATGGAATACTGGACCGAAGCCATTCGCAGTATGCCGAAGGCACCACCTTAGAAGACATGATCAGGGAAGATCTCGTCGCCGAACGGATTGCCATCGACAGCTACCGACAGATGATCGAGTATATCGGGGGCGATGATCCCACGACCCGCCGCATGCTCGAGAAAATTACCGCCAAAGAAGAAGAGCATGCCGAGGACCTGGCGAGTTTGCTCAGCAACCGCTAACGCGTCCTCGACGGATTGATAAGGACCGCCAGCATGGATCGGGTCACCGTTCGCCCGGGGCACCCCTACCCCTTGGGAGCCACCTGGGACGGAGAAGGAGTCAACTTTGCTCTCTTCTCGGAAAATGCCACGGCCGTTGAGCTGTGCCTGTTCGATCATCCCAATCAGGAAAAGGAAAGCCACGTCATCCGGATCGAGGAGCGGACGAATCAGGTATGGCATGTGTTCCTCCCGGAATGCAGGCCAGGTCAGCTATACGGCTATCGCGTCCACGGGCCCTACGAACCGGAAGCCGGACACCGGTTCAATGCCGCCAAGCTGTTGATCGATCCCTACGCCAAGGCGCTGCATGGCCCGCTGCAATGGTCGGACGCCATGTTCGGATATGTGCTCGGCGATCCGCAGGCGGACCTCTCTTTCGATGCACGGAACAATGCGGCCAACGTCCCGAAATCGGTCGTCATCGAACAGGCCTTTACGTGGGGAGACGACCGGCAGTTGCGGCGTCCTTGGAGCGAGACGGTCATCTACGAAATGCACGTGCGCGGATTTACAATGCGCCATCCGCTCGTGCCCGAAGCCATACGCGGCACGTACGCGGGGCTGGCCACCCGCCCCGTCATCGAGTATCTGCAACGCCTTGGCGTCACCGCGATCGAGCTGCTACCGGTCCATGCCTTCATCGAAGACAAGCATCTGCTCGACAAAGGGCTCACGAACTATTGGGGCTATAACACCATCGGATTCTTCGCCCCGGAATGGCGCTATGCCGCGCACAACGAGCTGGGCGTCAATCAATTCAAAACGATGGTGAAAACCTTCCACAGCGCCGGCATCGAAGTGATCCTGGATGTCGTGTACAACCATACGGCTGAAGGCAACCATCTTGGTCCGACCCTGTCTTTTCGCGGCATCGACAATGCGGCGTACTACCGTCTGAAGGCGGACGAGCCCCGCTACTACATGGACTATACCGGGACGGGCAACACGCTCAACGTACGACACCAGCGCACGCTGCAGCTCATTATGGACAGCCTACGGTACTGGGCGCTCGACATGCACGTCGATGGGTTCCGCTTCGATCTCGCGAGCGCGCTGGCGCGCGAACTACACGACGTGGACCGGCTCGGCGGATTCTTCGATATCATCCAGCAAGACCCGGTCCTTTCGCAGGTCAAGCTAATCGCCGAGCCGTGGGATATCGGTGAAGGCGGCTACCAGGTCGGGAATTTCCCGGCGGGCTGGGCTGAATGGAATGGGAAATACCGCGATACCATCAGGCGGTACTGGAAAGGCGACGGCGGGCAGGTGAGCGAACTGGGCTACCGGCTTTCCGGAAGCAGCGATCTCTACGAGGCCAGCGGACGGCGACCGTTTGCGAGCATTAATTTCGTCGTCGCGCATGACGGCTTCACCCTAGCGGACCTCGTGGCCTACGATCACAAGCACAACGAAGCCAATCACGAAGACAACAAAGACGGAGCTGATGACAACCAAAGCTGGAATTGCGGTGTGGAAGGTCCGACCGACGATCCTGACATCCTGGCCCTACGGCGCCAGCAGAAGCGCAACATCCTCTCCACCCTGCTGCTCTCTCAGGGGGTGCCGATGATCTGCGGGGGAGACGAGATCGGTCGAACCCAGCAAGGCAACAATAACGCCTATTGCCAGGATAACGAAGTGAGCTGGATGGACTGGGACTTGACGGACGACGACGAGGCGTTCCTGCACTTCACTCGATCCCTGATCATGCTGAGAGCCGCCCATCCGGTGTTTCGCCGGCGACAATTCTTTCAGGGCAGGAGTATCTACGGCGCTGACATCAAAGACCTCTCATGGTTCCGTCCGGACGGTGAGGAGATGACCCAGGATGATTGGCAGCTCGGCTACGTGCGTTGTCTAGGGGTCCGTCTCGCCGGCGATCGAATCGATGAAAAGGATCACCTCGGCAATGCCATCCGCGATGACACCTTTCTGATCCTGATGAATGCTCATCACGAGCCGATTCCGTTCACGCTCCCTGCTGCCCATGTGTCGGCACATTGGCAATTGGTACTGGATACGACTCAGGACATCATTCCTGCACGGGCGCCGCTGTTGGCCGACGGAGACCGGTATGATCTCCAGGGTCGGTCCTTGGCCGTCATGCTGCTCGATACACCTCCGGTCCGGACCGCCTCCGGCAAGCGATCGGGGGCGACCCGACGCAGCAGTAGTGGGAAGGCGCCGGACACACTGTCTGCCAACACTCAGCCACCAGACCTGAGCGAAGCCGGGCCACGTTCATAGCGAGCCGGTCGCGCCGCACCGTAGACGGCTGCCATACAGTCGCTTCCCGTCAGTGCCGCAAAGGCCCCGAGGTGTGCCGATAGAGTCCGCGAGAACGACTCCGCTAGGAATTCCTGCTTCCTGCGTACGTCTTCCTCCCGCGTTCAGCTTAGGGG
>JACVSD010000122.1 GCA_014534095.1 Nitrospiraceae bacterium
AATTTCATGGACTTGACCGCCGGCGATTTGGATCCGGTGAACGGGAAAGGCGTCCGGCAATTCGTTGCTGAACAGCAGACCGGTTACTCCGGAGGAGGGCACGCTGTCCAGATCCTCAACCCAGGTGACGAGCCCCCCCTGACACCACTCGTGAAGATGACGGCGCTGCAGGTCCCGCATGGCCGGGCTGCGTTCGACCAGGACCAGTTTAAGTCGATGCGCCAAGGAGTCGTGGTCCTTGAGCATGGCACGCAGGAAATCTCTGGCCAGTAAGCCTTTGCCGGGCCCCATCTCAAGGACTGTGAACGGGTCGGGGTGTCCCAACAGCGCATCGATCTGGCGGGCCTGCTTGGCGAGTCCCTGCCCTAGCATCGGATGGACGTCCGAACTGGTATAGAAGTCACCGGACCACCCGATCCGCTCGGAACCGGCCGTCGCCGGCCGCATGTAATAGCCGAATTGCGGGTGATAGAGCGCGAGATCCATAAAGCGGAGAAAGGGAATCGGGCCCGAGGCGGCAATCTCGGAGACTATGGCGGCGACAAGTTCGCGATGACCGATCATCACAAAATCTTCCCTTCTTCCGCCGGTACGGCTTAAGCGGGACACCCATGCAAGAGGAGTCGACGATTTCCCATCCAGGTTGGTGGTCAAAAGTGGCGTAGAGTATCGTTCGGGAGTCCGCTAAGTCAAGGAGACATCAGGGAGAATTGAGGCCTGGAGCTGTTTTCTGGCTCGCAGCACGCTCGCGGCCATGAAGGCGCGGGCAAAGGATCCGAACGGGCGCTAGGCGCCGTGGCACTTCTTATATTTTTTCCCGCTGCCGCAGGGACAGGGATCGTTGCGTCCCACCTTGTCATCCGTTCGCTGGACCGGTTGTGAAGCGACCGGCTCGTCACCACGATTCAACGTCAATTTGGGCTGTGGCTGCGGGATGACCGGCGGAGGAGGCGGCGCACTGGCTGCCGGTCCTTCGGTCCTGACCGCCTGCACAAGGAACAGTCGTTCCAGCGTATCCGACTTGATCCGCTGCATCATGCCGGCAAACAGGTCGTAGCCTTCTTTTTTATATTCGATCAGCGGATCCTTCTGGCCGTATCCCCGGAGGCCGATGCCGTCGCGCAGGTGATCCATGCCCAGCAGATGGTCCTTCCAGTGGTGATCAATGACCTGCAGCATGAACGTTTTCTCGAGGAATCGCATGAGGTCGGATCCGAGTTCCTGTTCCTTGCGTTCATACCTGTCATGCGCCAGCTGTTTGAGATCTTCGGCCAGGGCATCGCGGCCGACGTCCCGGAGGGCGGCGCCCTCGTCATGCTTGCCCTGCGTGATGTCGAGCCCGAATTGGCCCTGCATCATCTCAGCGAGGCCTTTCATGTCCCACTCTTCCGGATACTGCTCGATCGGACAATAGACCGCCATGGCGGAGTCCACCATGCTCTCGATCATGTCGTGGATGTCTTGTTTCAGATTCTGGCCGGCGAGCACGGCGTGACGGTGCTGGTAGATGACCTCCCGCTGCTTGTTCATCACGTCGTCGTATTCGAGGAGTTGTTTCCGAATCTCGAAGTTATGGGCTTCCACTTTCTTCTGGGCGTTCGCGATGGCCCGCGTCACCATGCCATGTTCAATCGGGACGCCTTCTTCCATGCCGAGCTTCAGCATGAGCTGCGATACCCGCTCAGAGGCAAAGATGCGCATCAGATCGTCTTCCAGGGACAGATAAAAGCGGGAGGACCCGGGATCGCCCTGCCGCCCGGCCCGGCCCCGGAGCTGATTGTCGATGCGGCGGCTCTCATGCCGCTCGGTGCCCAGGATATGCAGCCCGCCTGCGGCGATGACTTCTTGTTTGTCTTTCTCGCACTCGGCCTTGATCGATTCAAACACTTCGAGCTTGCGTTCGTCCGGCAGACCTTCTTCCCGGTACAGGACCTGCTTGAACAAAAAGTCGGGATTGCCTCCGAGCAGGATGTCGGTGCCGCGTCCGGCCATGTTCGTGGCGATGGTGACGGCCCCTTTGCGGCCGGCCTGCGCGATGATCTCGGCTTCCTTCTCGTGGAATTTCGCGTTCAGCACGTTGTGTTTGACGCCATTGCGGCTCAACAGTCCCGACAGTCGCTCGGATTTTTCGATCGAAATCGTGCCGACGAGCACCGGCTGTCCGCTCTTGTTGCACTCCTTGATTTCTTCCACGATCGCGGCGAACTTTTCTTTTTCGGTCCGGTACACGACGTCGGCGTAGTCCTGGCGGATCATTTTGCGGTTGGTAGGCACCACGTTGACATCGAGGTTGTAAATCTTGGCGAACTCGCCGGCCTCCGTGTCGGCCGTCCCCGTCATGCCCGCCAACTTCTTGTACATCCGGAAATAGTTCTGGAAGGTGACGGACGCGAGGGTTTGGTTTTCGTTGGCGATCTTGACGCCTTCCTTGGCCTCCACCGCCTGATGCAAGCCGTCGCTCCAGCGCCGGCCCGGCATAAGACGGCCGGTAAACTCATCGACGATGAGCACCTCGCCGTCCTTGACGACATAGTCCACGTCGCGCTTGTATAGCGCATGCGCCTGCAGGGCCTTGACGACGTGATGCACGAGGTCCATGTTGGCCGGATCGTACAAATTGTCGACCCCGAGCAGTTTCTCCACGCGCGCGTTGCCTTCTTCAGTCAGGGACGCCGTCTTGGTCTTTTCCTCAATCGTGTAGTCCTGCTCCGGCTTGAGCTGCGGAATGACGGCGTTCACGCGGTAATACAGGTCCGTGGTCTGATCGGTCGGGCCTGAAATGATGAGCGGCGTCCGGGCTTCGTCGATCAGGATACTGTCCACTTCGTCGACGATGGCAAAGTTGAGTTCGCGCTGCACACACTGGCTCAGATCGCTGACAATGAGGTTGTCCCGCAGGTAATCAAAACCGTACTCGTTGTTCGTCCCATAGGTAATGTCGGCGCGATAGGCTTCCTGTCGGCTGCAGGGACGGAGGGACTGTAACCGCTTGTCAGGAGCCCCGTACGTCGGATCGTAGAGGAAGGAGGCATCATGCTGGATGACCCCGACCGAGAGCCCGAGCGCATGGTAGAGCTGGGCCATCCACTGCGCATCCCGCTTGGCCAGGTAATCGTTCACTGTGACGAGGTGGGCGCCTTTGCCCTCCAAGGCATTGAGATACATCGGGAGGGTCGCGACCAGCGTTTTGCCTTCGCCGGTCTTCATCTCAGAAATCCGGCCCTTGTGGAGAATCATGCCGCCGATCAATTGGACGTCGAAGTGCCGCATGCTCAATTTGCGGCGCGACATCTCCCGGCAGACGGCAAACGCTTCCGGTAGGATGTCATCCAGCGTCTCGCCGGCCTCCAACCGCTTTTTGAATTCAGGGGTTTTGTCGGCGAGGGCCTGGTCGGTCAGCGGGGCCAGCGTCGCTTCCAGCTCATTGATCCGAGAGACCAGCGGCATCAACGTTTTGATTTCACGGTCGTTTTTGCTGCCGAAGATCAGGTTGAGGAGTTGTGTCAGCATGCGGTGGTATCCAAATAATGAACGGGTCCTGGAGGGGAGCTTCCCAAAAAGATCGTGGAAGTATACAGCAAACTTTTCTTGAATCCTATCAGGAAGACAAGGGGTTCTGCATCTCGTCTATCTTGACTCCGTGTCGTCGGCTCCAGTAGCATTCGCCCGTAAGTTCCCTTTGAGTCGCTATGCACGTCATGCATGCCAGACGAATCCTCGCGGTTCTCTTAGTTCTGTGTCTGCTGGTAGTCAGCGGACTCGCGTCAGCGCAGTCGATCACGCACGAATCGCAGCACGCCCACCATCAGAAGGCCACCCATAGCACGGTGCTCTGCTCCTGGATGTGTGCCGCAAGCCATGTTCATGATGGCACGGCGGCGCTGGTGCTCGTCGAGCAGCCGCCGGTCAGCCTCTTCGAATCCGCCCGTAACGTCTTCGTTCCCTGCGTCGCGCTCGACAGCGCGGTCTCGCGCGGTCCTCCGCCTACCACCTCGGCGCTCTAATCCATACTCGTTGGTGACCGTATCTGTACCGGGCTTGTGTCCGCTGTTGGACGGTCACCGTCTGCAATCATCCCATCGTTGTGCTTGAGCGGTGACTGATATGAGGAATCGTCAAATGATCGAGGTACTGCGACCCGAGCCTATCGGGTCAGCCCAAATGGTGCAGGGATGGACCTTATCACTCGCGCTGCATCTTGGCCTCATCGCCGCGCTGCTGCTGCTGATGCCGAAACTGACTATCGTACTGGATCAGGAGCCCTTCAGCTGGGAGGTGTCCCTGGTCCACCAGCCTCAAGAGACGGCAGCGGATGCGGCTTCCGCGAGCGTGTCGAGTGCCCCAGAGCCTCACGCGTCGCGCGTTGAGACGCCCCGTCCCGTCAAACCTGCGCCGGCAACCAGTAGGCCGCGCGTGGCCCCGCAAGAAAGCGCTCAGGTTGTCCACCCGATGGAACCGCCGAAGCCCCAGTCGGTTCGGCCGGCTCGGGACCTGCTGCCGGCGCCGATCACGCCGACCCCCACACCGGACTTAAGAAAGGCGGAGATTGAAGAGGCTCCGCCGGTGCCAAAGGAAGTGGTCAAGCAAGAAACGGTCAAAGAACCGGAACCGGTTCGCGAGGCGGTGACCGAACCGGTCGCGCCGAGAGAGACGTATTC
>JACVSD010000135.1 GCA_014534095.1 Nitrospiraceae bacterium
ACCCGTTGCGCCAAAGAGCGGCGCGTCTTCTTTATCGAAGAGCCGATAAGTGGCCAGGGCCCTCCGCGCCTGGAGATGAGACACAGCGACGGCGTGTGGGTGGGTGTTCCCTCTCTGCCCGACGAGCTTTCGGCCGAGGCGCGCCTCTCCGCCCAACAGACTCTGCTTCGCGGCCTGTTTCGGGAACGAGGCATTTCCGACTATGTGCTTTGGTACTACACGCCGATGGCGCTGACGTTCACCGGCGACATGACACCCCATGCGGTGATCTATGACTGCATGGACGAGTTGTCGGCGTTCAAGGGAGCGCCTCAGACGATCCAGACCCGCGAAGCGGAACTGCTCGCGTCGGCCGATGTGGTTTTCACAGGCGGGCAAAGCCTCTATGAAGTCAAACGGGACCGGCATCCCAACATTCATCTGTTTCCCAGCAGCGTGGATGTGGCCCATTTTGCGCAAGCGAGAGGGCGGCACGTCGAACCGCCCGATCAAGCCGGTCTGGCGCGCCCACGAATCGGCTTCTTCGGCGTGATCGACGAGAGGATGGATCTTGAACTGATTGCAGGAATTGCCCAGGCCCGTCCGGACTGGAGCATCGTTTTGCTCGGGCCGGTCGTCAAGATTGATCCGGCCGTATTGCCGCAAGGACCGAACCTTCATTATCTCGGCAGAAAATCATACGGAGAGTTGCCTGCATACCTCGCCGGATGGGATGTCGCACTGCTGCCCTTTGCCCGCAATGAAGCCACGCGTTTTATCAGTCCGACGAAAACTCCTGAATATCTGGCCGCCGGCAAGCCGGTCGTCTCTACGTCTATCGCCGATGTGGTGCGACCCTATGGCCGGCTGGGACTTGCCCGCATCGCAGACACGCTTGACGATTTTATCGCCGCTGTTGAGGCCTGTTTGCAGGAGGATGGCGAGGCGCGCGTGAGGCGAGCAGATGAGTTTCTGAAAAACACCTCATGGGACCGTACATGGCACGGCATGAGGCAACTGCTGGACCAAGCGGTCCACCGCCGTACGGGAAGGGGCGCGTCCCACGGGAAAAGAGCCGGTCTCGGCCGGCTCGGGGAGGCGGGTGAAGGTGAAATAGAGACTCAGTCTGCGAGCACTCATCATTCCATCGTGCCGACTGAACCTGAAGCGCTCTCGCGCAGGAGAAATGGAGACACCACCGATGTTTGATTTCATGATCGTCGGAGCCGGCTTCGCAGGCAGTGTGCTCGCGGAACGCTTAGCCGCCGGGTTTGATAAGAAAGTATTGCTCGTGGACAAACGGCCGCACATCGGAGGGAATGCCTATGATTATTACAACGAAGACGGCATTCTCATCCATAAGTACGGCCCGCATATCTTCCATACCAATTCACGTGAGGTATTCGACTACCTCTCACGTTTCACGGAATGGCGACCGTATCAGCACCGGGTCCTGGCGAGCGTGGAGGGACATCTGCTTCCGATTCCCATCAATCTGGACACGGTCAATCGGCTGTACGGCCTGAACCTCACGTCCTTTCAACTCCTGGAGTTTTTCGCCTCTGTTGCAGAACCTCGGGACGTGATCCGGACATCCGAAGACGTCATCGTCAGCAAAGTGGGGCGAGATCTGTATGAAAAGTTTTTCCGCAACTATACGCGTAAGCAATGGGGCATGGATCCATCGGAGCTCGATGCGGCCGTGACATCACGCGTTCCAGTCCGCACCAATCGCGACGACCGCTATTTCACCGATACGTATCAAGTGATGCCCCTACATGGCTACACCAGGATGTTCGAGAAAATGCTCGCGCACCCGAACATTAAAATTCTCTTGAACACGGACTATCATGAGGTCGAAGACGAGATCGCGTACGAAGACATGATCTACACCGGACCGATCGACGAATTTTTTGATTTTCAATATGGGAAGCTGCCTTACCGTTCGCTGGAATTCCGATTTGAAACCCTTGATCGGACTCGGCACCAACCCGTCGCCGTCGTGAACTATCCTAATGAATATCCCTATACCCGCGTGACGGAATTCAAACACCTGACCGGCCAGGAGCATGCCAAGACCAGCCTGGTGTATGAATATCCGCTTGCCGAAGGCGATCCTTACTATCCGGTTCCGCGTCCCGAAAATGCGGAATTGTACCGGAAGTACGAGTTGCTGGGGGCGGCGACGACCGGCGTGCACTTCGTGGGCCGATTGGCCACCTATAAGTATTACAACATGGACCAGGTCGTGGCCCAAGCTCTCTCCTTGTGCACCAAACTGACCGGGGTCCGGCGCAATGTCCTGATCGGTCAGGGCAACGGACGCAAACCGGCATTCGCATTAAAGTCGGCGGTTCCGACATGACGGCCTCGCCCCATCCCAACATATTAAGCAGACCACCTCTGGAGTTGTGGGGCGGGGTGGAATGCACCCTGAACCGAGTCGGGGATCGGTATTTTGACCAGGTCCAGTGGAGCGGCCATGGCCGCCGATTGGATGATCTGGACCGGTTCGCTCAGCTCGGCATCCGTGCCCTACGGTATCCGGTCCTGTGGGAGCACGTCGCCCCCGATGATCTGAGCCGTGCCGACTGGCGATGGGCGGATGAGCGGCTGGGACGCCTGCGTGAGCTTGGTATCCGTCCCATCGTCGGATTGGTGCATCATGGCAGCGGCCCCCCTCACACCAGTCTCGCGGATGTGAATTTTGCAGAAGGACTCGCGCAATTCGCCGCCGCGGTTGCTGAACGGTATCCATGGATCGAGGATTACACGCCGGTCAATGAGCCCCTGACGACGGCGCGGTTCAGCGGGCTTTATGGCCATTGGTACCCGCATGGTCGTGATGATGCCACCTTTGTCAGAGTTCTTCTGAATCAGTGCCGGGCCATAGTGCTGTCGATGCAGGCGATTCGATGCATCAATCCGACGGCTAGGTTGATCCAAACCGAAGATCTGGGGACGACGTTCAGCACGCCCTTGTTGGCGTATCAGGCAGAGTTAGAGAACGCGCGCCGCCTGCTGAGCTTCGATTTGCTGTGCGGGCTGGTCGACCGCCGGCACGTGCTTTGGAAGTATCTTCGATCGTGCGGCGCAGACGAGGCCGAATTGAACTTTTTTCAGGAAGCCGCATGTGAGCCGGATGTGATCGGGATCAATTATTACCTGACCAGCGACCGCTTGCTCGATGAGCGCCTGGAACGCTACCCGGCGTGGTCGCACGGCGGAAACAACCGGCACGCGTACGCCGATATTGAAGCCGTTCGGGTATGGGCGGACGGCATTTCCGGGCATCGAACACTGCTCCAACGCGTCTGGGAACGCTATCATCGCCCCGTGGCGATTACAGAAGCCCATCTCGGCTGTACTCGAGAAGAACAACTCCGATGGTTGGCGGAAGCCTGGGAGGCCGCTGTCGCCCTCCGATCTCAAGGCACCGACGTCCGAGCCGTGACCGTGTGGTCGCTGCTGGGGGCGTATGACTGGAACTCATTAGTCGTCAAAGCCGACGGATATTATGAACCCGGCGTCTTCGATGTTAGAGGGCCGCATCCTCGGCCGACTGCCTTAGCCTCGATGATGACGGCCTTGTCTAAAGGGGATCCGTATGACCATCCCGTGCTGGCTACGCCGGGATGG
>JACVSD010000021.1 GCA_014534095.1 Nitrospiraceae bacterium
TCAAGCTGCCCGCCGTACCGTTTCACACCTGGCTCCCCGACGCCCACACCGAGGCGCCCACCGGTGGCAGCGTCATCCTGGCCGGCCTGCTGCTGAAGACGGGTGCCTACGGGTTGCTGCGTTTTACCATTCCTCTCTTTCCCGATGCGGCGCGTGAGTTTGCGCCCGTGGCCATGGCGCTCGGGGTCCTGGGGGTTCTGTACGGAGGCGTCCTGGCGTTTGCGCAAACCGACTTCAAGCGGTTGGTCGCCTACAGCAGCATCAGCCATTTGGGCTTTGCGCTGGTCGGCATCTTTGCCATGACTGGCCTGGCACTCCAGGGAGCCATCCTGCAACTGGTCGCACACGGGGTGAGCACCGGAGCGCTGTTCATGCTGGCCGGCGCGCTTCAGGAGCGGCTCCATACTCGTGACATGCGGCGCATGGGAGGATTGTGGGCCTCAGTGCCGCGCCTGGCCGCGTTTGGCCTGTTCTTCGCCGTGGCCTCGCTCGGATTACCCGGTCTTGCCAATTTCGTCGGGGAATTCCTGGTCCTGTTCGGCACCTACACCGTTCAACCGGCGATCACGATCGCGGCGGCGTTCGGCATGGTGGTGGCAGCCGTATACGCCCTCGCCTTGCTCCAGCGGGCGTTCTTTAGAAGACCCGCTGAAGATCGACTGATACCCGACCTCTCACGCCTGGCATTCACGGCGCTGCTCGCCATGGCCGCCGTGCAAGTGTGGCTGGGTTGGTACCCCGGCTCGGTGCTGTCGACCACCGAGTCGTCCGTTCAGTATCTCATTCGAAGCCATCCGCCGACTTCCGGGCCAGACGCGACACAATCGGCCCGCCCTGGCCCGTCGGCCACCCGACCAATGACAGAGGACCATCGATGAACGCCACGGACCTGACTGCGCTCTTGCCGATCCTGGTCTTAGGAGGCTGCTGCATTCTCACGATGCTGACGATCGCGATCCGGCGCGATCATGCCACGATCACCCTCCTGTCAGGCGCGTCCTGCCTCCTCACGCTCGCCGCCTTGCCCCTGGCGGCCGGCGCCGCTCCGCACGCGGTCACGGCACTCTTGCTCATCGACGGCTATGCGTTGTTCTTCATGGGCCTGTTGGTGTCGGCAACGCTGGTGGTCATGGCACTCTCGCACGGCTACCTCCGCCTACGCTTCGACGAGCATGAAGACTTCGAAGAGTTCTACCTCCTCCTGTTGCTCGCTACGTTGGGGGGACTCGTGTTGGTCGCATCGGTTCATCTCGCCTCATTTTTTCTCGGATTGGAACTGATCGGCGTGTCGCTCTACAGCCTGATCGGATATCTCCGCACGCGCCGAGGTCCGCTGGAAGCCGCACTGAAATACCTCATGCTGTCCGCCTCGGCATCGGCCTTCCTCTTATTTGGAATGGCGCTCATGTATTTCGAAATCGGGACCATGGCGTTCCGGGAGATGGGTGTCCGTCTGGCTGCGGAACCCCAGACGCCGGCGCTCTGGCTGGCCGGATTCATGCTGACACTCACGGGAATCGGCTTCAAGCTGGGGCTTGTGCCGTTTCACCTCTGGATCCCCGATGTGTATCAGGGGGCGCCTGCTCCGGTTACCGCGTTTGTGGCCACGGTCTCGAAGGGAGCGGTGTTTGCTGTGCTGCTCCGCTTTGTCGGGGAGCTGCAAGCGTTGCAGCTCGGCCGCCTCGGGTTCTTGTTCGGAGCGCTCTCGGCGGCCTCGATGTTCGCGGGGAATTTCTTGGCGCTGCTCCAGAACAATGTGAAACGACTGCTGGCCTACTCGTCCATCGCCCACTTCGGGTACCTGTTGGTCGCCTTACTGGCCGGCGGAGCTGTGGCCGCCGAGGCCGTGACCTTTTATCTCGTCGCCTATTTCATCACGACATTGGGCGCGTTCGGCATCGTCACGATCCTCTCCAAAGAAGCAGGGGACGCCGAGGCACTGGAGGATTATCGC
Source organism: Nitrospiraceae bacterium (assembly GCA_014534095.1). The sequence continues at coordinate 1,955 of JACVSD010000021.1, forward strand.
GGCCTGTTCTGGTCGCATCCCTGGTTGGCGGGCAGCTTCATGCTCATGCTGCTCTCCCTCACAGGGATTCCGCTCACGGTAGGGTTTGTCGGCAAATTTTATGCGATCGCGGCCGGCGTAGAGGGACAACTGTGGTTCCTGGTCGTGCTTCTAGTCATCAACAGCGCGATCAGCGCCTACTATTATCTCCGCCTTATCCTCACCCTGGTGGAACAGCCGGATCAACCGGCCTATCAAGTCTCCGCCTGGCGACCGATCGGCCTGGAACCCGGCCATCGCTGGACCGTGATGCTGTCCCTCGGACTGGTCACGGCGATGCTGCTCGGGCTGGGTGTCTACCCCGGTCCGCTCATGGAGTTCATTCGCGCCATGCTGGGACCGCTGGTGCGCTCGGCTATGACGGTCGCCTCTTGAGGGCGCCCCTTTGTCTATAAGCCATCGATGAGATCAGGAGGACTGCCACCGGGACCGTAGCCCCGCCCGTCAATACTTCAAGCGATCCTTGATTGTTGGCGAGATCGTCAAGGGCAGAGGCTAGTTCAGCTGATGGCCGGTTAATGCCAAATACGCTTGGTGGATGGACCGGACAGGGCTGACCTGCATTAAGAAGGGAATCGGCCAATCGCCTTCCGTCGGGTCCACTTCGTCGGAAACAACGACCCGCCGAATGTGCGCGGCCTTGGCCGCCGCGATTTTCAGGGAGAGGCCGCCCACCTTGCTGATCTGCCCTTCGGGGGTGATCCCGCCCGTAATCACATGATCTTCGACGATCGGTTCCTGTTTCACAATGGCGATGACGGTCAAGGCGATCATCGCCGAGAGACTGTCCCCATACACCGTCACGTCCTGAGGGGCCGACAGCCGGACGGTCCAGGAGTCCGTCGATATCTTCGCTGCCCGGGCGGCCCGATACAGTGCTTGTTGAACGGAGGTCTGCGCCTTGGGAGAGAACTTTCCGGCCCCTGTCACGAACATCACCATTAGACCGCTGCGGTCCGGCCGTTCTTCAAAGTGCAAGTCTATTTTTGCCACAATCCCGACAGGCCCCCGCTCCGAAAGGGTCACGCCGAGAATGGGAATAGACCGGTCTTGCTGGATGAGCGAGGGTCCAATCGAGGCGGGCGCCTGCTGAGACCCGACCACGCACAGCACCGCCGCGAACAATGACGACTGAAGCAATCCTTTAAGTCGCATATCCCAAGAAGCAGCAACATCCGGACCAGGCCTGACGTACCTTGCGCCACGCCTGAACCGGCCTAACTCTGTGTGATGCTCCGTTCTTCCGGCACACCGATGGTCGCCAGCGGTCACCCTCCGGACGACCTGTCTCGATTGAAAGACGGGCTGTCTTTGACTTCTTGTTGCCAACCGCCGCTCACGAATGCCAAAGCGGCACAGAACACTCCTCGTTCCATCTGACCAGAACCGGCTCCTCACGGCTGCCGTGTTCGTAACCCAACACGGCGACCCCGACCGGATGGACCACCAATGCACGCGCCGCCAACGGGTCCAACCCGAGCCAGCGAGCCGTCAAGACTCGTAAGAAATGGGCGTGGGAAAAGAGCGCCAGATCTCCGTCCGCCTTACGCAGTCGCGCGACGACACGATCCGCTCGGTCCGATACATCGCTGAGGGATTCTCCGTTGGGACAGCCATCGCGGAATACATTCCAGCCCGGGCGTTCGACATGGATCTCTGCCCTCCGCCGGCCTTCATAGTCGCCATAATTCCATTCCAGCAGGTCCGGATCGAATTCCAACAGGGCCCCGAAGCCTGCCAGTTGGGCCGTGCACGTTGCCCGCTGTAAAGGACTACTGAACACCCGGATAAACGCCCTATCTTTGAGCCGCCTCCCCACCGACAAGGCCTGCTCGCGGCCATGATCGGTCAGCGGCACATCGGTGCGTCCCGTGTGCCGGCCGGATCGGCTCCATTCGGTTTCGCCATGCCGGATGAGTGCAATGTGAGGCAACGCGTCACCCATGAAACCTCCCTGCTGCTCTGCCGTTTTGCTCTCTTTATGTGGGCGCTTACTGGTAATGGCAGTGTCTGGGCCTATCGACGAACGCCCGCCGTGCCTTACGCCGATTTTCGGCCGGCCTGTCTATCGGCACGGGCGGGTTTCGCTTTTGAGGCGGGGCGACGGGCGGCCTGCGCCTTGCTCTCGACGCTGCGCTTGAGCAACGCCATCAGATCGATGACGTCGCCTCCAGCCGGGCGTTCATCGTCGCGGCCGGCAGCTTCCGTGACGGCTTCGATTTGACCGGCTTGAACACGCTTGTCAATCAAGGCCAGCAAGTCCTCATGGTAGGTATCCCGGAACTCCCCCGGCTTCCATTTATCACTCATGCCGTCGACCAGGCGGCGCGCCATCTCGACTTCGCGAGGAGTGATGCCGACGGCTTTCAGGTCCCGTGACGGCACGTCGACTTCCTCGGCGGATCGGATCTCGTTGGCGTAGCGGAGCGTGTTCATCACGATCACGTCGCCGACCGGCAACAATGCCGCGACATATTGCCGAGTGCGGATGACGACGTTGGCGATCCCGACTTTGCCGGTCTGCACGAGCGTCTCTCTCAGCAGGGCATAGCCCTTCTCTCCGCGTTTGTCTGGAGCGAGATAATAGGGAGTTTCGAAATACATCGGAGGAATATCCGCCGCATCGACGAAAGTGAGGATGTCCACGGTTTGCGTCGCTTCTACGTTCGCGCGCTTGAAGTCCTCTTCCGTCAGGACCACATACCGGCCCTTCTCGTACTCATAGCCTTTCACGATGTCATCCCAGGAGACATCTTCGCCGGTCTCCTTGTTATAGCGCTTGAAGCCGACCGGCTTCATCGTCCGGCGATCCAGCATCGTGAGATCGAAACTGTTGCGCTGTTCAGCCGAATAGAGGCCGACGGGGATATGCACGAGGCCGAAGCTGATGGCCCCTTTCCAGAGGGTGCGGGGCATGGTGCCTCATCAATTTTTCATTGTGAGTGAATTTTGAGTGGTGAATTTCAACGCAGCCGATCGCTTAAGACTCAGCACACAACTGAACCCTTTCCTTTACGCCGCCTGAGTGGCGCGGGTGGTGTCATGGCCTTCGGTGTCCTGCTGCTCCGTCGCCGCATGTTCGATCTCGGCATTAATCTCGCCGCCTAGCAAGAGCACCGCCCCCGTCATGTATAACCACAGCATCAGCACGACCACGCCGGCAATGGACCCGTAGACGGCATTGTAGTTGCCGAAATTCTCTACGTAGGCTTTGAAGCCGAGCGACACGACGATCCACATACTGACGGCAAAGGCCGATCCCGGAGATACCCATCGCCAGTCTTGCTCGACCGCCGGACAAAAATAGTAGATGCAGGCCACGACGGTGAGCATCAAGGCAATGATGACCGGCCACTGGAGAATGATCCAGGACCGTGTGAAGAGCGGCCCGAAGCCAACCCAGCTGGCGATCCATGCCGCAATGTGTTCGCCGTACAAGACGAGCGCCACGGAAAAGATCATGAACCCGGCCAAGCCGATCGTCAAAAGGATCGCGGTGAGACGAACGCGCCAAAACGGCCGCGGATCCTCCTTCACGTCATAGACGACGTTGAGCGCCTCCATGATGGCCGTGACGCCACTCGATGACGCCCAGATGGCTCCCAACCCGCCGAAGGATACGAGATTGGCGCCGCTGCCTTCTGCGATCTGCGCCAGAAACCGTTCCATCATCGACAGCGCATCACCCGGAAGGACGGTCCGGAGATAACTCATGAGCTCCGGCATGTAGTTCTGCACCGACAACAGTCCCATGAGAGCCGTCAACACGATGAGTGCGGGAAATAGCGCCAGCAGTACGTAGTACGACAGCTGCGCGGCGCGACCGAGCACTTCATCCTTCTGACTTTCCCGCCACAGGCGTCGTCCGAGTTCATTGATCGTGAGCCCGCCTAGTTTCCATGGATTGTAGGCATGCGATTGGCTCGTCAGTGACGCGGCTCGAGACGTCCGGCTCATCGCGCCTTACCCCTTCAGTCCCGGGCTGATCGCTTCAAAAAATGCATTTTGGACCAGGTTGCCCAGCATCTGCCAGGTGTGGGCCTGTGGGTTTTCCACGGGTCCACTGACATCGGTGTCCGTCGCCACTTCGTTGCGCGGCTGATTCTGAAACAATGCGGTGACCCCGCCCACAATCGCCTGATAAGCCTTGTTCAAAGTGGACTTGTTCCGGTCTTGCGCGGGGTCGTACACGTCCACGTCCTTCAAAAACGGCCGGACATAGCCGTCCACCTTTCCGTCCTTCACCTTCAGTTCGCTGAAAAAGGCAAACATGCCTTCATGCATATCGAGATTGCCGTGGGCCCTGAACACGTTGTTCAGCGACGTCAGCTTGGTCTTGATGATCCGGATGTCCACATCGAAATCCGGAGTGGGCTTCTCGGGACGAAAGGTGCCGCTCACGACAGTGGGGCCGCTCCCCATGAACTTGCCGGTCATCTTGATGGCGCCCGTGCCTTCCGAGACCCGGTTGCTGAGATTTTCCATATCGACATTCATGTCCGCCATGAACACCCGGTAATCGGGGGAGGCCGTTTCGTTGACGAAACCAACTTCGCTATGGAGAATTTTTCCGCGCTGCACCTTGACCAGCAGCGAAGGATCTTGATTGGCCTGTTTCGCTTGGCCGGCGCCTTTCTTCGCGCGCTGGGCGTCCTTCCCCTTCCCTGCCACGGTATGCACGTAATCGAGCTTGGCGTGGTCGAGGAGAAAATCTTCAACGGCGATCATCGTCCGATCTTTTGTTTGGCGGAGCCGGCTTTTCATATCCAGGACGCCGTCTCTCAGATAGACGTGGAACGGTTCGGCCACCGGAAGCAAACTCTGCAGGCGGAGGCGCTCCACCGTCATCGTCGCATCCACGGCTGGGAGCGGTTTGGCAACGACGTTGGCGCGGCCTTCCACGGTTAACCTCGCATCCTCCGGCAACTGGGCGCTGACCCGCACCTCCGACGGTAACTCGTTGGTCGCCGCAGAATGATTACGAATCTCGGACACCGTGACGTCGAGCCGGCTGACCCGGACCGCATCAGCTTTAGGATTCGGACGATACGTCACTTCGCCATCCTGCACTGCAACACGATGAATGGTAATGGGGAACAGTTCGGTGACCCGGTCTTGCCATGCCGGAATCGCCGGGGCCGCGGCTGCCGCCGCATCCTTGGCCTGCGCCGTCTGCCGCCCAGACGCGGTCCCACCCACGTAGTCGATAACCGGCTTGACGACCGCGATCTCCTCAATGGTCACCGCTTGCTGTGACGGTGCATAGTCCACATGTCCCCTGACGCCGACGACGCCGGCCTTGACCGGCAACTCGTTCTTCCCGGCCATGCTAAGCGCCGTCGGGATGTCCAAGTTCTCGATGTTCATGTCCGCAACGACGGCTGCGTGGGGCTTGGCCAGCGGATCGGCATGCCCGTCGATCGTCAGACGCGCTTGATCCAAGAAATTCGCCTTGATGCGCAGGGCGGCGGGATGAGTCTGGTCGGGCTTCGGCCGGTTCGTGACGTTGTCGGCTGCAATCTCGAACTGCACATAGATCGGCTCGGCCGCCGGGGCGCCCACGTACGTCACATCGCTGTTCGTGATCGCCAGAGCAAGGCGAAGGGGTAGCATCTCGCGCAGGGTATCCTGCCAGGCCACCGCCTGCTCTTTCGATTCCTGATGAGCGCCCTTCTTGAGGGCCGTATCGACCTGCTCCCGGGTTGCCGACAACGCCAACCGATCCACATGCAGGTCGGCTGAAACCGTTCCCGTGAACAACGGCAGAAACGCGATGCCGGCCCGGGCATAGGGAATCACCGCCAAAGCCGGTTCAGGATGCGCCTGTTGCCGAATGACAATATCTTTGAGATCCGCCGCGAGCGTCAGCGGATGGAGCTCAAGCGCCCCGATGGTCGTATGGTATTCCGGCAGCCGCTGATTGGCCTGTGCCTCGGCGTAACGCCGTAACGGCTCCTCAGCAAAGAACGCCGCCGTGACGACGAGCAACAGCAGCACCGCGATGATCCCAAAGGCAATCCACCACCCGCGATGCCGGGTCCCTGATTGACTGGCCATAAATAAAGTCCTTCACGCAGGTTAGACAATGGTTCATTGGCGGTCCTCACATACCGGGCCGCGACTCTCGAAGGGATCACAGTGGTCGCGGAGCGTCGTGAATGGACAGCCGGACAGCGACATGGAGGCAGGAAAGAACTGGGCCGTAAACATATGCGCCCGCCGAAAAGAGGAATCTCCGTCAGACACTCGCCGAAGCGTATGGCTTCAGGCCACCGCACGAGGTTTCATCTGTGTGGTCGGCTCCTCCGGACGCGGGCTGCCGGCCGGCAATTGAGGCACACCGGACACCGGCCTCCGGTTCAGCGCTTCGACCACAGACTGCAGCGCAATATGACCGAGTTCATGAAGGAACGTTCTTCCGACCTCCATGGCGGCTCCTTGGAAGCGCTGCCGTTCCTTGCTCAACTCTGCGGCTACATCGCTCCACACCGACGACAGCTGATCGACGGTTTTCGCCGCGGTCTCCTTAATGAAGTGCCCCTGGCCGGATGGCCGCCGGGCGTCTTCACCCTGCGGCGTCTGCGGATCGGACGGATAGAACGGATAGACGCCCTGACGCGGCCCGCCCTGCCCCTCGGAAGGCATGACCTCGGTGGGATGCGCTTGGGGAGGAGCATACGCATATCGTCCGGAAGACTTGCGGCGTTGATCGACCCATCCTGCGAACAATCCGATGGCAATGGCTCCACCAACCAGTAACCATGGCCGCCGGGACGCCTGGACAGCCGGATTGAGCTGGGCCGTCGTGGACTCGACGAAATCCGCCGCAGTATTTCTGGCATGGGTGATCAGGTCCAGGGCCGCCGTCCTGGTGCCCAACACGGTTTCTTCCACGCGCCGTTCCAGCTGCTGCAGCTTGTCGGCCAGGGCCAAGCGGGTCTGGAGGATGTTCTTCAGGTCCGTTTCGATATCACTTGTTCTTTGATCCATTGTGCGTCTTCCTTAATCGCATAGAGGGTTCTCCGAGGCACCGCATGGACGTTGGACGCCAACGTCCTCGCCCGCATCAACAGTACGACGCCCGCTCCGGCTAACAGTCCACCCACAATTGCATACGACAGCCACATGGGCAGGTTGAACCATTCGTGCAGTCCATGCACCAGCATGGCCAAGAGAAAGATGCCGCCCACGGCAAGCAACCCAATGCCAATGCCCAAGCCTGAAGCCGCCCGGCCGGCTTTGCTGACTTCGAGCTTCACTTCATCGCGCAACAACTGCACTTCCTGGCGCATGAGCACGCGCACATCGTCGAGGATCCCGGAGACAATATCGAAGATACCTGATCTGGGAGGAGTCGTGTGAACCGCCATGCATTACCTCATACGTCGTGCAAGGAGAAAACCCAGGCCAATCCCGAACAATAGGGTCGGCCAGGGATAGCGTTGAATAACCTGCTCCAATCGCGCTCGTGTCCCGGAAAGCTCGGGCGATCGTTCAGATGCCTCGTGCAAAAGGCCGACCGTTCCGACGTCAGGCCGAGCAGACACCGTCGTCAGATCCTGTAATTCCATCCGTAGCCTTCTCGGTCTTAAGTCGTCCGGTCTACCGATCTCACCAGCAGCCACAGGCAACGGCGTTGGCCGTGCCACGATGCCCGCCGGAAGTGGCTCCTGCGAAACAATCAAAGAACAAATCCCCGCCAGCAACGCACAACCGGCGGCCCATTGCACCGGCACGGGGCGCGTCGCGTGGCGCCCGGCGCGGATCTTCGTACGCCGCGCGTTTCTACCGACCGGCCAGCTAGGCGGCAAACTGGTGTCCAATGGCATCCTTGCGCTGCCGGAGCTCACGGCCGAGCCGGGTCAGCCCCGCTTCGCCCAGCAGTGTCTGCGCCAGCGGAAACAATTCGCGTTCCTCCAGCTCGACATGCGCCTGCACCTCCCGGATCAGATTCTCCACCTGGTCCAGGAAAAGGTCGTCCTGCATGACCTCGTTTAGCCGGTCCATATGTCGATCCATGGCTCGGTGTTCACGGACCGCATCGCGCACCAGGGATAGAGCTTTGCGATGACCCTGCCGTTCGGCCTGCCGCTGCAGAGCCGGATAGAAGACGTCCGCCTCGAGCTGCGCGTGCTGGCCGAGCTGACGTAAGATCCGATTGGCGAGAAAATACCGGTCGTCGCCCCCTGACGTCTGGAATCCCTCGTATTCGCTTTGAATATTCTCATGTTCCGCCCTCAACACAGCCAAACCGTCTCGCTCGCTGCGCCCGCCTCTAGGCGCTTTGACAGCCCGTACATCGCGTCTATCGAGCACCCGCATCAGTGGTTCCTTTCGTACCGTCACTGGCTGCTAGTCATCCAAGAAAAACAGTATCAACCGCATCCGTAACCACCAACTGGTCTCTTCCCTAGCGGAGCCGATGACTGGCGATGCGAGGAGACACGCGTACGAGGAAAGGCCTCGAGCCAATCTGTTTAAGCAGTTCTCTCGAGGAGTCCGAGCGGACAGTGCTCGAAGATTTTGGAAGCCTGCAGCACGCGACGCCCCTGTACCGACTCGGACGCCACGACTTCGCCGGTCAGGACATGCTGGAACGTGGCCAGCGTCGGCCAGGGCGGCACGGCGACCCAGCTGTCCTCCCACGTGGAGGAGCCCAGCGGAGGGTGCGTCGCCTCAGGCATCAATGTGTACAGAAACCGAGGGACCACCGTCACCACGGCCTCGGTTTCATGCACCCGCGCAAAGGCACAGAGGTGCTGTTTTTGGGCGCCGCCGGTCTCCAGCGGCACATAGTCGCCACGCTCGAACAACGCAGTATGCACACGCCGGTATTCGAGGGTCGCCATCATCGTGAATAATTTCAGCCGGCCGTCTCGTGCCTCGTTGGCCAAGGCATGGACCCACTCGGGCCTGACGGTCTCCGGCGTGTCCATGGCGCGGCGCAGGTCGTTCAACATCAGATGCCGGGTTTTGTAGTCCACCGGTCGGCGATTGTCCGGATCGACGAGGCTGAAATCCCAGAGTTCCGTGCCTTGATAGAAGTCAGGAATACCTGGCGCAGTCATCTTCAATAGGAGCTGTGAGAGCGCCCCGAAGAGGCCGCAATGAGCAAGCCGTACCTGGAAAGGAAGAAAGTCCTCGAGGAAGGCGTTCGGAGCGGTCCGATCAAGGGCGGCCCCCACAAAGTCTTGCATCGCTTGATCATACACAAAGCTGGGATTGACCCAGCTGGTGTTGACCTTCGCCTCATGGATCGCCTTTTCCATGTATCGCTGGATCCGGCCGCAGAACACGCGATAGGCTTCCTCGTCCATGGGCTGCAACGGCCAAGCGCCCACCAAGGTCTGATAGAACAGATATTCGTCGTTACGGTCCGGCTGTCGTTCGCCTTCGGTTTCTCGGCGATGTTTGCGGTTCATCCGGCTCCATCGATTGACCTTCGTTTTCCACTCCTGGGGAATTTCGGACAGCAGATTGAGGCGCGCCCGCACGTCCTCGCTCCGCTTCGTATCATGCGTTGACGAGGCCGACATAGCGTGCGGCCAGCGCGCCTGGCGCTCGCGCATCCGCTTGTGGAACTCCTCGATGGGCAAACCGAACTGCTCAAGCTCCCCCCCGACCTCGTTGAGAGAGACCAACCGGTTGTAACGGTAGAAGGCGGTGTCTTCGATCCCTTTCGCGGTCACCGGACTGGTGATCTGCTGAAACTTCATGACGAAACGGACCTGATCCTCGCGATCCTGCGCCGTCCGCGCGTCGCGTTGTTTCAGGAGGATCGAGCGGATAAAGTCGAAGACCTGGCCGGTCAACGCGGGATTCCGCCGCTTGGCGCGCGCCACCGCCATGTGAATGTATGCCCGGTCACGCTCGGCCACCGGTTCGGGTCCCTCGGTCGCATACGTGCGGTACACCGGAAAACAGGCGATGATTTCGCGGATCGCATGCGTCAAGCTGTTCAGCGTAAAGTCGCGCGATCGGCGATCCCGCTCGGAGAGCATATTGAGCCGGTGCCCCAACACATTCAGTTCGCTTGCCATCGAAGCCCGCATGATCAATTGCTTACTTGCATAGGCCAGATCGCTATACGACGTCTCTCGATCGATGAACCGGCTATAGATTTCCGTCCACACGCGCTCATTGGCCGTCTGGACGAAGAGCCCGTTGACGAGATTCATGAAATCGTATCCGGTCGTCCCATGCACCGGCCAGGTGTCGGGGAGCACTTCGTCCTTCCCCAGAATCTTTTCGACGACGAGGAACAACTCCCGCTCGCCGAGATTCCCCCCGTCCGGATGTTTCGCCAGATCTTGCAATTGCCGGAGGTACGCTCCCGGATCGTACAACCCATCCACGTGATCCACCCGCACGCCGGTCACCATCCCATCCCGTATCAGCTTCATCAGGAGTTCATGCGACTCCTGAAACACCATGGGGTTTTCCATGCGGATGGCGGCCAGATCGTTGATGTCGAAGAATCGGCGGTAATTGATCTCTTCCGAGGCCACTTTCCAAGACGCCAGCCGATAGGCCTGGGCATCCAAGAGGGCGTCCAATTCATCGAACGTCTCGGGTTCGCCTTTCGAGCCGTTGAGGCGGGTGACGTTCTCACGGATGTGTGCCTCGACCGGCGGGCTGGTCTCCGTCAACAGCGCCAGTCGCTTTTTCACAATCTCCACTTCGCGGTAGCGTTCGGCAATGCGGGCCTGATCCGTCTCGTCCAAATCCGGCAAATTGCGCAAGGCGGTCAGAATGCTTTGTAGCTCCATCACTGACCCGTCCGATTCCCCCATACGACCAACCAGCACCTCGATACGTGCGCCGAGCACGGCAATCCAGGACTTGGGCGTCAGAGGCAGCTGGTGCTCGCCATAACGCAGGCTCAATTCTCCCTGATGGAACTCCACCATCATCTCCTGATTTTCCAGGACGGTTCCGTACTGATCGCCCAGGATCGGGAGGAGCACCTTATTGTTGAGTTCCTGCTTGATGGGATGCCAGTCGATATCGAAGGCGGTCGCGTAACGCGCGCTGGGGCCGTTTTCGAGAACGTCGCGCCACCAGCGGTTCAAAGCCTTGCCGATGCCCATATGATTGGGCACGACATCCACCAGGAGACTCATCCGGTGTGCATGGGCGGCCTCGACGAACTGCGTAAAATCTTCCTGCGTGCCTAATTCCGGGTCCAGCATCGTGAGATCGATCGTGTCGTAACCATGTTCGCTGCCCGGCATCGATTTCGTCACTGGGGAGAGATAGCAATCGGAGATGCCCAAGGCATGGAGATACGGCACGATTTCTCGGGCGTTATCAAACCTAAAGGATTTATTTAACTGTAGCCTGTAGGTGGCTAACGGCAGGGAAGGATCTGACTTGATCGCCACTTCATCCACCCATCACGAAGCATGACGCAAGGCTTCGGGCTCGGCCCATGAGGTTTTGGAGAGTACGACGAGACCCGATGGCGAGAGATGATACTGTTTCCGGTCATGGTCTTGATCAAAGCCGATATGCGTCGCGGCCGGAATCACAGTCGCCCGGTCCGCGATGACACGGCGCAACTTCGTCCCCGCACCAACAGTCACCCCGTCCAGAATCACGCATTCATCGAGTTCAACCCCGGGCTCCACCCGCACGCCGCGTCCGAGCACGGACCGATGAACGCGTGCACCGACACATTGAGTGCCCTGCCCCACCATGGATTCATCCACCCGGCTTCGGACCAGCGACGCCATTGGACCATTGTACGAGCCGGAAAGAATCGGCCACTCCGGATTTCGCAGATCGAAGGGCGGCCGTTCTCCGAGGAGATCCATGTTGGCCTTCCAATAGGATTCCAGAGTGCCGACATCGCGCCAATACCCGCGCTCTTCATAAGCGCGGAGCCCGGGGATGTTATTGTTTTGCATGTCATAGACATGCACGTTGTGCCGAGCTAAGACGTCCGGCACGATATTGCGCCCGAAGTCGTGAGTGCCGGGGCGCGAGGCATCCCGTTTCAGCAACGGCACCAGCACATCCGTCGTAAACACATAGTTGCCCATGGACGACAACGCGTAGTCCGGTCGCCCCGGCATTGGCTTCGGCGCACCGGGCTTCTCTTCAAATCCGATCATGCGCCCGGATGCGTCCGTTTCGAGAATGCCGAAGCCCCGCGCCTCAGCAATCGGCACAGGCAGCGCTCCCACGGTCACATCGCTGTTACGCTCCATGTGCTGCTGGACCATTTGCCGGATATCCATCCGATACACGTGATCCGCCCCAAACACCGCGATGATATCCGGCGCAAAGTCCTCCACCAGATTCAAATTCTGGTACACCGCATCTGCCGTGCCTTCATACCACCCCTCCCGCGCCCGCATTTGAGGAGGGACTACGCTGATGAAGCTCTGCCTGATGCGCCCGCCGATTTGCCATCCTTCGCGCAAATGTTCAATGAGAGATTGAGACCGGTATTGCACGAGAACGTACAACGCCAATATTCCCGAATTCACAAAGTTGCTCAGGACAAAATCGACAATGCGGTACTGGCCTCCGAACGGAACAGCCGGCTTGCTCCGCTCGGCGGTCAGAGGAAGCAAGCGCTCACCCTTGCCGCCGGCCATAATCATCCCGAGCACACGTAAGGCTTTCAATGGATCCTCTAGCTGCCCGTCGCAGTCTGCGCGACGTTGGCGCACCCTTCGGAAAATCGTCTTAGACAGTGTCCGTCACGATAACAATGGGATAGGAAGGCCCTAACTGGGTGTCCCCCTGAGTTCAAGGTCACTGCGCCCTTGCCAAGCAGGCGGAAGAAACGACACCTCTTGGGAAACCACTAGTAGGCACTCTGAAGGGGTTCTCCTAGAGTCCTGTAGAACAAGGAAATGGAGGTAGAGGCGATACCATGGTTAAAACAGCGCTGCCTTGGCTCCTGATGGCTCTCCTTGGGCTTCCCTCGGAAGGGACCGCTGAAACCCCCTCTCCAAAAGAGCCCCAAAAGGAACCGGACCAGGCCCCGGCCGCCGAACTCAAGAAAAAAGCGGACCCGAAACCGGACCCCAAGGCCGTGGAAGACAAACCGTCCGCTGAAGGTACCGGTCAGGATCCGAAGAAGAAAGGCGAGCCGGACCGTAAACCGGATTCCAAGCCAGCGCCTGCCAACAAGCCGGCCAGCGAGCCGGCGGCTGACGTCAAGAAGAAGACAGAGACAGAGGGTAAGGCTGAGGGTAAATCAGGCCAGGACGAAAAACCGGCTGAACCGCCGGCAGCACCACCGAAGGCGGAGGACCCCGCGAAAAAGCCCGTCACCTCGTTGAACCTCACGATCAAACTCGCCCTGATGGCCGAGCCCTCCCTCTTCCCTGTCGACATCGAAGTTGAAGTGGATAAGCAGAAGGCGACCCTGACGGGGACGGTTCCCTCTGAAGACGACAAGAGCAAAGCCGGTCAGATCGCCAAAGCGATCGAAGGCCTGGAATCAGTCGTGAACAAGCTGACCGTCGATGCGTCGGTGCAGCACGCCTGGACGAAGAAACAGGATGAGGCTATCACGCAGTTAGTCAAAGACCGACTGAATCGCAGCGAGACCTTGAAGGCCGTCGGATTCGAGGTGAAGTCCGAGCACGGGATCGTCGCGCTGAGCGGCAAAACCCACTACCAAGTGATTGCGCTGGAAGCAGCGGAGGCAGCGCGGCACGTCCCCGGCGTCCGTGCGGTCACCACGGCCGGCGTGCAACTCACCCCGAAAGACTAGCCGTGCCATGCGGAGGAGAACCTCCCGAATGCCGCACGAGCGGGTTCCAGACGAACGGTGAAGAAAACGTCGACAGGGCGCTGGCTGCTGACCGGCGACTTCACCCTCGTCTGGTGGGGCCAGGTTGTGTCACAGATGGGCGACGGCGTCTCGAAATTGGCGTTGTTGTGGTTCGTCTACTCGGTCACCGGATCGGCGTTGAAGACCAGCGTCATCGGACTCTTGCAGACCATTCCTCCAATCGTTTTAGGCCCAGTGATCGGCGTGGTCGTGGACAGGCTTTCCAAGAAGGCCCTGCTCATCATCTCGGACATTGTACGGGCCGTCGCACTAGGACTCGTCCCTTGTATGATTGCGCCCGATCACTTTTCCGTCGGCACGCTGTATATCCTCGTGACGCTGCATGCCATCGCCTCTGCGGTGTTCGGACCGGCGCTCACCGCCTCTATTCCGTCGCTCGTCAAAGCCTCGCAATACACCTCGGCCAATGCGTTGCTCCAAGGCACGACCAGCCTCGGTATCATCGTGGGTCCGGCGCTGAGCGGCATTGGCATTGCCGCGCTCAGTTCACAGGAGGTGCTCTGCTGGAATGCCGCGACCTACCTCATCGCCGCCGCCTGTTTCGTACCGATCCGGCTCGCTCCGCCAACGCTCCATCTGACCAAACAACCGCCCGTCGCCTCAGTCATGCAGGACCTGATGGAAGGTCTCCGATACGTGGTCAAAGGCCAACCCGCGATCGTGTTCCTCACTTTAACGGCGGGGGTCTATACCTTCGCCACCAGCGCGTTCACGACCCTCTTCCCTGTCTTTGGAAGAAAAATGCTGGATCTCGGGCCCGTCGAAGTCGGCTATCTGTGGTCGATGCTCGGCGTGGGACTGCTTGGCACATCCCTGGGGCTGACAACCATTAGCGCATGGACGATTTTCAGGCGGATATGGATGATCACAGTCTCAAGCGCGGTCAGCGGCGCGGCGTTGTTCGCCCTAGTTTGGGTCCGGGAACCGGTACTTGGAGCGGTCATCCTGGCGATTCTGGGCGCGGGAATCGGTGTGCTGACGCCCGTCGCATGGGGCGTACTTCAGGAGTGGTCGCCAGTTCATCTCCTGGGCCGAGCGTTGGCTTTTTACACCATGGGCGCCATGACCTCGGCCATGGGAGGCATCACGTTCTTTGGATGGGTCACGGGCCGGTTCGGTGAAACGGTCGCGGTGGTGGCGATCGGAGTAGTGATGTGCGCGACGGCCCTCATGGCCGGGGTCTTTATAGCGCGTCTGCGGCGCGTTCCACCGCCTCCCGCGCGCCCCCGCAAAGTCGAACGTTCGTGTGAAATAGCCAACGCGCATGCAGGAGAGAAGAACTAGCAAGCTCCCGAGTATCGACGAGTGCGCCTGCCGATCCGAGACAATTTGTCTCGGATGTGTCAATTCTCTCGAAATTGGACTCATTTTAGCCTTGCACCACGAGACAGTTTGGACGCTTCCTATGCCTTGCCCTAGGCAAGGTCTGTGCAGAGTAGTTGCGGCAACAAAGGAGATACCCATGTCCACCTCCGTGCATGTTGACGCTTCACCCGGTCCCCGGCCCGCCGCGTCTCCGGGCTGGCAATTACTCACGACCAAAAATTTCGGCTTTCTATTCTGGGGGCAGTTGACGTCACAGATCGGAGACAGTCTAACCCGCGTTGCCTTATTGTGGTTTGTCTACCAACTGACCGGCTCGGCCATGAAAATGGTGATGATCGGCTTGCTTCAAACCATCCCGCCCCTCCTCCTGTGTCCGTTTATCGGTGTCTATCTCGATCGAGCGAACAAGAAATCCGTCATGGTGTGGGTAGACCTGGTCCGGACCTTCCTGGTGTTGCTGATCCCGATCTTACACGCGTTCGGGGCTTTGAGCCTGGACCGCCTCTATGCCGCCGTCTTTTTGCTTGCGGTGGTGTCCACGTTCTTCGGACCGGCGCTGTCGTCGGCGGTGCCTCAAATTGTGCGCCGCGATCAGTTGACGGCGGCCAATGCCCTGTTGCAGACCACCAGTAATATCGGCCTGCTGGTGGGTCCGATCGTCAGCGGGGTCGGCATTGCCCTCATTGGAGCGCAGAATGTGTTGTATCTCGATGCTGGGACGTTCTTTATCTCGGCCCTCTGTCTGCTGCCCGTCACGCTACGCGCGCTGGACACGACCTCTGTGCCCGGAGCGGCCCCGGGCAGGTGGAGCGATGACTTATGGGCGGGGCTGCGCTTCGTATGGTACGAGCACCCGATGGTATTGAACCTCATGTTGGCGGCCACGCTGTACAGCCTCGCGGCCAGCGCCTTTGCCTTTATGTTGCCGGTGTTCGCCGAACAGAACTTGAGTGCCGGCGCCATGGAAGTGGGCGTGCTCTGGTCCGCACTGGGGGCAGGCATGTTGGCCGCGTCAGCGTGGCTGGCGTCCCGCCGTCAAGGCGACCTGGTCGGGCGTTTCAATCTCATCTTCCGCGCCATGATTGTCGGAGGTCTGACCATGTGCGGTCTCAGCGTCCTCACCGGCCCCCTGGTGGCCGGCGCCTTCATTATGATCATCGGTGGGAGCACTGCCCTGTTCATGCCGATCATGTGGGGCGTCCTGCAAGAGGTCACCCCGGAACCGCTCTTGGGACGCGTCTTCGCAACGTTCAGCACCGGCTCGATGGCGTCGGCGATGGCCGGCATGGCCGCATTCGGATGGGCGGCCGACACGCTGGGCGCTCACATCAGTTTGCTCGGCATCGGATTGGTCTTGCTCAGCACCGCCTGTGTCGCCGCGTTTTCAAGCCGGCGCGTTGGCGCACCGTCCGCCAGAGTAGCGACGCAATCGTCGAGCGAGAGGGTTGCCTCAGTGGAGGCTCCCGCACCTCCTCACCTGGTGGGCTAGTCCCAGTTCCCGTTGAACATTCTCCGGGCAAAGCGGGCGCCTCGGTTCGAGGCGCCCGCGCCGCTTTCTATGCTCCTGTGATGAGAGACGCGCGGTCGGCGAGGTAGCGGTCGGTCAGGCGGCCAGGACGTCGACCTGGACGCGCCGGTCGACCGCCTTCCAGTCAATGTTAGAGAAAAAAGCGTCGATGTATTCGCCACGCTTGGAGGGAGCATAGTCGAGGAGATAGGCATGTTCCCAGACGTCCATAACGAGGACCGGAATGAATCCCGCGACATTGCCGTGCTCGTGTAGTGACGTCCAATGGTTAGTCAGCCGTCCCGTCGTGGGATGCTGATAACAAATGGCCCATCCCACCCCTCTCATCTTCCCGACACTGATAAAGTCCGTTTTCCATCGTTCAAAACTGCCGAACGAATCGACGGCGCGCCGGACGAACGCTGAGTCGGGCGCCGGCCTTGCCGAGGCAGCCTTCCGCATGTTGCCAAAGTAATATTCGTGCAGCACCATGCCGTTATACTCGAAGCCCAGACGCCGGGTCAGCTCCGAATAAGCCGGCATCTCTTCTTGATCCACCGTGCCGTCTTTAAGGAAATCCGTGATATCACTCGTCA
This sequence comes from Nitrospiraceae bacterium, assembly GCA_014534095.1. Next base: position 19,239 of record JACVSD010000021.1, read on the forward strand.
ACGCGTTCGCCGCCTTGACGTAGCCTTCATAGAGCGCGACGTGCATCTCCAACGTCCGGTCGGAAATGCCTTGCAGGCCATGGAGATCAAACGATTTGACGCGATAGGGTTTCTCTCGCAACATGTCATGTTCTTTCTAACTGGATGCGCTGGCCGGCGGCTGCACCTCAAGTATTTTCACGTCGATGATGACGTGCTTACCGGCAAGCGGATGGTTGAAATCGACCTGCGCCTCGCCTCCGGTGACGTTGGTGACGACAAACGGCACGCCTTCCTTCGTCGTCAACACCATGCCGGCCTTGACATCAGCCGGCAAATGGTCGGCCGCAATCACCGCCTTCTTGGTTTCATCATAGGGGCCGAACGCTTCATCCGCGGATAAATCGACACGCCGCTCTTCTCCCTCTCTCATACCGGCCAGGGCCTTCTCGAGGTTGGGCAGGAGGTCGTGATGCCCGGGCACAAATTGGCTTACGTTCTTCGGAATGATAATTTTCGCCTCCGGCACCGTAATGGTGTATTCCATGATCACCGTCGCACCGGCGGCGACCGGGAGATCGGTTTCCGCATGCGTCACCGAGAAGAACGCCAGCCCGCCTGCCAATGCGGCCAACAGGGTCTTGATTCTCATCATGCGCATACCTCTCCTTTCGCCGCCCATGCGGCATCTCGCCGCTAGTGTGGGGCGATGCGTTCACTTTCCGTCTGCCCTTGCTGGCCACGCCCTTCCTGCGCATGCGCCATCTGTCCAGCCGCTTTCTGACGCCATTGCTGGTACTGCTCAGGTCTCAGGACATCTCCGGCCTCGCGGAGCGCGGCCACGCCGGCCATACGGAGCTTGCTGTGTTCCATATCGGCCTTTTGGATTGCCGCTTCCACTGCCGTGAGCGAGCTGTGTCTGTCATGAATCAGCTTCAGAGCTTCCATTTCCGACTGTTGATACGCCGATTCTCTTGTGCTCTTCGA
>JACVSD010000132.1 GCA_014534095.1 Nitrospiraceae bacterium
CACGGGCATTGATCCAGCGCACGGTCGCACCGTCGATGATGAACGTGTTCTCGGCTTCCTGAGGAAAGATACAGCATTCTAGATTTTCTCCCACTGGAACGCGCACGGGACTCGTGACCCGGCACCCCCACGGGGACAGGTCGCGCAGCTCTCCCTCCCCGCTCATCTTTCGTCCCTTCGAAGAGAATTGACTTCGCATACGGACCGGCACACGGACATGTTGGCGGGCCTCGATGGTGCGATCCCGGAATGCCGACTGGCTGCGGCGGCTCGGTGTGGCCGGACGTCCTACGTGCTGGCCGGCTGCTCTTTGGGTCGAGCCCGAGCTTCGCTCCAACCGGCGAGCAGGCTTCAAGCCTACCCATTCCCCGGTTTGTTCAAGGAACGATACCATGTGAGGCGCCAGCCGTCGGCTGTGCGCGAGCACTTCTTTCATCCAACACTGAAACGCGCCTTGCCGGGAGGAAAACGGCCCCCGCCCGCCGGCGGTCAGATGTTTAATCCGCTCAGTGACATCACGGAACCCGGGGTCTTCTTTTCTGATCCAGCCATACACCTCCACACTTTCCGCATATCGTCCCAACGATTCCAAGGTTTGGCCCATATGATAGAGGATGTGCCGTTGCTCATCGGACGTGAGGAGGGGTGACGCCAAGGCCTGCCGGAATGCCATTACCGCTTCTTCATGGCGCCCGATGGTCCGCAAGCAAAGAGCCATCTGCACATAGGCCTTCCCGCTATAGTGTGGATCGAGAGCCGCCTTCCGGAAATCGTCCATCGCGGGGTTGTACATATGCACCTGCTTGAGCACAAGCCCGCGCTCATACCGCTCGAATGCAGACATCTGACGGTCCATATCTGATCCTCCGTTGTTCGCGTCTGTACACCGCACGAGCAAAACGTTGGCTAGTGGAGCAAAAATGAGGCCTTGACGCAGATTGCGGTCAAGCGATCAATTTAGGGGACTTTTCAGTGACAAACGGGCCTCTCGGAGGAAGGCAGACACCAACAAAGTGAGCAGTATGGTACGGTCCCTGTTGAGACGCGTGCGAGAAGCGACGAAAAAGCGGTGACGACTTCCTTCTATGACCACCGGTGTACGATTGCTGTACTGCCCACTGGATTGAGGAAGACACCGAAAGGTGGCCTTCGTTTCAACCTCGCGGACTAATGGCCTTCGCGCTCGTGATAGTTCTTTTTGATGGCGCCACCCGGTACGCGCCATTCCATTGATGTGCAAACTTGTCATGACTAAACGCGCGATAGTGGATAATCCGTGTGCCGCTTGACCATGTTGACCCCCTCTGACGTTTGCGCTACGTTGACGACCCCGCATGTCGCTGAGACCACTCGTTGGCTTCACCATTCTATGCGGATTCCACGTAGTCGCTTTCCGAAAGGGCACGGCCCGACAGGAGAAAACCCAAAAACGAAGAGGGCACATGATCGAGATCTATACCGATGGCGCTTGTAGCGGCAATCCTGGACCCGGCGGCTGGGGCGCCTTGCTCCGTATCCGGAGCATTGAAACGGAACTCTGCGGCGGCGAGCCGGCGACGACGAACAATCGCATGGAATTGCTCGCCGTGATAGAGGCGTTACAGTGGCTTACGGAGCCGGTGGAGGCACGTGTCTACACCGATTCCCAATATGTGCAGAAAGGTATCAGCGAATGGATCCACAGCTGGAAACGGCGCGGGTGGAAAACCGCCGGCAAAGAAGCCGTGAAAAATGAGGATCTCTGGCGGCGTCTCGATACGTTGGCGGCTGTCCATTCCCTCGAATGGCATTGGGTCAGAGGACACGCGGGGCACCCGGACAATGAACGTGTGGACGCGCTGGCTCGTGCCGGCCTGGAACAAGCGCGCCGCTCCGGTCAGGCGATCGGCAAGACGGTCCAAAAAGTTCCGGATGGCTTGCTTTAGATGGCCATCTCGGGACAGATGGGCCCGACCGGCTACGAAGGGGCGCTCTCAATCCTAGTGATAGTTTCGTGACAAGGCAGTGCAGGCCGAGCTGACGCTAACACTTGTCGATACGACTTAAGGCAGTCAGGACAGAATGTTTGGATCAACGCCACCTCGGCCAGACGTACGCTATGTGTGGCGCTATAGACAGAAAACTTTTGCCAAGCTGTGATCTCGGCTTCCCGCTTCGTCTCATCGCGGACTTTGTCGCACATACAACACGAGGCAATCCTTTGTATGCGCCGGACTCTCGGAGCCTCTCTCCGTAGGCTGGCAAGGAGCGGCACCGCCGCTCCGCAGAGGACCACAGGCCATACCGTCATTTTATGGAGGATGGGCCATGACATCAGCTATCCCTCCCTGTATCTTGGGCGCAATGACGCCGCGTGAAGACACCAAAGCCACCGTGATGCGAAAGGCTGCGATGGCCGCGAGATCTTGACCTAGTCGGAACTATCGGCCATACCCCGCGGACCAGGCCGTATCGACGACACGGATCCCGGCCTCTCCGATCGGGAGAGACGACGGATACATGGCGTCATACTTCATCTGCATGTCGCGCTGAAAGCGTGCGTGAGATGCTGGCGGCACGCCAGCCAGGACAGCGATTGAACCGAGATATTCTCCATTGCCGCGAGCGATGTCGGCACGGACATCCTCAAACGACGAAGCCACGAGGATTTCTAACTGCCGGCGAGCCTTTGCGCCCCGAATGAAAGATTCGGCGCCGGGCGATGTGCTGGAGGTGAACTCTCCGGTGGGTCTCACGATTGTCGAGGTCACGTCGAGGGGAACCTTCGTCAACTCGGTCGTCAGATCGCAGCTGACACTCCCCACCAAGAACGCGAGCGCGAACATCAATACGGCGACTTGTGTCGTCATGATGCTCCTCCAGTGAATCAGCGGGAACTCACTGTACAGTAATCCGGGCGCTTGGCGCCTGGGGTGAACCCTTGCCATTGGCGCAGGTCAACGGGACGCCCACAGGCCTCCCCGCCAGCTTTCCGGCGCATGGAAGCACCAAACTGGTAGGCTATGATTGAACGAACACGCTATGGAACACCGGCGTACCAGGAGCCACGAATGCAGGAACCCAACGAGCGCAGCGAAAAGGAGAAGATGCTGGCGGGGGATCTCTACCGCTCCTATGGACCGGAACTCGCCGCAGACCATCTCTACGCCGACAGGCTCCTGCGCACCTACAACGACACCGGAGCCGACGAGACGACCCGGCGCACCGTCATCTTGAACAAACTGCTCGGTTCCCTTGGAGAGGGCGCGGTCCTCCGCCCGCCCTTGTATTGCGACTACGGCTACAACGTCCACATCGGAGGGGGCGTCTTCGTCAATTTCGGCTGCATATTCCTGGACGTGGTACGAATTGACGTGGGAGACGGCAGTCAGATCGGGCCGTACGTGCAGATCGTGACGGCGGACCATCCCAGAGATCCCGCGTTGCGCAAGCAGGGGTTAGAAAGTGGCAAGCCGGTGTCGATCGGCCGCAATGTATGGATCGGGGCCGGGGCAATTCTCCTTCCGGGCGTGACTGTCGGCGACGATGCCATCATCGGAGCAGGGAGCATCGTCACCCGGGATGTTCTGTCTGGGGTCACCGTGGTGGGGAACCCTGCTAGGGCTCTCCACGACCGTTAGCCCGACGGGAGCATCCGGCGATGAAGCCGCGAATTACCGTCATTACGCTGGAGTTGACAATCTCCACCGCGGCGTCCGTTCCTATCGTGTCGGACTCGGCCTGCCGACACACGGTATTGCCGCACCGTATTCGAGCATGGCGCCGTGCCTTCTCCAATCTAAAC
>JACVSD010000151.1 GCA_014534095.1 Nitrospiraceae bacterium
AAGCTCCGCACCATGGGACCGACCGTGACGACCCCGGATTCCCAACCCGTGCGCATCATGCTGAAAATATCTTCCAAGGCTGGAAGGGTGGGTTTGATAATCGGCATTGTCATGGAGGCCCTCCGTATATGTGAAATAGGATTATGGATACGAACCGCGCAACTACGCTGCACCGGCTCGGCAGCTAGACACCCAGGGCGGAGCTTGGATGTATGATTGATAAGACGAGTGAAATGAGACTAGAGCGGGCGCGGGCTTCAACACCGCACCCACTGAACGCACAGCAGCCGCCGGCACGGAGATCAAACGAAGCGTCAGCCTATGGCAACGGCGATTGCTTTTGAGCGAGAGCGGAGCCAACTACAGGAAAAAGAACCACCAGCGGTTGGAGTTCGGCTGACTGTTCGTTATGCGGCCGATCCTACGAGCCTGCGATAGATGGGAAAGAAATCTCCTGCTGACGAATCATCCGGCCCGCGCAGGGAGCGGGCCGCTTGATCCAACGCCGCATACTTCGATTCATCCACCACCATACGATACGTGTGGAATTGCCCTCGCAAAGGGGAGAACCCCGCTTTGAACTGAAACAGCGAATCTTCCACCCCGCCGAGGCCGCCCCCTAAATGAAAGACGTCATGCCCCTGCTCCTGAGCCCAACGCCACACGAAGTCGAGCATCAATTTCGAGGGGGCCACCGCCAAGTACTTCTCGGCCGTACCCCCGAGATGGTATTGCACGATGCCCTCTGTCGCCATGAAGAGACCCGCGGCGGCCAACTCATTGTCGTCGCTCAACACACACACCAGGTGCAGGCAATCGCCCAACCGCTCCCGCAGCGCCTTGAAATACCGCATGGAAAAAAAGTATCCTCGCGCCGCCTCGACCCGTTGCATTGTCGCGTGATACACCTCGATATAGTCCTCATAACGGCTCCAATCATCCACGCTACAACGGAACCCGGTTCGCAGCAGTCGTGTGATGTTCCGTCGGTGATTGGTCGACATCTGCTGCCAAATGCGGTCGTTCGGTTCCGACAGATCGATGAACACCGTCTGTCCGTGCGTCACCAGTGTGCCAAACTTTTCCAACGCCCCGTAATCCAGATGCAAGAGTGGGTGGAGGCGAATAAAGGCCGACACAATGCCATGCGCACGAGCGCGACTGGTGAAGGCGTCCAGAAAGGGATGCAATTCATCGGGCGACGATGACAGGATGCCGGGATAGCCGTACGGAGACGCACAATCAAACCAATCCGGCGGCGCGTTCAGCTCGCGCGAGAGCGGCCGTAGAAGCAGAGGGATGAGACAGGCAGACGATCCCTTTTCCGCGTAGAATGCCATCGCCTTGACACCGTCCTCAAGAGCCGCCACCTCGGCATACTCGGGCAGGTGATAGCAGTCATGCTTCATGCTGCGCAACACCTCCGGCCATCGGGCATCGTCAGGGTTAATGAAATCAGCGTTCATTGGAGGTCTTCACATCCCCTCGCTTTACGGGACCAATCAGGAAAGGCAGGGAATGCGCCGTATGCTCACTGCCTCGACTTAAGCGGGATCACGTGTGTTTCCAATTGCACGTCTAGCCCGCCACCCTCTCGCGCTCGACCACGATGGCGGCCGCTTCGCCTCCACCGATGCAGAGCGTGGCGAGCCCCAGGGACACATTATGAGCGCACATGGCATGGACCAGCGTGGTCAGGATTCGCGCACCAGTTGCACCGATCGGATGGCCAAGAGCAATCGCGCCTCCGTTGACATTGACCCGAGTTGGATCGAGGCCCAAGGTGCGGACGACTCCAATGGCAGCGGCCGAGAACGGTTCGTTAATCTCGAATAGATCGATGTCTTCGATCGTGAGTCCCGCCATTGCCAGTGCACGTTTTGTGGCCTCCACCGGAGCCATCGCAAACAACGCGGGCGGGACGCCGGCCTCAGCATACCCCCGTATCCGGACCAGAGGTTCCAGTCCGGCGAGCCGAGCTGCATCTTCCGCCATCAGGACAATCGCAGCGGCGCCATCGTTGCAGGACGTTGAGTTCCCCGCGGTCAACATGCCGTCTTTGGTAAAGGCTGGCTTGAGCTTTCGCATTTTGTCGATATCCAGGCGCTCGGGTTCTTCATCGTCTCGCACCAGTCGTTGTTCCTTGACAGTGGAAACTGAAACCGGTTCGACTTCCGCCTCAAAGCGGCCCGCAGCGCGGGCCTCGCGGACGCGCCGGTAACTTTCGATCGCATAATCGTCAAGTTCTTCTCGGCTGAAATGACACTGCTGGGCGTACCGTTCAACGGCCACCCCCATCGAAATGTCCTCATAGACATCCCACAACCCATCCTTCAAGAGGCCATCGACGGCGGCGAGGTCTCCGAGTCGGGTTCCGGCGTGATTCCGAGGCAAGAGATAGGGTGTGCGACTCATGCTTTCCATGCCACCGGCCACCGCGGTGCGCGTCTGGCCGAGTGCGATCGATTGCGCGGCCATGATGACGGCCTTCAAACCCGACCCACACACCTTGTTGACAGTGGTCGCGGGTGTCGCGTTGGGAATTCCTGCCCCAAGCGCCGCCTGTCGGGCGGGCGCTTGTCCGACGCCGGCCGAAAGCACACAGCCCATGATCACCTCGTCCACCTGATCTTGACGGAGGCCGGCGCGTCGAAGGGAAGCGGCAATGGCCGTGCTTCCCAGACTCGTGGCTGGAATGTCTCGGAATGCCCCATGGAACGAACCAATGGGCGTTCTCGTCGCGCTTAGGATAACGGCCTCGTGTATGACACCCATATCGTTACATGTCCTCCTTTAAAAATTAGATGCCGGAATGGCGGTATTATCCGCCTCAACCTTGAAATAGGACGGAGCCGAGATAGGCTCAGGCTTGCACTTCGGCGCTCGGAAAAACGATCCGTCCTCGGCATTGCGGAGCACCACGACGCCCGGTGAGATCCAGCTATCCTTGCCAATCTGTACGTTGTGCGCGACTGCGGCATTGACGCCCATGAAACAATTCTCTCCGACTCGCACCTGCCCGGAAATTACGACGTGCGATGAGATGAAGGCATTGTCCTCGATGACACTATGATGACCGATATGGTTCCCGCTCCAGAGGGTCACAT
>JACVSD010000152.1 GCA_014534095.1 Nitrospiraceae bacterium
AGTTGAAGCGCTCAGCTCGACTCAGCTCTCTGCTGAGGGATTCTTGAAATTGACGCCGGTTGTGGAAATCGCCGAGTGCGTCAAGGAAACGTCTAAATCCGGCCGTATGTCACCCACGCTGTTCAGGTGAAGATTGTGAACGAACGTGATATTGGTGGGGCGGGCGGTCTTGCCCTTTGCATGGCCTGGTTCCTGTTGAACCAGTGCTTTAATATGGCCGAGGAACTCCGCACGTAGACCCACCGGCGCCGGATTCAAGACGACAGATGACTTCACAGTTCACCTCCTCACTCAGCAGAGCTCACGAGTTCATCATCACTTTCTTACTAACAAACGATTGTGCTCCCATCGAAGCGCGAGCAAAAAGGATACCTTCATGATTGCGACAGCACAGGACGAACAGTGCGCAGGCCACAACGCAAGCAGAAGTATCAATTATCAATCTTTCCGAGTCCATGTGGCTCTTGGCAAGGTAGACGATCTCCGGCCGGAGCGACTATGGTAGGCAGAAAATGACCAGGCAATGTTAATAATCAAATAGCAGTGTCAACGCCTTGACGGCACTTCTCTGACACCGTAGGAAGGTGTTTTGAAGGACTACTCGGTTTCCGTCGGTGCAAATCCCCTCCGCAGAGTATTCTCGCTGACGACCCGCGCCAGCATGAATTGTTTCAGGTAATCTTCTCCGCCGGCCTTCGTGCCGACTCCTGAGAGGCGGTGACCTCCAAAAGGTTGACGACCAACCAACGCGCCGGTGATGGGGCGATTGATGTACAGGTTGCCGACATCGAACCGTGTGCGGGCAGTCAGCACGTTTGCCGGGCTCCTGGAGTACAGGCCGCCGGTCAGCGCATAGGGTGAGTGGTTCGCGATGCGAACGGCTTCTTCAAAGTTCTGCGCGCGCATGGCGGCTAAAACCGGCCCAAAAATTTCTTCCTGGGCCAGACGGTGCGTCGGTTTAATATCGGCGAAGACCGCCGGACCGATGAAATGGCCAGGTCCCTTGATGGTCCGTTCCAACACCAACCGCCCTTCTTTTTTTCCGATCTCGATGTACTCCCGAACTTTCTCCAATGCCCGCTGATCGATCATCGGTCCCATGCGGTTGCCGGGATCTTCCGGAGGGCCGACCTGAAGGCTCATTACGGCATCGGCTACGCGCTGGAGAAATTGTTCATAGATCGATCCAAGTACGATGGCTCGGGAGCAGGCCGAGCATTTTTGACCCTGGTAGCCGGTAAATGAGGCAACCACTCCGGCGACGGCTTCATCCAGGTCCGCCGTGTCGTCGATAATGATGGCGTTCTTGCCCCCCATTTCCGCGATGACATGTTTGATTGCCCGTTGACCTGGCTGAACCTTGGCAGCTTCCGCGATGATGCTCAGGCCGACGTTCTTTGAACCGGTAAATGCGATCATGCTGACGTCCGGATGCGTGACCAGCGCCTGTCCGATCTCAGGCCCCCCGGTAGTGTCTGCAGCACGCCTTCCGGAACTCCGGCTTCCATGAGCAATTGGGTCAACAAGGCTCCCATCACCAACGCCCGCTCGGATGGTTTAAAGAGGACGACGTTGCCGGTGACCAACGCGGCACTCACCATCCCGGTAGGAATGGCAAGCGGAAAATTCCACGGGGCAATAACGGCAGCGACTCCGCGAGGCGCGTACAGGAGATGGTTGACTTCACCCGGCTCGTGTCCCAATCGCAGAGGCCGGCCGAGGCGATTCATGTCTTGGGCATAGAACTCGAGGAAATCGATGGCTTCGGCAATGTCTGCATCGGCTTCCCGCCATGGCTTACCCGTTTCAAAGATTTCCCACGCCGCCAGTTCAAAGCGCCGCTTTCTCATGGCCGCAGCGGCTTTCCTGAGAATCCGCACGCGATCCGCGGCCGGGAGGGCGTCCCATTCCTGACCTTTGCCGAGAGCCGCTTCAACGGCTTTAGAAACATCGGATGGCTCACATGCCTGAAGGCGTCCTATGACCTGTGACGGGGCACTGGGATTGCGCGAGAGCAGTTCTAAGCGAGACGATGAACGGCCGGAAGAGAAAACGGAAGAAAATGTGCGACCGAGTCGGTCTTTGACCTGTGCAATGGCTTCACTCATCGCGGCCCTCGCCGAGGCTTGCGAAAAATCGGTGTGAGGCTCATTGCGAAACTGGACGGATGTCTCGACGTGGCCGATGTGGTCGCCGTTGTCATTAAGTGAGAAAGTCGAGCTGTCGGCAGACGGCGCAGCCAGCAGCCGGTCGAGCGGCTCGGAGCCGGAATACTCTTTCCTGAGAAAAGACTCATTAGACGTATTTTCCAACAGCCGTCGCACCAGATACGCCATGCCCGGAAGCAATTGTCCGATCGGGGTGTAGAGCCTGACCCGTCGCCCCATCTGCGAAACAGCCATTTGCAGCGGCTCGGCCATCCCAAAGATCATTTGGAATTCATATGCCTCGGGCGGTAATCCGGTTGCTTGCGCCGCAGCTTCGGCATGCGCCACGCTACGAAGGTTGTGTGTCCCAAACGCCGGGCGGACATGATCAGTATGCCGAAGCAGGAGACGGGTGAGCGCCTCGTAATTGGCGTCGGTGTCGGCTTTCGAGCGAAAGACAGGCTCCGGCCACCCTCGTTGTCGAGCGCGGATCACTTCCGAGTCCCAATACGCGCCTTTGACGAGGCGCACCGTGAGCCGGGCATCGAGTGCGCAGGCGGCATCGCGCACCCAATCGATGACTTGCGATGCACGCTTTTGGTACGCCTGCACGGCAAGGCCGAAGCCGGACCAGCCGCGCAGGTCCTCGCCTGCGAGCGCAGCCGCGATTACATCGAGCGACAGTTCAAGCCGGTCCGCCTCTTCGGCGTCGACCGTGAGATGCAGCGAGTGCGCCCGCGCGCGGCGGGTTAGCTCCCGCAGCCGCGGCGCGAGCTCATCGACAACGCGCGCGCGCGAAACCGCTTCGTAGCGCGGGTGCAAAGCCGAAAGCTTGACCGAAATGCCGGGCCTGCGTTCGTTCGGCGCTCCCCTCCCCCAACGCGCAACGGCATCGAGCGCCGCAAGGTACGCCTCGTAGTAGCGGTGGGCATCGGCGGCGGTGCGAGCCCCCTC
>JACVSD010000038.1 GCA_014534095.1 Nitrospiraceae bacterium
ATCACCACGGACCAGTTGGAACTAAATGTGAACACCGAGGCGGGAGTCGTGACGCACGGAACCCTGTATATTCCCGGCAGCAACTCTTCCGTGTCCGGCCGCCTGATCCAACGGTTTTCCGAGTATCACTATCGTATCAAGGAAGGGAACTTCACGAACTGCGATGCTCAAGAAGGTGATGTGCCCGCGTGGCGCATGCGCTTTGACGATCTCGACCTCTCGCTGGGAGAGGCGCTGGCCTTTAAGCGCGCATGGCTATGCGTGAATGATGTGCCGGTTCTTCCAATGCCCACGTTGACCTATCCATTGGGTACCCGGAAGAGCGGTCTGCTGATCCCCTTCATCGGGTATGACAATCGGTTCGGCATGCATGTCCAGCAGGGTCTGTATTGGGCGATCAATCCAAGCCAGGATTTGACGGTCTCGCCTTCCTACTACAGCAATCTCGGATACGGGTCGGACCTCGAATACCGGTACGTGCTGAACCGCCTTTCGCGAGGCCAGTGGTATGTGAGCTATCTGCAACAGACGCAGATACCCAATTTGGCCACGTTCGGCACCATGGCAGAGGATCCCCGGCGAGGGCGCGCGGCGATAACCGGCAGCCATACCCAGTACGTCAACCCCGATCTTCTGCTGCGCGCCAACCTGAATTTCGTCACTGATCCGAATTACTTTCAGCAATTGAGCAATGTGGGCACTCAGCGGGCGTTGCCGAGCAACGAATCGAATCTGTTGGCCACCCAACGGCTGGGGTACGGCAATCTGTATTTGTTGGGGCAATACCTACAGCCCCTGCAGGCCGGCGGAACGGATACCTTCCAGCGTTTGCCCGAGGCCGGCTACAGCTTGCCGAACGTCTCATTGCTCGGCTCACCCCTCTTGTTCGGCATGGACGGCAACTTCGTCAATTTCTACCGCGAAGAAGGATTCACATTGAATCGCGTCGATGTGGTGCCCGGCATCGCCACGGACGTCATCGATCTCGGGCATGTCGTCGGAATTACCCCGCAAGCCAAATTCCGCGAGGTTTACTACACGAGGGGCGTGCAGTCCACGGAGTCGCAGCACCGGGAGACGTTCTGGGCGGCTATCGATGCCACCTCAAAGCTGAGCCGGCGTTACGGCCTCAATGGCGGCGGCAACCTGCTGCATACGCTCGAACCAAGCGTCATCTATGAGTACGTTCCCTCTACCGATCAATCGCGCATCGCGCAGATCGACCAGGTCGACGATCTACCGAAAAAAAACCTCGTGACGTATGCGTTGAAAAGCCGGATCCTGGAGCAGGGCCCTGAAAGCGTGTTCAGTTGGTTGGATTTGACCGTCGCGCAGAGCTACCACGTAGACGGGGTGCAGACCCGCGCCAGGGACTTCACGCCCGGAGTGAATCCCGTTCTGGGCTCTTTTACTCAGCCGCTGCAGCCCGCGACGGTAGAGATCCAGGGTCGGAAGTTTTCCGATATCTGGATGCGGGCCGTCATCGGCAATGTGACGCCGCAATACAGTCAGGAGCAGTTGGCCATGCTGGCGTTTGGACAGGGCATTGGCAACCCGGCGTTATTTCGTCCGGCTATGAACGAGTACTTGGTGGTTGATGCCTTTTTCGACCCGTATCGCGGTCAGTTGAGCCAGTTCAACACCGATCTGCGTCTGCAGGAAGCCACGAACTGGTATGTGGAAGTCGGACAGCGGTATTCGCGCGAGGGGAATCGCCCTAGGCGGGGAGACGTCTGGAATCCGATTTCGTTCAATGAAGTGTATGCCCCGACGGAAGAAATTCAATTCGCGACCGCAGGAGGCGCATTTCGTACTCCGTGGGGGTGGACGTTGGGTGCGAAGGGATACTATGACGTCAAAAATAAGCGCAGCCCCGAATACGACGTCGTTGCTCTCTACCAGAATCCCTGTAAATGCTGGTCTCTGGGCTTATTTTATCTGCAGTTTCCAGATCGTGCGCAGTACAACTTTATGTTCAGTTTGACGGGTATCGGCTGGACGGAAAACGTTGGGACGGCCCTGATGCGTTCTATCCTCAACCCGTTGTTGTGGGGCGATCGCGGATTGCCGTGGGCCGGCGCTGGGGGGGCGTACGGGCGGCCTTATCAAGGGTTAAGTGAGGCGGGTCTGTCGGTGCCCGGCCGGTGACACCACATATTGTGAAGAGGAGCACTCCGGAATCATCGGCAATTGTTTGGTGATGCGGTTCTGACGCATGTCAGGAGAGCGACCGGCGCTCCCTGTCTTATTTGACAGAAAAAACAAGGGTGGGGTACGATGTTTTCGATCTTGCATCGTTATTCCAACGACGAAGGAGGGTGTGGACGTGGCTGGTGAAACCTTGAAGGTGGAAGACGGGACGTGGGACGCCGAAGTGATGAAGGCGACCGAACTCGTAATGGTCGATTTCTGGGCGGTGTGGTGCGGTCCCTGCCAGATGGTCGCTCCCATCATTGACGAACTGGCCAAGGAATACGCGGGTAAGCTAAAAGTCCGCAAGCTCAATACCGATGAAAATCCTGAAGTGGCCGGCCGCTATCAGGTGATGAGCATTCCCACGATCCTTTTCTTCAAGAACGGCCAACCGGTGGAAAAACTGGTGGGGGCACGGCCGAAGCGCCAGTTTAAGGAGCTCATTGACTCACTGCTCGCCCAGCATGCAGGGACTGCGTAGTCGCTGCAGGCTCCGCAGCCATGCTGACTGAGCTGCGCATTGTCAATTTCGCCGTCCTCGAGCAGCTAAGTTTCACTGTGTCTCCAGGCTTTACGGTGTTCACCGGGGAGACTGGAGTCGGCAAATCTCTCCTGATCGATGCGATCGCACTCCTCGTGGGGGGGCGGGCATCCACCGACCAGATCCGATTCGGCGCCGATGAGGCACACCTCGAAGCGGCCTTTTGTATTCCCCCGCAGCATCCGGTCGTCGACCGCTTGCGCTCACAGGACATTCTCGGCTCCGAAGACACTGAACTGGTCATCCGACGCATCATTTCCCGCTCTGGGCGCAACCGGGTGTATCTCAACGGCACCATGGTTCCGGTGCATGTGCTTGAGGAGTTCGGCGGTACCCTCGTCGATATCCATGGCCAGCATGATCAGCAATCACTGTTGTCCAGCTCCACCCAACTCAATGTGTTGGACTCATTCGGCGATCTACAGGGATTGCGCACCGACTACCAGGCAGCCTTCACGGCATGGAAGCAGGCTTGCCGGCAGCGGGATGATCTTGCGGCTCATATTCAACGCGGATCCGAGCGCGAAGATATTCTCACTTTCCAGGCTCGAGAATTGGATGAGGCGGCCCTGCGCCCCGGAGAAGAGGAGGAAGTGGAGGCGGAGCGGCGCCGTCTGAGCTCGTCACAGCGGTTAGGTCAATTGACGACGGCCGCGCAGAACCTATTGCAGGCGGACAGCCAGAGCGCCCTTTCCAATCTGGTGGGTATTGAGCGGACTCTGGCGGAATTGATCCACCTCGATCCGGAGATGGAAGAAGCCCGCCGGCTCACGTCCGAAGCGAAAGTCCTGTTGAAGGAGGTCGCGACGCTGCTCCGCGACTATGCCCAGCGATTGGACCCCGACCCGGATCGGCTCATCGGGCTTGAAAACCGGTTAGCGCTCATCCACAACCTCAAGAAGAAATACGGCGGGACGCTCGAGACCGCTCTTGAGTCTCAGCGCCGCATACGGCAAGAGCTGGATGGCATTCAGCATGCCGATGTACGGTTGGAAGAATGCACCCGGGTGATGGACGAACGACGCCAGGCTCTCGACGAATTCGCGAGGCAACTGTCCGTCCGACGATCCGAGACAGCAAAACGCATGACCAAAGCCGTGCGCCAGGAACTCGACGCCCTCAAGATGGGGCAGACTCGCTTTTCGATTCATATCCGCACAGCCGATGGCGGCGAAAGGTACGGACCGGATGGCGCCGACCAGGCGGACTTTTTGTTGTCCTCTGATTCCGGAGAACCGCTGAAGTCCTTGTCTCGCGTGGCCTCAGGAGGAGAGTTGTCTCGTGTCATGTTAGCGCTGAAAACGGTGCTTGCGGAGGCCGATCGGGTGCCTGTGTTGATCTTTGATGAGATTGACACAGGCGTCGGCGGCGCCACTGCCGCGGCGATCGGAAAACGGTTGCGGGCGTTAGGCCGTCTCCATCAGGTACTCTGTATCACTCATCTTCCGCAAGTCGCCTCGCAAGCGCAGCACCATCTCCTCCTGGAGAGGGCTACAGGGAAGACCAGAACCGTGACCACCGTTCGCACATTGAGCGCTGTGCAGCGGGAAGCGGAGATTGCCCGTATGTTGGGAGGAGAAACCATCACGAAGAAGGTGTTGGCCACTGCGGCCGAACTGATTGCGGAGGCGAAGGACTAAGCGATGCCTTGGCGGCGCCGCAGCTACATTTCGGCGGCTGTGGTGGCCATGACCATGGCGGGAAGAGAGGCTTTGCACTCATTCACCACGTGGGTGAACAAATCGGCGAGTAGGGGATCGAAATGCGTATACGCTTGAGCGGAAATCTGGCGTGTTGCCTCGACCAGTGATATGGGGTGGCGCCCGGGCGTTTCAGCCGTCAGATGGTCAAAGGCCTGGGCAATACAGACGATGCGCGCGAGTAAGGGGATCCCTTCTCCCTGCAGCCCGTGAGGATATCCACGCCCGTCCCACTGTTCGTGGTGATAGGTCACGATCTGGCTGACTTCGGCTGGGAGTCCGAGCGAGAGAATCATGCGCGCTCCGGCATCTGGATGATCTTTGCAGGATGCCGCGTGGCCCGTGGGCCGTCGTTGGTCTCCCGCAAATCGATACAGTGGTAGACTGATCATGCCCAAGTCATGCAGAAATGCACCCATGGCAAGGGATTTCTGCTGGGACGGAGTGAGATCTAACCGGTTGGCCAAAAGGGTGGCATAAAAGCTGACACGACTCGAGTGGTTCAGGAGTTGGCGATCCTTGGCTTCCAGGATCTCCGACAGTAAAGGGAGGAGGTCGTCGGCGGAGAACGGCCCATTCGGTTGAGCCGGATTGCCGATGGCCCGGTAACCCGCCTTCAATGTCTGCCAGGCTCGTTCGCTTTCCTGCTCACTTCCCCAGAGGCCGGATGAGGTCTGTAGAAATCCTCTGATGAAGTCCAGCCGCTGTTTCTTCCCTAAAGTCTGATTGATGAGCGTGATCAGTTCAATGACGTTGAAGGGCTTCAGTAAGTACCCCGCCGCTCCGTGGCGGATACCCTCCATGGCGGATTTCAGGCTTCCATACCCGGTAACGATGATGACTTCGGTATCTGCATAGTCGCGTTTAATGTCCTGTAGAAGATCGATACCCTGCCGATCGGGGAGCTTTTGATCGAGCGTGATGAGGTCTATCGGTCGCTCATTCAGAATACCGAGAGCGGATTTCGCATTATCGGCCACGACGATATTGAAAAAGGGACGGAGAATCACTTTGAGCGCATCGCGAGGTCCTGCCTCATCGTCCACCACAAGAACCGTCGACTTCGTCTTGATGGTGCTGTCGTTTGCCGTTCCGCTCATAGGACTCCTCTAGCCCAAACTACTTAGTCATTAAGCAAAACCTATTCCTTTTCATGTGTTTAGCAACCACGTCAATAAGAAGTGGTCTCTCGCAGCTAAGAAGCTATATGTAGGTTTCGGGAGCGTTGTTTGATCATAAGGGCCAAGAATGACGTGCCAAAAATGTCGCAACGGACAAAAAATGGTGTGTTATTCCTGCACTGGGGCTTCTGGTTCCTGGTTTGCAGTGTTGTCCGGTCGTCCGATTCCGAGGGTGTCCATGCGGTATTTCAGCATGCGGCGGCTAATCCCGAGAAGAGCGGCCGCATGCGTCTGCACATAGTTGGTGCGTTTCAAGGCGTCCAGGATAATCTCCCGTTCAAATTCCATGACCGCTTTTTCAAGTGACATCCGTCCGGCCAGGGTATCGTCGCGGAGAGAGGAAGACCGCGTATCGTTCTTGAGAATGGTCGGAAGATGTTCCTGAGTAATCTCGGTGGCGTTTTGCGACCATATGAATGCCTGCTCAATGATGTTTTCCATTTCTCGCACGTTGCCCGGCCACGGATAGCGTCCCAAGAGTTCGAGGGCGTCCTTTCCAAATTCGATATGCGGGCGTTTCTCTTCTTCCACGCGCTTTGCAAGGAAGTGTTTTGCCAGGAGCGGCACATCCTCACCCCGGTCCCGAAGGGGCGGCAGATAGAGAGCAATCACGTTGATGCGATAATACAAGTCTTCCCGGAATTGTCCTTTCCGGACCAGTTCGTCGAGGTTTTTATTGGTCGCCGCGACGATGCGTACATCCACCTTAATCGGCTGGACGCCGCCGATCCGTGTGAATTCCCGTTCCTGCAAAACGCGGAGCAGTTTGGCTTGCGTCACGGCGCTTAGATCGCCGATCTCGTCCAGAAAAAGCGTCCCCGTGTGGGCCTGCTCGAATTGTCCCATGCGGCGGGCGGTCGCATCCGTAAAGGAGCCTTTCTCATGACCGAATAATTCGCTTTCAATCAGCGTTTCAGGAATGGCAGCGCAATTGAGGGCGATGAAGGGCCGCTCGCGTCGTGAACTGTTGTAATGCAGCGCCTTGGCGACGAGTTCTTTGCCGGTTCCACTTTCCCCGGTGATCAGCACGGTCGTCCGGCTGTCGGCGACCTGTTCGATCTTTCCGTAAATTTCCTGCATACCCGGGCTTTTGCCGATCAAGTTGTGAAAGGCGTACCGTTGCACCACCTGCGCCCGAAGCTGCTTCACCTCCCGCTCTAATGCCTGAGAGTTAAGAGCCCGGTCCACGACAATCCGGAGTTCCTCGATGTCAAAGGGCTTGGACAGGTAATCCGCCGCGCCGAGTTTCATTGCATCAACGGCTGTCTTCACCGACTTCGTTCCCGTTAGCATGACAACGGGAGTCATCTTGCTTTCTGACCGTAGGGCCTGGAGGATCGCGAGTCCGTCCGTCCCCGGCAGAATGACGTCGAGCAGTACCAGATCGGGGCCTTCTTTTCTGAAGAGATCAAGCCCTTCCTGGGCGTCCGCCGCCTGCGAAATTTCGTACGAAGGTTCCAATACCATTTTCAGAGAGGTTCGGACCCGTGCCTCATCATCGATTAGAAGTACCCGCTTCTTGCCTATCGGAATAGTCACAGCGCTCCTCTGTTGTGTCTTTAGGGCAGCGACGGCAGGTGAATACGAAATGTGGTGCCGGTTCCCTCGACGCTCTGTACTTGGATGTCACCGCGGTGTTCTTGGACGATTTGATGGGCGATGGTCAATCCCAACCCGGTGCCTTCGTTCTCGCCACTATTGTGCTTGGTGGTAAAGAACGGATCAAAAATATGCTCCAGGTTCGCGGCGGAGATTCCAGGTCCGGTGTCTTCAATCTCGATTTGCACCCATGTCATGGCGTCCGGCTTCGAAAGCGCAGCGGTCCTGACCCGAAGGCTGCCTCCGTCCCGTTCCCCCATGGCGTCCATCGCGTTCAACAGCACGTTGAGTAAGACCTGCTTGATCTGTTGACGATCCAACATGACACGAGGCAAGCCGGACGCCAACTGTTTTTCGATCTTGATGCCACGGGTATCCGCCTTGACCTCGATGAAGTACAGGCACGATGAAACAATGTCGTTCAGGTCCTCGTCGGTGAGCTTTGGTTCCATATACCGCGCATAGTCCAAGATTTCCTGAATCAGTCGCTCGATGCGATGCACGTCATCCAGGACGACCTTGCTGAAGTCGCGAATAAACTCGACGTCGTCTTTTCGTTCCGGAGCGAGTTGGATAAACGTCTTGATGGAGGTCAGAGGATTCCGAATCTCGTGGGCGAATCCTCCTGCAATGATTTCCAAGGAACGCAATCGATCGGTCCGACGCATGAGGGCTTGCGATTGATGGAGATCTTCGTAGACTGTCGATGAGTCTAAGGCGTTCGCTGCAGTCTGTGCCATGGCGGTGACCAGCTCGACGTTCAAGGGGTCGAGCGAGTATTCAGGGGAATGTAGTAGCACAAAGGCAACCAGGTGACCTTTCGCGACCAGCGGGATGGCGACGGTCGTTGAGAGATCACGCAATGCCTGCGCGAGCGGCCGGAATGCGGCCGTGACCGATTCTTGGTGGAAGCAAAATGTGCGGTCCACAATATGATGGGCCTCGGAGAGATAGCGAACCAACGGATGATCAAACGGGAGCGTTGCGGGAGCCGACCCGTGGGGCGGCGCTTGAGCCGCCAGGCGGCGATACCGTTGCTGGTCTCGTTCGGCAAGATAGAGCGCTCCGTGTGCAGAGCCGCTGATAGTAGAGAGCTGCGTGAGAATCCGCTCACCGAGTGCCGAGACATCGGTGATGAGGCCCATGTCACGAGAGAATTGAGTGAGGCGCTGAAGCGACTCGGATGCCGACCCGGGCGGGGCCGACTGTGAGGCTGCCTGGTCCGTCATAGCGCAAGGGAGGTGAAGAACAAGCAGATCATGGCGTTGTCGGAGCGTGAGAATCAGTACGTCTGGGGGACTGTCATCAGCGCGGAGTATACACAGAGGGCATCGGTTCAGCCAGAATATTTGCCCTTTCGGGCAACGGCAACCAGGAGCTGACCGTCCAGTATGGGAGTGATGCGTATCGGAGAGGCTCCCGCGTTCAAGAGGAGTACCGCCAATTGCTCGCGTCCATAACTATGGAGGACACCGTGACGGAGAGCCTCTCGTAGGCGTCCCAGGTAATGAAGCAGCCCGCGGCTTGATGGCCCGAGCTCATCCTGTGCCGTCGCCCGCAGATGGTGACGACAGATCTGTGACAAGTCGGTGTGGGGTTGGAACGCTGTGAGCAGAAGAATCCCACCTTCATCGAGCGCCTCGAGACCCCGCCGCAGGCTCAAGAGCGGAGAAGGGCAGAAGGCCAGCGAGAGATGGAATGCGACCCTGGCGGGCGCTCTCCCGGAAGAAAACGGCGCTGCGGAACTCCAATCCAACGGTACCCACTCGGGTTCTAAGAGATCGGTGATCGGCGACGGTAAGGCGAATGTGCCGGTAATTTCGCGCATAAATAAGTCCAGCGCCCCCTGTGCCGCCGTAAGCGTTTCTTCGGCCTGCTCCAGTCCGACATAGTGGAGCGGCGGTCCGGGCCATCCCCGGTGATGTGAAAGCCGGTAAATTTGATTCGTGATGATCAGCTTCGCTAAGTCCCCATGCCCACAGCCCACGTCGAGGATGGTCATGCCCGGCTCAAGAGGGAGGAGTTCGCGATACACGTGGTCGCGGACGCCCCAGAATTCATGAACATTGTTCAGGTGAGGCAGTTGCGCGAGATGCGCAATCCAGAGCGCCTCTCGGATGGGCTGAGGCACGTGGTGGCCGATACACGTTCGTTCGTGCTCCAAGGTCTGTTGCCGTTCGATGTCCTTAGGGGAGGGTTCTTCTGCTTCGATGGAACGGCGTTCCAGCCCGAAAGACGCCGCGATTTGTTTGAAGATGGCAAGGAACGTGGCGGTGTGACGGGCGTCGTACGGTTCACGCTGCAGCGACAGATCGCTGGACAATGCCATGGTGACCGGCTTCTGCCCCAACCCATCGAGGGAGGTTTTTAAGGATTCGGAGATGTGGGGCGGCGCTGTGCGAGTAGTGAAGATAAGCGGCGGATCAGTCAATGCGGCTAGATCGCGGGCGGATGTCGACAGGTGAATGTAGTCCGCGGCCACTGCATCCCCGAGGAAGTGGTCCAGATTCACGTTGTAGCCCCACAGGTTTTCGATCCCTCGTTGGACGCCTTGATGGTGCTCCGATAAGACATCGCGGCCGTAGCTGAGCGTGAGGGCACTTTGCAGGTCGAGCATGGGATTGGCTAGGAGAAGGCGGCCCCTTGCTCTAGTTAACGCCATGACCCTCAAGGCAATCCGCGCACCCACGTCCTCAGCCAGGATGGCAAGGGGCGCGGTAGGCCAGGTGCTGCGCGCGAAATCCAGAACCGTCTGACAATCCACCTGCATGCTTTGCAGGGTGGTGTGCAGCACGTCTCCCTCACTTTGGCCGACATGATTCGTATGATCATAGCGGAGCACCCGGATGCGGTTGGCCGCAAGGACATACGAGAGCGGCAGATAATCGGTTTGGGTCTTTCCGAATCCCGGCACGATTATGACCACCGGAGTGGTCGGGGAGATCTGATGGCGCGCGTGATCGTCCGTGATCGCAATAACTTGCTGCCGTGCGTTCCGGGACTCTCGTCGGGCGCTCACGATAGAGGAGCGTCCGACGATACCTTCAAGATCCACGGACGAGCCGATATGTTGGGCGACGACACGATTAATTTCCCGTTCGGCAAACGCCGTGGATTGAACGAACCGGATGCCGATGCGCTGTGCAGCCTGGGCAGGACCCGGCCGCAGGTCAGAAGGGGCGTGATGATCCGGCGCCATCCATACAATCCGCGCAGTCAGAATGGCTTCGGGGGCTTCCGGTTCATGTGTTTTCGGCGGTCCCAGCGGACCGGTCGACGAAAAATGAAGCGCTACCGGATCACCGACGGCTCCCGGCGCCTGTTGCATCTGCAGGCAGGCGCCGCCTCGACTCATGTTGACCAGGAGGCCGAGCGGCCGCTGAGCCGCGACATTGAGTGACGCGGTGTCGATGCGAGTCGGCATGGCCACTCGCACTCGTAGCGTTTCCCGGCGTTCCCTTCCTTCAGGGGCCGCCCCGACCGGCGGAGGGACCGCCTCGCGGACATCGTCGGGCAGTGAAAGCAGGGCCTCTAGTGTCACCGAGAGGTTTCTCGACTGCGCTTCTTCCACGAGGGAGGCCAACACTTGCCGCTCCATCTCGGTCTCGGAAGTGAAGCGGAAGGCGAGCAGCGTGGAGGAATCTTCCGTGCCGGCGGGTATGGATGTGACCCGGCTCTGAGCGAGCCCTTGGAGTTCAAGCATCCCTACCGGGGTCTTGAGGATCACGTACACGGGCTGCGCATCCAAGGGCGGCAGCACGCCTTCGAGAAGAATACCCGCCCCGCCCAAGCTCAGATTGGTTACGGTGCCTTCACGGATGGCGTTGCCTGCCGTAATGCGCGCGGGCAGATGAACCATGGCGCGAGTCGCCTGGCGTCGATCGGGCAGCGGGGTCGCAGACCGTACGGAGGATGCCGGCTGAGGGACCGTCACAGGAAGTGGCCCGGTCGCACCGGGCGACGCCGAGGGTGAAAGCGGCACCTCCGCGTGGGTGAGCGACGGCGGCGGATGATCTACGGGCAATTGAAGGGTGATGGATAAGAGTCCGCCGGCGGGCGCGGCAAAATCCAGACGCCCTCCCAATTGCCGGATCAGGACGTACGCGTCGAACAGGGTGGAGGTGTCCTGAGCCAGCGGCCGGATCTTCGCCGGTGGAAGCGTGGTTTCTTCAATGCGGATTTCTATCTGAACAGGGTCGCTGGGGCGAAGCACCCCCGTAGTGACGCGAAGCCGGTGACGGGAGCCCATGGCTTCGACATAGCGTTGCGCCTGCGACACCAGCGTCCGGAACAGCTGCTGTGCCACCTCGACGTCTCCACGAAATGGCGGCAACTCCGCCGCATAGCGGCGCTCCACGTTGTCGTTCTGTACGGACTCGGGATGCATGGCAGCCAGGACGGCGTCCATGAGGTCGTTTACCGTAGGCCCCGTCGTATCAGCGCCCTGGGCGGCTTCTGCCAGAGCGGTACCGTGACGGACCGCTTCCGTCGCCTGCTGTAAGAGGGATTGGAACTGCTGATCAATTTTTACGCCTTGGATCGCTGCATATAACTGTTGTGATTGTGTGAGAACCGCCGCCAGCGGCTCATGAATCTGCTTCGCCAAGGTGGAGATTTGCCGAGCGATGCCGACTACCCGATCGGTTTCCTGGAGCTGCCGCTCCAGGCGCCGAATAACGGTTTCCTGTTCCCGCTCGGCTGACATGTCGCGGAGAAGACCAAGCGTGCCTACAAACCGTCGATCCGGGTCGTACAGACCTTTGGCGCTCACTTCGGCGGGGATCCGGACAGCGGTGCTGCCTTCCGCCGGCATTTTCCGTGTGAGGTCGATGCGAAGGCGGCGAGCGGCGCGGGAGCCGGTTCGACGTTCGTTGAAGCGATAGCGCGCATAGTCCATCTGCTCGGCCGGAATCAGGTTGGCATAGGGCACTCCGGCCAGGTCTTCGGGCGCGTACCCAAGCAGCGCCGTGATAGATGGGCTGAGATAGACGAAACGGCCTTCGGCGTCTAGCTCGTATAAGACGTCCCCCAGGGCATCAATCAACCGTCCATGGCGTTCTTGTGTGCGCTCCAGTGTGATGCGGAGGGCCCGCTTTTCCATCGCCTCCTTGGTGTACAGCACCAGTTCGGTTAGGAACGCAGGCGACTTTTTGTACAGGGAAAAATCGGCGCCGGCCTGCAGGGCGTCGACTGCCGCAGCCGCGTCGCTATGATCCGTCTGCAGCACGATGGCGGCGGCCGAGGCCAGGCGCTTTAACTCCGGGAGAACCGGTGTAGGCCGCTGAGCCAGGAGTCGTTCATCGACGAGGAGAAGATGCCAACGCGCTCGAGGAGCCCATTGGAGCGCTTCGTCGAGCGAGTAGACGGCTTCAACGCGGCATCCTGGGAAAAAGCTCCGCAAGCTCATGGTAACGAGCTTGATCTCTTCCCCGATGTCGTTGATGACGAGAATCGTCGCGGGTTCCGTCTGCGGCATGCCTTTTCCTGATCTGCATAGTCTGTGGGCGCCGCCTACTTGAAATCAGATAGCGGCTCCGCATGCATCGATCTTTTCGACCGGATTCCTCTGCGGACGAGGTCGGCGCCGAACTAGGCGTTCGCCGCGTGTCGGGGTCTTGAATACCATACACCCGACCGGGAAACCCAGGTTACACGCGCATAAAACCAGATCTCTTTGGTAGGGGAAGGCGCCGAGCTTAGAGGACCGGGCGTTTGAGGGGAGGATGGGCCGACAGGCGCCGGGAAGCGGCTTAGAAGAACCGTCCCGGCCCCAGACGTGGTCCGGCTAAGGAGCCATTGCGCTCTTCTGAGTCGGGCAAGCGCCCGGCGTCATATACAGCAAGTAGTTGCCCATTCCATGCTGAGCTTCTTGTTTGTGAAGGGGATGGTGGTGAACCATCACCATTTCATACTCTTCAGCGGTGGTGACGGGAAATCCCTGACCGTCCTTGTAGACATGGTGCGGCTGAAATTCTCTGAAGGTGCCATGAAGATCGACGTCGGGTACCGTGCGCAGGAGGGTTTGTTTCCTAGTTGTATTTTCCAGGGCTATCATGAGCAGTTCGTCATGCCCGTGGGGATAGGCGAATTTGACGCAGCCGTCCATATGGAACTTCAACGGCGCCCGGTGCACCTGCACTCCGGGTTTGATCTCGATCCCTTCATCTGTTTGATCGGCACCTCGTTGGGCGAACTTGCTATAACACACAATGTTGACCCCGACTTGGTACACGTCCATTTCTTTGACCGGCTGAGATTCCGGCGCCATATACATCGTAAACGTCGCCATCACGTCTTTCGTGGGCGGCGCTTTATGGTAGAAGGCGACAACCGACATCAAGTGCTCGCCCTTGCCCAGCTTGACCCCATAGCCATGCGGGAAACGGGCCTCGGTCATTTCCAATCCGGCCCCGCCGAAGAAGAGCGGTTCCCCGGGACAGGAGACACTGGGTTTGTCGTTGTTGAGCATGAGAATGTGATGCAGATAGTTGCGAGGGAGTTCCTTTCCGTCTTTGGTAAACACAGAGGACTTATAGCCGACCATGTACATGTCTTTGGGCAGCTGAAAAATGTGCTTCGGCATACTGGCCGCAAGATCCCCGTCATGGCTCACCGGAAGGTCGATCGGGCCGAACGTGAGGATCACTTTGTTGTCTTGTATGGTGACGGTAGTGGTGGTTTGATTCTTGAGCGTCGGGACGGGATGGTGATCGTGCCCGCCGGAGCCCAATGCCGGAGAAGCGGACAGCAGAGTGACGAGGAACAAGGCGACAGTGAAATGCATAAACCCTCCAAAAGTGAGTGGACGAACCTGCATGTTAGACGAGGAAGGTTCTTGGCAAGTGGGGCGGTTGAGTCAGGCGTTTCCATTCAT
>JACVSD010000155.1 GCA_014534095.1 Nitrospiraceae bacterium
GACTTCTCTCGCCTTGAAGCTGGACGCGCCGAAGCGAGCTACGAATCGACTGACTTGAGTGCGTACACGACTGAACTCGCTGCTTGTTTTCGCCCGGTGATCGAACAGGCGGGTCTAAGCCTCCTAATCGACTGCCCCCCTCTCCCGGAACCGGTCTATGTCGACCGCCATATGTGGGAGAAAATCATTCTGAACCTTCTCTCCAATGCGTTTAAGTTCACGTTCGAAGGATCCATCTCCGTGTCATTGCGACCGCATAGCGATGGAGTGATCCTGAGAGTTACGGACACGGGTGCCGGGATTCCGGAGGACGAGCAACGTCTTATCTTTGATCGGTTTCACCGGGTCAAGGGTGTTCGTGCGCGGACCTATGAAGGAACAGGCATCGGGTTATCCTTGGTCAAAGAACTCACGCATCTCCATGGTGGCTCGGTACGACTTGAAAGCCAACTGGGAAAAGGAAGCACCTTTGCCGTAACGATTCCATGGGGGAATAGCCATGTACCTGCCGACCGTCTCGACGCTGGTAGGGCGCCCGGATCTACGTCTACGTCGACTGGCGTACGGCCGTATGTCGAAGAAGCCCTGCAGTGGGTCCCTAACCGGGCAATGCAAGGTCAAGATGCGGGTCCCACGCCGGTGGAACGCGGTGTACCGTCTCGGCCGAGAATCCTCATTGCAGATGACAATGAGGGCATGCGTTACTTCATTACGAGATTACTGAAGGAACGATACGATGTCGTCGCCGTCGCAGATGGAATGGCGGCTCTGGCCGAGGTGCGCCAAAGAGCACCCGACCTGATTCTGTCCGATGTCATGATGCCCCATATCGATGGCTTTACATTGTTACGGGAGATCCGTTCCGAAATGGCTACGAGACGGATTCCGATTATTTTCCTTTCCGCTCGGGCGGGAGAAGAATCACGCAATGAAGGCTTACAGCAGGGGGCGGACGATTATCTCATCAAGCCGTTTAGCGCCGGCGAATTGATGGCACTTGTTGAGTCTAAGCTGCACTAGACGGATTGTTTATTGAGCAGGCCTGTGCCTGCAGCGGGGTTTGGGCTGGTCGCACGAGCCGACTTTGATGCTGTCTGGTCGACCCAAGCGCCGAATGGGCAAGAGAAAGCCGTAGTGCCCATTCCGAACCGCATGGCCCCCTACGGTCTGCTCATGGCTTTCGATTCCTCCCGAGGACGTCGTCGAGCAACCCCTTGGCCGTGCCTGTCACGGCGTCCACAGCCTCCTTTGTCATTCTCTGCGCCGCATCGCCGGCACGGCAACCGGTCAACAGATCCGCAATCGTTCCGACGACGGCCCCCGCCTGTCGCCCCACCATGCTGCCTGCGGTCAACGCCGCACCATAGGACGGGCGCTCAGACGTGCCCTTCACGGTTACGGCGATGGGAAGCACCGTAAAGCCTTCAGCGGTTCTCGCCAATTGATCCAGACACGGAATTTTGACATGCGGCGCCAGCGTCGGTCCGACCTTCGGCGCGACGCGGATCTCGAGCCGGCCATCCAGCGCCACTTTCCCCTCCGCTTCCAAGCCTGCCAGAGATCCGTCCGCGCGGACGTCCTGAAGTGTGATCCATCCGTCTTTAAGGCGCAGTTCCCCATGCAGTGTTTCAAATCCCAAGCTTCTGAAATGATCGATGCGAGTCTCGTCCGCGAGAAACTCCAAGACCCGCCACCTGATAAACTGGCCGTCGGCCACATCGAAGACGGCGTGCCCGACAAGGCTCTGTCGCCACGTCGCCTGATCCGTACCTCGGCCCTTCCCCGCGGTCGTGAATGCACCTCGGCCGGTCAGTCGGCGTTCCGGGTCGCGAAACCAGACCTCCGTGATGGTGGCCAAATCGAGCCCGCTCCCTTTCATGTTCCACCCAATATCAGGCTCTCGCTTGTTCATCGCCACCGTAATGGTTCCTTGGACGGTTCCCCCCGCAAGACCGGTTCGTTCCAACGTCACTTGCGCTCGACGCCCGTCCCCTATGGCCAAAAGGCGCCCGGGTCCGATGGTGAGGGTGTCATACAGCACCGTTCCAATCGCAACATCCACGTCCAGATCCAGTGGAAGCGGGAACCCGGCCGAGCCCGCAGTATGTGGATCACCCAGCGTTGCGGGAGCCGGCGCTCCAGCAACCGGCGCGGCCAGGGCGGCGTACCAATCGGTATCAAGCGCCTCTGCGGTGCCGCGGAGACGCAGGCGAGGCTGCCGCCCGGTTCGGATGGCGCCTGTCAACGAGACACGATCACCGTGGTGCGCCATGCGATCTGCGGTAAGCGTCAAAGCCGCGATGCGAAACTCCTCACCGGTGCGGCTGATGTCGTGCTTCAGGCGCAGCGTGGTTGGTTCTGAGGGCCGCCCACTTACCGTCACGCGCAATGGCCCCACCGACTCACTCCCCCGCAGTGCCAGCGTTGCACCATCCGGCTCTTGAGTGACAGTCATCTCGGCGGTCACCGGTAACGGACCGGGAACGCGACCGGGCAAGAATCCGAAGAAATCCATCACAGGTCCGCTATCCCATTCCTTGATGCTCAGTGCCATTGCGCCAGGCTGCCCTACTGTGAGAGGCCAATGTCCGCTGGCTGCGAGTGTCCCGCTTCGGATGCCGTCGGTGGCTCCAGCAACCTCCAGGCGCCGGACATCCACGAGGGTCCGCTCAGGATTCACTTCAAGGTCAACCTGCATGGCGACCGTCTGCGTCAGTGAGCGAGCCTTCTGAGAGCGCAGTATCAGGTCAGTCGACCGAAGATCGCCCTTGAGCGTAATGGGACGTGACGATCCGGCAGTGGCCAACCGCAGATCGCCGGTCAGGCGGCCTCCGACCATCATCCGATCGCTCGTCAGCAGCCCGAGCCGACTCAGCAGAGTGCTTTGATCCTCCGTCATCACATTGAGCTGCAAGTCGGCCGCGCCGATCGATCCGGCGGTTCCGGCGAGACGCATCTGACCAAGCAGTCGCATGCCGTCCAACACCCGTCCTTCCCATCCCTCGACAGAGAGC
>JACVSD010000149.1 GCA_014534095.1 Nitrospiraceae bacterium
ACTTCGATCTGGCATATGAAATATAGAAAGAAGTGCTCCTCGCCGCAATGGGGGGCGGGGCAGACGGCATCCAGATCAAGAACGTGTCGCCGGAAGCGCTGATCCAGTCGCTTCAGCTCATCATGCTGGGCGAGAAGGTGTTCCCGACCAATCTCGCTTCCATGCTGCTTGGCATGAACACCATCAGCCCGCAGCACTCGATCCGCGGCCTGTCGCCCCGTGAGCAGGAAATCCTTCAGGCTCTGGTGACCGGCGCCAGCAACAAGACGATCGCGATCCGGCTCGGCATCACTGAGGCAACCGTCAAGGTCCACTTGAAGACACTGCTTCGGAAGATCGACGTCAACAACCGCACCCAAGCCGCCATTTGGGCGATGAACAACGGCTTCACCGCCGATGGCGCTCCCATGCCGAACCGTGGCCTTCACACGGTTTCCGCCTGATCGGTCTTGAGTTCAACATGACAGCGCAACAGCCGCGCCGCAGCAGGAGAGGATTCCATGGACGAGCACTCGAAACTGAGAACGGTTCCCGTCAAGCTGGGCTTGAGCGAGCATTATCTCGTCGGCCGTATGCTTATGTTGAGGGAGAAACTCAGCGTCGCCCAGTGGCAGGTCTACGATCGAAGCGCCGAAGCGATTTGCAACCAGATCCTCAGCCGCCTGCCGCCCGACGACCCTGATTCGTCCATTTGGGACAACCGCCGCAAGCGCCCTTGATGAAAATGCAGCACGGGAGCTGTCTTGGCCGGTGCGCGTCTGGCTACCGGTTCGCAGGAGTTCTTCCGGCGGCAATCAACGGCAGCGCCAGCGCCGGAACTGATCGGGCGCAGCTGATGGCCCCCGAAGGCACGTTGGCTGATGCCAGGATCCGCAGCAGCGATATTCTTGCTAAGGTAGCCCTCGAACAACATTTTCATGATTTGATTCTGCCGCATTTAGCATATTGACGAACTTTATCCCGCACGTATTCGTCACCGGCAATTCTCTGAGCGACCAGTCGCTCAGCCCGAGGGCCGTAGCGGTTCAGAAGCCGTTCACCACATCCGGTTTGGTATAGACGATAAAACGCGCGCTCGCCGCCGCAGAAGTCCAACCTTTCGATTCGCAGGCCCGGGCTGTTCAGTTCCCGACTGGAGGAAATGCCGGGCTTCCCGCCATTTCCCCATATCGACATGCCCCATCTTGTCATGCCCCCAATCGTCATGCCAAGACTTGATCTTGGCATCTCCCGGCGGAGGCTTCGCGTTGAGGTTGCCATGGACGCGGATGCCGGGAGATATCAGGGTCAAGCCCTGGTATGACGGCAAGGGGAAAGAAAACTATGAAGTTTTCATGGTGACGGGAAGGGGCGGAACGCAGAGGAAAACTGCTAAGTTTTCGTCATGCCAAGACTTGATCTTGGCATCTCCAGGCTTCAACCCCGTGAATGTCATGGGGCTTCCCCTGGACGCCGACACCGGGAGGGGTCAAGCCGTGGCAGGACGGACAGACTCCAAGTCCGGGCTTGCGATGGCAGCGCCCACAAGCCTGATCCGGGCATTTCCACAGAGCTCTGAACAGCCCTGATTCGCAGGCTTGACGACGACTGGATGACTGAAATTATTAATTCAAGATGAACCAAACAATCAAAGCGAGGAGGGGTTAATACCCTGAACAAAAGCATCGTCGCACTGCAACAAAGCTCCTTTTTTTGCGCCCTGATTGTTATACTCGAATCGAAGTGCGAAAGGCGTACCCACGGTGTCGGTACCTATCAGGCGCCAAGAGAAGGAACAGCACGATGCAATTGAAGATCATGGGTTTGATCCTTGCCGGTGGAAAAGGAACAAGGTTGTCTCCGCTGACAAGAGAGCGTGCCAAACCAGCAGTGCCATTCGGTGGCAAATATCGCATCGTCGATTTCGTCTTAAGCAATTTCATTAATTCTGGAATTTTCTCGATCTATGTTTTGATCCAGTTCCGAAGTCAGTCTTTGCTTCAACACTTGCGCGATGGTTGGCAATTCGGTGGATTGCTTCAGGAACAGTTCATCATTCCGGTCCCGGCGCAGATGCGCTCTCCGGGAGAGACATGGTACAGCGGCACGGCCGACGCTGTCTTCCAGAATGCCAACCTGATCGAGCAGTCCAAGCCCGATCTGGTCGTGCTGTTCGGTGCCGATCACATCTACCGGATGGATATCCGGCAGATGATCGAGTTCCATTCCAAAAAGAATGCCGGCGTGACGATCGCCGTGATTCCGGTCGATAAGAAATACGCCAAGGAGTTCGGCGTGATCGAGGTCGACAACGACGGCCGGATCATCGGTTTCGTGGAAAAGCGGGAAGACGCGCCCACCATGCCCGGCGACCCGACCAAGGTGCTGGCGTCGATGGGCAATTACATCTTCTCGAGCGAACTTCTGCTGAAGATGGTCTACGAGGACGTCAAGAACCCCGAAAGCTCCCATGATTTCGGCAAGGACATCCTGCCCGCCCTTATTGGCAAGGTGGAGATGTTCGCCTACGACTTCCAGACCAACCGCATCGCCGGCGACCCGCCGGAAGGCATGCCTTATTGGCGCGATGTCGGCACGCTGGACGCCTATTATGAAGCCAGCATGGATGTGCGGGCGATCGATCCTCCCCTCAACCTTTATAACCGGAAATGGCCGCTGCGGACGGCGGGCTATTCCGATCCGCCCGCGAAGTTCGCCTTCGACGAGGAGCAGCGCCGGGGTCAGGCGATCGACAGCATGGTGTCGGGCGGCTCCATCATTTCGGGCGGCATCGTCAAGCGGTCGGTGCTGGGCCGCTGGGTGCGCGTCCATTCCGGAGCGCTGATCGAAGACAGCGTCATCTTCGACAATGTCGATATCGGCCGCCGGGCGAAAATCCGCCGCGCCATCATCGAGAAGAACGCCCGCATTCCGGCCGACGCCGTTATCGGCTACAATCTTGAGGAGGACGCCAAGCACTACCACGTCACCGAAACCGGCATCGTCGTGGTCGAAGGCCACCGCTCCCCCGTGCCGCTCGGCAGCATCACTGTCTAAGGGTGTGAAAACATAATGGCTCCGGTGATCGTCCCAACCACTCCCTTCAACGACCAGAAGCCCGGCACCTCCGGGCTTCGCAAGAAGGTGACCGTCTACAGCCAGCCGCATTACGTGGCGAACTTCATCCAATCCATCTTCGACG
>JACVSD010000018.1 GCA_014534095.1 Nitrospiraceae bacterium
CGAATAGCCAAAGCCGGCTCAAAGGTCAAACTGAGCGGACTCAAAAGCCGCGATCCTGAAGGAGAGGCCCTCTACTATAGCTGGAGCCAAGTCCGCGGCAGCAAGGTGTCGCTCCTGGATGTGAACGGCCCGGAAGCTTCCTTCCAAGCTCCGCAGGTCTCAGAACCGCGAACCTACCGTTTCAAGCTGCGCGTGACGGATCGGAAAGGCGCCGACAGCCTTCCCGCCTACGTCGATGTGATTGTCGAACCTTGACCGACCCATGCAGGCCAACACTGGTCCCAGACGGACCGGCCCGTAGGTATGCCGGGCTTGATGCAACTCCTTGATATGCCGTTTGAGTGCCGGCCCGAATTTTGATCGCATGATTTCCTTTTCATGAGGTGCCACACTCTCCCTGACCTGCTCCACTGCTTCCCTCAACTGCCCGACCAGCCGGCGTCCCGATCCGGTGAGCCAGCCAAGATGGTGATCGGCATACTGCAAATCCAGGAGAGCGTAACTGACCGATTCCACCTCCTCCAGGCAGCGGTACCGGGCGCGCTGAAGGTCGTGGGCGGTGAATCCGGCTTTTGTCCACCTGGTCCTCCCGCCCTGACCCGACCCCCAGGAGGACAACCGTTCGAACAAGAGCGCCCCCATGGTGAAGGTAAACGTCGCGTGCAGGATGCCTCGCAAAGGACGAAGGCTTCGCCGCCAGGGCGAATAAAAAATCTGCTGATGACGGTCGCCCTGATGCATCACGTGCTTGCGCAGCAGAAGGTTCAAGTGATGGTGACTGTTTTCATGGACGAGATCATCGACCAAATCCAAGTTGTCCCGGTCGAAACAGTTGATGAACGACAAACCGGGCCGGTGTCGATAACTGAAACTCACGACGCCTGTCGCCTTGAGCGGGACGATTCGGGACGTCAGCAGCCGGAGCACATCATACCCCTCGGGCCAGGCCGCTTGAATCGTCGTCCACGCTCGTCCGATCCGTGCCACCTG
This sequence comes from Nitrospiraceae bacterium, assembly GCA_014534095.1. The sequence goes on from JACVSD010000018.1 coordinate 991, forward strand.
CTCCGCCGGCGTGCCGGTCAGCGTTCGAGGCTGCCGATCCTTTCTATAAACCAGCGTGGGACCGACGGTGACAGGGCCATCCGACGAAACCGCCGCTTGTGGATCGGACCGGCGCGTCCAATGCCATTGGCCTGCCGTTCCCGAGCCGGTCCAGAGCGGCGAGACCTGTCGGCCAATTTTCAGCGAAATCCCACTGTCCTGGATTCTAAAGAGCACGCGATTCCGTGATCGCTTCAATGCCGCCGCGAATTCTTGAGGGGGATGCCAGCGGTCGCCTGCCGCACCCACGGCCAGCGTGCCGGGCTCTTCGGCGCGTTCAAAGTTTTCCACGAGACTCCCGGGGACTTCCCACAAGGACAGGCTCTGTTGCCGGCACCATTTGACCGCAAGAAGCGGGTCGATGAGCAGCGCTTCCTGCGTGACATCGTGCGCCAGTCGTTGGCACAGACCAATCAGCCGCCGCTCCAGTCCGGCGGCCCGTGGACGGCCCTGCGGAAACAGCTCATCGAGATAACTGTTTTCAAAGAATGTTTGTTCACATTCGGCGAACAGTTGCTCGGCAAACTCCCGTTGATCCGGTTCCTCCTTCCACTGCTCAAGGATGTCCATAAAGTAAACGAGATCGTTCAGCGCCTCGATCCAGCCAACGATTTTCCAGTTTCCGCAAGCCTCGACCTCAATGCTCTGACTCACGAACCGGAAGAAGCCCGCTGGAAGGGCAAGCCGGTTTGCCAGTTGCGAATAGTCCCCTATGAGTTCGCCACATAGGTCTTGCAGCAACCGTCTCATCGACAGACGGAATTCGTTTCTCACCCGTACCAATGGCTGTAGATCCAATGCCGTCATGATGGAAGAATCGCGCGAGCAGCGTCCGTGCGTTGCAAGGCACCGACTGTACTGGAGCCTCAAATCATCTGCAAGAAAGACCACTGCGCCGGAAGACCTCGCGGAGCCCAGCGAAACCCTCTTGACCGAATGGCGACGTGCGGGACAGTCATACGACTGCTGCTCCGTCGTGTCCTGCCGTGGGGATGCTTGTTGCCTGCATCCTAGCAGTGGCCGTAGAGTAGCGGTCTCCCATCCCTCGAGTGTGCTGATTGAAGGCGGGCAAGCGATGGCCATGAGCAGTGCCGACATAGAACGGGTTCTTGGAGAAATTACTCCTGCGGTCAAGGGTGGCTGGATTCAGAAGATCTCCCAACCGACACCTCGGTCATTGGTGCTCGACATCCGAGTGCCCGGGCACACGCATCGCCTGTTGATGTCCTGTCAGGCCGAGACCGCTCGGCTGCATTTCCTTACGCGCCCACTGATGAACCCGCCCTCACCCCCGGCGTTCTGTCAGTTTTTGAGAGCACACATGCAGGGCGCCCGTATTGATGACCTCGTTCAGGTGCCGCACGATCGCATTGTTCGATTGATGGTGACGACGCAACGAGGCCCGCGCCAAATCGTGTGTGAGTTGACCGGCAGCAAGGCGAACATCCTTGCGTTGGATGCCGACGAAACCGTCCTCCGCAGTCTGAGCGGAGCACGCGACGTGATCGGTCGGCCGTATGCGACTCCGCCATCGAGACAGGCGATGCCGCAAGTCCAACCCGTCCATCGATTCGTCGGCCCGGCCCAGGCTTCGTTTCCCCTCTCCGCGGCGATTGAGGCGCATTACCATGACCAGGAAGACCAGCTTGCCTTCAACGCCGGCCGGGAAGCCAGGCGGCGGGCACTACAGAAAGCGCTGAAAAAGGACCAGCGGCGTATCGAGGCGTGGCGAGAGGATCTGCAGAAGGCCTTGAGATACCGCCATTATGCGAGGTACGGGGAACTGATCAAGGCGCACCTTGGCAGCATCGACAAAGGCATGGATCGGGTGACGCTGGTCGACTATTACGATGACGCATTGCCTGAGGTGACCATCCCGCTGGATAGCACCAAGTCAGCACAAGGCAATATGGATGCGTACTTCCGCAAACATCGAAAATATCTTACTGCCGAGCGGGAGCTTCACCCCCGCATTGCGCGAGCGGAACGTGAACTGGAGCACCTACGACATGAACTCGCAACGATCGAGCAGGGCACCTGGAGGCCGCCTGCCGCACCCCATCCCGTCGGTCCGAGAACCGCAATACCACCAGGCGGCAAGCCTTCGGACCCGCGCCGTGGCCCGTTTCGGCGGTTCACCTCGACCGATGGATTGCCCATCTTCGTCGGGCGCAATGCACGCGAAAACGATGCCCTGACGTTTGGTTTGGCCAAGAGTGACGACCTCTGGCTTCACGCGCGCGGCACGCCCGGCTCGCATGTCGTCGTGCGCCTCGAGAAGGGCATGGACCCGCCTCCCGACACGATACGAGACGCCGCCACGTTAGCTCTGCTGTATAGTGATTTAAAGAAAAGCGGCAAAGGCGACGTCATTTACACCCGTCGGAAATGGGTCAAAAAGGCGAAGGGACAGGCCGCCGGAGCCGTGACCGTCACGCAGGAAAAATCGCTGCATGTGAGCCTGGACAAAAAGCGGCTCGAGGAACTCAGGCAGCGAACTCCTCAAGAGGCACCCGGATAAAGTGGCGATGTTGGCCAGAGGCGAAGCGTCCCCGACCAAAGCTTCAAGCATGGACGTCAACGACGCTGGTCCCACTATAGACACTGCCGAACACCGCGTCACACAACGCTCGGATGAGATGGAATCGGTTCGACGACCCCGGAGGTACGCATGGAGCAGCCCGCCCCGTACTCAAGAAGGGGCATGCTCGGTCATAAACCAGCCGGCAATCGACAAGCGCCGATGAGGACCGGCGGTTTGGTCGACCCGGCACACGCGATGAAAACGGGGCACCGTAAACATCACGAGCGACCCCGGGCGGGGCTCAATGCAATGTGTCGGCACGAGGTCCGGCCGGTCCGCCGTATGACTTGGCCGCTTCTCATAAATGATCAACTCACCGCCCCAGTCCGATCGCCACTCTTCATGGAAATATGTGACAAGGGCAATTCGCCGTAACGGCGCCGGTCGCCCTGCGACGGCTTGGCCCTGGTCCGTGTCATTGTGCGTCAAGAGGCAATCTCCGGCGGCATACGAGTAGTAACTGAAACCCATGTGGCGGCCGGTAATGTTCGGGAACGATTCCATGTATTGTTGGATGCAGGGCATCTGAAGTCGCGAGAGAAGCCGCTGTCCTTGCACCGGACGGATGTCAGCCTTGGCCCAATCACCTGAATGGGGGAAATCCTCCCGCACTTTCGGCAATTGCGACAAACTGCGCCACGTCGCCTGATGCATGGCGTCTCGAAACCACTGCCGTTCCTCGGCCGACCAGAAGTCCTCAATCACAAGGACGGGTTGCCGATGGAACGAAAAGGAGTGCATGTCCGAAAGCGGAACGGTGGCGGACTGGAGGATCGGTTGAAGGCTCATCTCTTCCTCACGAATCATCGCTCGCACGCTCTTAGCGTCTTATCATCCTCTCAAGCCGCTCCACAAGTCTTCCTCAAATGCAGAGGGGCTGCCGCCTTTCGACGACAGCCCCCAAGACTCCCCGCAGATTTCCGACTACCAGCGATCGCGCTTTCCACCACCGCCGCCGCTCCCGCTGCGGCCTCCACCGCCGCCGCCGAATCCACCGCGTCCACCGCCGCCGCCCGTGCGTGGCTCCTGAGGACGTGCTTCATTGACAGTGAGGGTCCGGCCACCCATTTCAGCACCATTTAACGCCGTAATAGCGGCTTGTGCTTCTGAATCAGAGGACATCTCCACAAAGCCAAAGCCTCGCGATTGTCCGGTGAATTTGTCCGTGATAATGCGCGCGGACGCCACTGCGCCATGCTGCCCAAACAGATCGCTCAACTGCTGCTCGGTCGCCGAATATGGCAACCCACCGACATAAATCTTCGAACCCATCGGGGTTCCTCCTTTAAATGATGACATTGTCTTGAACGCGAGGAACAGGGGAAGGAGCGGGCCGAAGACGCGATCGATGCAGCGACTTAGGTCTGACTTCCGACGAAATTCCCGGACAAGGCAACATCGACGTTGTGGGCCTTCTCTCTTAAACTGGCTTCATCGCGAGGCCCGAACGAAGAATTCTTTGTACCGTAGCATAGCGACTATTCGATTACAACCTAGAGAGTCACTCACCGACCCGCACGAGCAACCCTTGATCTTTGCAGTAGGCAAAGGTGCGATAGAACCACGCCACGACGGCAACAAGCAGCAGCATATTGAGGCCCGCTGCCCAAACTAGATTGCTCCAGGGAGCAGCCCCGACGGTCAGGACGGACCGCATGCCCTCGAACACATGTGCCGCCGGGTTCGCCCAGGCCACCGGCTGGAGCCAGCCCGGCAGGACCTCCAGGGGATAGAAGACACACGAGATCGGCTGGAAAAGAAACACCATACTCCAAGCGAGGACCTCGGCCTCCTGGCCGAACCGCATGATGAGCGACGTCGTGAAGACGCCGATCACCCACCCTGTAATCACCAGATTCACCACGAACGGAATAAGCCACAGTCCGATGGCCAACACGTTGTAGGAATAAAAGAGCAGGGCGCTGATCATCATGACGATCGACACGACCGTGACTTTGAGAATGCTGATGACCATCGTCGCGGCGAGGAACTCGTTCGGCTTCAGCGGGCTGGCAAAGAGATTCATCAAATTTCGCGCCCACAGTTCCTCCAGAAACGAAATGGTAATGCCTTGTTGGGATCGGAACAGCATGTCCCACAAGATGAGGGCCCCTAAGAAAAAGGTGACAAAGCCGGGAACCTCTTTCTGGTACCGCGCCAGGTAGAGGGTGATAAATCCCCAAATCACCAGGTCGAGAAACGGCCAATAGAAGATTTCCATGATGCGCGGCAAACTGCGCCGGTACAGGTACAGATGGCGGGACAGAAGGGCGTAGACCCGATGCCATTTCATGCGCAGCCGTCCCGATCATGGTGATGTGCGCAGCCTCCGCACCCGGCATGTTTCCCCAGCAGTTCATCTCTCAGGTGACGGACACCGCTCATCATATGGGCGGCGGCTCGCTGGCCATCCGGCGCCCGGCGCAATCCGAATCCCATGAGCACCATCGGCATGCCCAGGAGGCCCATGCCAAACGGCATCGCCTTGGTCTCGCTTTCGCCTGCCCACCAGATCGCCGCTCCCATGAGCAGAAGCGGAATGACGGCGACCCCGAGGCTATTGAGGACGATGCGCCAATGACAGGTGCCTCGACGGACGCCCGCTAGACTGACACTGAGCCAATACCATCCCCACAGAGCACTGAGCGCCAGTCCGCCAACCAGAAGACCGATAATAAAACCCACCGATTCGCTCCTCTCTATCCGCGCAGGCTGCCGGACTCGCGGGCCAGCTTCAGGAAGACTTCTTCCAAGTCCTCCTGGCCGAAACGCGTCACGATTTCCTGAGCTGTTCCTTCAGCAACGAGCTGGCCTCTCTGGAGAAAGATGATGCGGTCAGACATCTCCTCCATTTCCCGCATGTTATGAGACGTATAGAAGATACTCAATCCCGAGGACCGGCGTTCTTCTTTCAGCAAGACCCTGATCTTCTGCGCGATGTCGGGGTCTAGACTGGCCGTGGGTTCATCGAGAAACAAGATCTTAGGTTCAGTCAACAGCGCTTTGGCCAAGGTGAGCCGTGTTAGCTGGCCCGAGGACAATTTTCTGGTCACTTTATGGCGAAACTCGTCCATTTCAAGTTTCTTGACGATGTCATCCACATGTCGCGGAATGTCCCGAAGTCCGTAGAGACGAGCCACGACCCATAGGTTTTCTTCGACCGTCAGGGATTGCGGCATCGACAGATAGGTGGAGGAGAAATTCACTTGTTGAAGAATTGCCTCGCGGTCGGTGGACAGGTTCCGTCCGAACATATGGATAGTCCCTGCCGTGGGGGTGACCAATCCCAGGAGCATTTGAATGGTGGTCGTTTTACCGGCCCCATTCGGACCGAGCACGCCCAAGATCTCGCCTTGTTTGATGTCAAACGACACGTCATTGACGGCGGTGAAGGCGCCGAAGCGCTTGGTCAGATGTGAGACGGTCAACACGGACATCGACATGGTATGGCTCGCGTGATGGTCTTACTCAAACAATGTGCGACTGAGTTGCTCCGGTATGTGACACGTCTCACATTTCCGGCTGACGACCTTGCCCTCATGCTCTGTTTTTCCGTCATGGCAGCGGAAACAATCGTTCAGGGCTCGCATCCGCAAATAGGATCCTTCCGGATGATCCGGATTCCAGGGCTGACTGTCGGCCGAGACATGTCCTCGCGGGATCACGGTGGGATATCCCTTGATCGGCGCCTCATGCACCACGCCGGCATGGCACGTCGTGCATCCCTCGCCGGTCCCCCGGGCGCTGAACGCCTCCATGTGTTTACGATGGCTCATCACGAGTCCGACATCTTTGACGGGCGGCGGCAGATCGCGAGAGGCGATTTCGGAGACTCGGAGGATGTGGCGATGGCAGCTCAGGCAGACCTCGGAATCCACCTTGGCGCGAAGATCGTGTGGCTGGGTCGGCGTCCCGAATAGCTGGATAGCGAGGTCTTTGGTGCCGTTGATGGCCTTATCTTCGATCCACCCCCGCACCGAGGGACGGACATGGCATGCCACGCATGTGACTTCTCTGTGGGAGGATTGGAGCCAGCTCTCATAGGACGGCGTGATGGTATGGCAGCTGGCACAGAACTTCGGATGATTGGTGAGGGGAACGGCGACGCCCCCCAAAGCCACAGCACTGGCCACCAGCACCAGTCCAAGAGTGGCCTTAGGCTTCCAGTTCATGCTCCGCGCGCGGGCGTCGAAGAGGAAATTCTTTCATGAGGAGGCGGGCCACGGCGGCGACATCATCGAGATGCAGGACGGGCACTTGGAGGTCGATGCGCTTATCGGAGACCACCGCCAAAAGCCCGTCGTGCGAGAAGGGGATCTCGCCCGCTTCCTCCCGGATCACGACGACTTTGGGATAGCCTTCGCTTTTCCACCCTTCGGCAATAACCAGATCGTAGGAGGCATCCAGATAGCGATCGCGTACGTCTTCGACATTCAATTGCTCCGAGACATCAGCAAACATGGCGAGACTGCCCTTGGACACGATCACGACGCTGCTGGCCCCTGCGAGCTTATGCCGCCAACTATCCTTGCCTTCCGTATCGAGGTTGAATCCGTGCCCGGCATGCTTGACCGTGGCGACTCGGTAGCCGGCGCGGACCAGCTCAGGAATCACCCGCTCGATCAACGTCGTTTTGCCGCTATTCGACCGCCCCACGAAAGAGACTATAGGAACGGGCATGGTGGTCACGCGTCAATTGTCATCGGTCTGTTCAGCCGGACTTCGTGATGAGTGCTACAACCTGGCTCGAGACTGACGACTCCTGACCTCCTTTCTTGTTAGCAACACGACAGGCGATGGACGCTGGCCTGCGCCGGTTCCGTCTTGGTCTGCCAGGCCTCACCGCTCAAGAGCTGCACCGTGACGGAATCGCCCGGGTTCAGCCGCTCCACGTCCTCAGCCACATCGATCAGACAATTAGCCTTCACCATCGATGTCAGAATCCCGGAGCCTTGATCACCGGTCGTGCGCACCTTGAAGACCCCTTCTTCCCGCGTCAGGATCCCACGGAGGAAGTGCCGACGATCCGTCCGTTTCGAAAACTTTTCCTGAAAGACGGCCTCGACCGTCGGACGGCCGTAGCTTCGGTGGCCGCTCATTTTGAGCATTACGGGACGGACCAGTTGCTCAAACGTTACCATGGAGGACACCGGATTACCCGGAAGACCGAAGGCGAGCTTGCCTTGGATCTTCCCGAAAGCCAACGGCTGGCCGGGTCGAATCGCGAGCTTCCAAAAATTCATTTCGGCCCCGAGGTCCCTGAACACCGCCTTCGTAAAATCGTAGTCGCCCATCGACACGCCGCCGGACAACACCAGAATGTCGGCGTTCAATCCATGCGAAATTTTTTCCTTGAGCGCGGCCGGCGTGTCTCGAGCAATACCAAGCAAGAACGGGATGCCGCCGGCCTCCTGCACCGCCGCCGCGATGCCATAGCTGTTCGAGTTAATGATTTTCTCCTCGCTGAACCGCTCGTCCAGATCAGCAAGTTCATCGCCCGTCGAGAGGATGGCGACCCGTGGCCGTTGATACACGAACACGAAGGACTTCGCCAGAATGGCCAGCATCCCGGCTTCTCCAGGACGGATGCGGGTGCCCTTGGCAATAATGCAATCGCCCTTTTTCACGTCTTCGCCTTGAGGCCGAATATTGGCCCCCCGCGGCTCCGGCTTGAACACGGTAACCGAATCCGGTGTGTGTTCCGTGTCTTCCACCTTCAGGACGGTGTCCGCTCCGCGGGGGATCGGCGCACCGGTCATGATTCTGATGGCATGTCCCGCAGCGACCGTCTTCGACGGCATTTTTCCGGCGGGCACATCCTCGATCACGGACAGCGTGACGGGCTTCTGAATGGCGTGTTCCTGCTTGATGTCCTCCCAGCGCACCGCGAACCCGTCCATCGCCGAATTGTCCCACGGCGGGTTGTCTCGTTCAGCGACGATATCCTCACCCAGCACGCGTCCGAGCGCGTCCAGGATGGGAATCTTCTCCAAACCCAGGACCGATGCGGCGTCAAGCACGACCTTTTGAGCGTCGTGCAAAGGGGTCAGTCCGGCGGTGGCGTCAGCAGCTTTCACTGGGCTCGCTCCTCTCAATGCTGATGCTGCGGTCGCGGTCCGACTTTCAGCAGGGACCCGCTCTTTTTGCAGAACGCTTCCACCTGATTGGCCATATTATGATATGCCTCCGCCGTCGGCGTATCAGAGTAGAACATCGCGAACGGTTCGCCAGCATCGGATTGCGTGACGACCTCGGGATCGAGCGGAATCCGGCCGAGGAACGGCACGCCCATATCGTGGGCGGACGCCTCTCCGCCCCCTTTCCGGAACACGTCGATATGGTTGTGGCAATGCGGGCACTCGAGCCCGCTCATGTTTTCCACAATACCAATGATGGGCACTTCACTGTCCTTGCAGAAGGTGACCGATTTGCGCGAGTCGAGCAGCGCCACTTCCTGCGGCGTGGTGACGATCACCGCCCCGCTCACTTTCCCCAGGAGATCGATGGTGGTCACCGACTCGTTGCCGGTTCCCGGGGGAAGATCGATGAGCAGAAAGTTGAGATCCTGCCACTCTACTCCCCCCAGCAACTGATTGATGAATTCGTACTTGTAGGCGTCACGCCAAATGATCGGGTCATCCGGATTCTGAAGCAGGAACGACATGGAGGCGATCTTCAGGTTGTACGCCTGGAACGGGATGATGCCCCCCGAGCTACTGATCTTGAGCTTCTGGCCCTCGGCTCCCACCATCTTCGGAATGTTGGGTCCATGAATGTCCATGTCGCAGATGCCGACGTGCCAGCCTTTCAACGCCAAGCTGACGGCGATGTTCGTAGTGCAGGTGCTCTTCCCCACCCCGCCCTTGTTGCTCATGACCAGCACTTTGTACTCGATGCGCTCCATGCGTTTGGAGACCAGCCAACGGCTGTGGCCTTCTTTGTCCTTTTGACAGCGCTCGTTCTCGTCGCAGATGGCGCAGGCCCACATGTACGTGCAGGCATCGCCGTCGGCGCCCCCGCTTCCATTGCTGATCACGTTTAATTCTCGTGCCATTGATTGGTCGTCCTTCTTGGTCGAGGATCCAGCTTGATAATTTACCGTCGGCGTCCGGTCGGCACCCCCACGTACTCTCCTTCTCCTGACTTCGGCATCGACATGCCCGAGGTACCCGCTCCGGCCGCCGCCACCGCAGGAACCAGCGCATCGGCTTGAGAGGCCGGTTTCTTCTTGTTGAAGAATCCGGCACTGATGATGCCGACTTCATAGAACACATACATTGGAAGCGCCATCAGACATTGATTGAACGGATCCGGCGTCGGCGTGAGAATCGCGGCAATAATGAATGACCCGAGCAAAGCCCATTTCCGGTAACGCCGGAGAAAGGGCGCGTCCACCCACCCCAGCTTCGCCATCAAGGTAATCGCCAGGGGTACTTCAAAAATCAATCCGAACACCAGCAGGAACCAGAGCGCAAATCCGACGTACTGCGCAATGGACAACTGGGGAATAAATCCGGCGCTCACCCCGTACGAGATGAGGAAGTTCAGGGCGAAGGGAAGCACGAAAAAAAAGGAAAAGGTCACCCCCACATAAAACGCCAAGGTACTCAGAAAAACAAACGGACCGACGAACCGCCGCTCCTGTACGTGGAGGCCCGGCACGACAAACTGCCAGAACTCCATCAAGATATAGGGCGTCGCCAGCACCACGGCGAATAAGCCGGCCACCTTGACGTTCTGCCACAGCGCCTCAGCGGGAGCCAGGAAGACAAACGGCACAGAGGGCAGATCCGTCGGCTCCCAGGACAAGGCACTGGGGACAAACATGTTTTGGAGAGGAATTCGTAGCCACTTCACCAACGTATCGGCGTAGAAAAAAGTGGCCACGAACACGATGGCGGTCACGATGACCGCACGCGTGAGCCGGACCTGGAGCTCAACCAAGTGCTCCATGACCGGCATCTTTTTATCTTCCAGCGGCTTAAAAACCGAATCCTGGAGCCACCGGTTGAAGTCGTTCAGCACACAGCCCTCAGCATAGCGCCGGTCGTCTCACACATCGCATCGGTTCGTTTACTTCGGATTGACAGCAACGAACAAACTATTTCCCTGCCGATTCACGAGGAGCACGGCTAACTCGTCCTTCTTAATCTTGCTCGCGGCCTTTTGGTAGTCATCGAGTGTCTTCACCGTTTCGTGGTTGACTTCCTGAATGACGTCGCCGCGTTGCAATCCGGCCGCTTCCGCTTGACCGCCGGCCTCCACGGACGTGATGACCACCCCGGTGGTCTTGGAGGGGATGTTCAATTGGCTCATCAGCGCATTGTCCAGTGTCTGCACGCGCAGGGATGCCAGCACGTTATCGGGCGGCTTGATGGTTTCGCCCTGCTCCTTGGGAGGCGACGGCTCTTTCTTCGCCAGCATTTCATCCGATGGCCGCTCCGCAACTTTCACGGCAATCGTCTGCTCCTTGCCGTCGCGCAAGACCTTGATCTGCGCATCCTTGCCGACGACCGTCCGCGCCACCAGATTTCGGAGTTGACTGACGCTCTGCACTTCCTTGCCATTGAAGGCGACGACCACATCGCCACGTTTGATACCGGCGGCGTGCGACGGCCCGTTTTCGTTCACGTCGCTGATCAAAACGCCCTTGCGCTGCTCAGGCAGCTTAAACGACTTGGCGAGGGCCGGGGTGATTTCCTGGATCGCCACTCCCATCCAGCCTCGGACGACCTTGCCGGTCTTCTGAAGGCTATCGACGATATCGAGAGCAATGCTGCTCGGTATGGCAAAGCCGATGCCTTCCGATCCACCGGTCCGAGAGAAAATAGCCGTATTGATACCGATCAACTCCCCGTTCATATTGACGAGCGCCCCGCCTGAATTGCCCGGATTGATGGCCGCATCGGTTTGAATAAAGTCTTCGTAATCCGCGATGCCGACGTTCCCACGACCCAAGGCGCTGATGATGCCGAGCGTCACGGTAGAACTGAGCCCGAATGGGCTCCCCACTGCCAGCACTAGATCACCAACCTGCAATTTTTCGTACTCTGCCCATCGCAGAGAGGGGAGATCCTTGGCCTCAATCTTGATAACGGCGAGGTCGGTTTTGGGATCCGTGCCGATCACTTTCGCCGGAAACTCGCGCCGATCGCTCAGCGTGACGGTGATCTGCGTGGCGCCCTCGACGACGTGGTTGTTCGTGACGATGTATCCGTTGGGATCCAACACGACACCGGACCCCGCACTCTGATCAGGACGTCCATGCGGCGCAGGGGGACCAGGCGGCATCGGAGGGGGCGTAGGCAGTTCTCCTCCCGGCTCTTCTCCACCGGGCGGTCCTCCACCCGGAGGTCCACCGAAAGGACCAGGAGGCAACCCGCGCCGCCGCCCGCCTTCTCCCCCGCCCGTGACAGCGATATTGACCACGGCCGGCGTGGCTTTCTTTACGATCTCGGAAAACCCCTGTACCATGGCCGGCGGCACGCCGGCGGCTGACGCGATGGACGAACCGTCCAATCCGGCCGCGACGGAGGCGCCGAGGAGCAATCCACTACCAACAAGTAGCCACTTGGTCGTCTGCTGAGTCGGATTGAGCATATCCGGGTTCCTCCAGAAGGTTGATCTCTTATATCGAGACAAAGCGCAGGACGTGAGTATCTATGTGCTTGCCACTCGCAATCACTCTCCGCTCGCTAGCTGAACGGTGTATCTTACACTAATCTTTCCTTGGGCTTCAAAGAGGAAAAGTCCGCAGGGAACGGTGGGCAAGCGTTGCGCAAGGCGGTGCGCTCAGCCGCTACCTCTTGCAGCTGCATCGGCGTCCAACTGTCCCAACCAGCTATTCTGTAGTTTCGTCGTCAACCGTTTCGAGGCTTGATTAAAAGACACCACGCGCAGGGTATACGGGGCCCCCTCATAGGTCGGGGGCCAATACCGATGCTCCTCTTGAGGTCGCAAATACACCACCGGGTACCACTGATTTATCCCCGGAGCGGTGGGCCGGTCCAGGGTGGCCCATCCGCGCCCTTCTTCCCGCATCAACACCTTCCCGTCCTGTGCGTCGAAGAGCGCAAATTCGAGCAGCGACCAGTTATCGCGCCGGTAGCCCGGCTGCATATGCGTGGTCCAGCCCAACAACAAAGACACCGGATATTCCTGCTCCGTACTGGACAAGACCACCACCGCCAGATAATCCACGCCGTGCTGCTTCGCCAATTCGGATAATTGACTCTGGTTGCCGTGGCCCTCGAATGGCGGGATACCGCGGGCCGGTATCACCGTCGTGATGGAAACGGGCAGGGCGCGACTGATCTCATGACGGAGTTCTTCACCGAGCTTCGTCATCGCTTCGTCGGGGAGATTGGGAGCCGCGTCACGCGCCGCCGTATCGGAGATAAGGAGTAATCCCGCCCGCAACGGGCGCTGTTCGACGGTCAAGCGCGAGTCATCGAATGACTGACCAACCGGCACGTAGTCCCCAATACGGCTGGGCGGCACGGAGGCGGCACAGGCCGCGAGCAGTATCACAAACACCCCGCACGAGGCGACCCTGTATACCACGCGCATACGACCCTCCCGGTGATGAGGTTTCTCGCATACGTTCGCCTCCCATGCACGGCTCTGTCAAGCGCTGCCGCGGCGCGAGGCCAAGGACCAAGGCCGAGGCCCTGGTCTGCCAACCACCTAAGGAACTACTTGCATTCGCATGGCCTCCGCTGTACTGTGCCGGGCATTCGACCCGCCACGTGAGGTGACCGGTGAGACAGGAGAGTCACTCCCACTCCCTTGAGCTATCCGTCATCATCCCTGCTCATGACGAAGCGGCTCGCATCCTTCCCACGCTGCGCTCCATCGTAGATTATATGGAGTCCAGGAGTCGAACCTGTGAAATTATTGTGGTGGACGACGGGAGTGTCGACGATACCGCCCGCATCGTCTATGCCGCCACGCGGGAGACGCCTCTCATCAGAGTCGTGCGCCTTCCGGCTTGCGTAGGCAAGGGCGCCGCCGTGCGTCACGGCATGCAGCGGGCCCGCGGGCGGCGGCACCTCTTTACCGACGCCGACGGCGCCACGCCGATTACCGAGCTCGACCGGCTGGAGCAGGCTCTTGCCGGCGGCGCCTCGATCGCCATCGGATCACGAAGCGAGGCGTCCCGCCGGCCCGGTTTCCGAGTTCAGGCGCGTTGGCACCGAAGCGTCCTCGGAGCCGTCTTCAATGCGCTGGTACGGCTGGGGGGAATCGCCGGCATCAAGGACACGCAATGCGGGTTTAAACTGTTCGAGCGAAGCGTGTCGGCTGATCTATTCTCGGTGTCCTGTATCAATGGGTACGGCTTTGATCTTGAGTTGCTCTTCGTGGCACAGCAGCGCGGGTATCGTGTCGCCGAGGTTCCCGTCAACTGGGTCGACCAACCGGGTTCCAAAGTGCACCTGTTCCGAGATGGACTGGCGATGTTGCGAGAGCTGTGGACGATTCGCCGGAATGCGGCCAGAGGCGTTTACTCCGATCGCCTCGTTATATCGCCTTTGTCGCCCGCGCCATCCTCGGCTCCCCTCCTGGAATAACCCGCCGCCACTTCTTTCGCAAAAATAACCGCCTTCCGGTCTTCGTACTCTTTACGCCAGCCCGGCAGGGTTTCTAGGCTTCGTGCCAACACGCTCTCGCGGCGCACAAGGGCCCAGTCGACGGCATATTTCTCCAAGAGCGCAAGATTTGGCGGATCGGTTTCCCGGAGCGCCACATAGTCGCGAAAGATCCACCGGTCGCCGATGCGCCAGGCCGGCATCCGGCCGTCGATGAACACTTTTTCGTCGGGGAGCCACCAGAGCAGGAACCCCCCATACTGGTAGTCATGCACAGGGCGCGTGCCGAGACGCGGGCGATGGGCCTGCACCCACTCGACTGCTTCGATCGGATAGGACGTGTGGCGAAACGCGGCCGCCGGTTGGACGCCGAAGTGCCACACTGACGTCAGATGGCTCGGCCCAAGATAGAGCAGGAACAGAGCCAGCGCCACGGTGAGTACTCCAGTCCCATAGGCGGGACAAGGCCGGCTCGCCAGACGGTAAGCGCCGAGCCGATCTAGCGCGTCCTGGAGCACGTCGGCCATCAGGGGAAGACTGACGATCAACAGCAGCGGGATGTTCCGGGCATGGCGACAAGCCAACACCAGAAAGATGGCCCATAGGCCCCAGCGTACCGGCTCACTCCGGCGATAGCAGCAGACCATCGCCAACCCCAGCAGTACTACATAGGCAGTAAACATCTGCCCCGCCCAGGTCTCAAGAGAGACCGGCTGCCATTCTTGGAGCGTCTCGACCATAAAGCGATCGGAGAGCGACTCGACGATCTCCCGGTACAAGCGCCAGCCATACGGATTGATCAGCGTCAGGAGGCAGGCCGCTACTGTGGCCAGAAGCAGACGTCCCCTGTAGGGTTCCCAAGGATTGCTCAGCCATGGGCGATTCGTAGGGCCGATGTGCTTGGCCAGAGACATTGCGCTGGATAAGCCGAGGACCACGGCGAGCATGAAGAGGCCGGCGAGAAACCCTCCGTGGAGATTCGCCCACCCGAGAAACAATGGCGGAATGAACCAGACCGCCTGGCGCTGTCCCAGCGCCAGGCGGTGCAGCAGCCACATCAGCGTCGCAAGTCCGAGCAGGGTGAGCATTTGCGTGCGCGCACCCAAAAACGGCAGGGCGACCCATAAAGAAAGCGCACAAGCGGCCAACCGAACAGGTACCGTGGCCCGGCTGCTTTTCGCGGCGAGGATCCATGCACTGGCCGTGACCAGGCCAAAGAACAGGATGACGGCCAGCGCGCCCACCGGATGCCCGACCCGGTACAGGCATCCCATGATGAGATCCGTGAGCCATGCATGTTCGACCCAGGGCCAATCAGGCATGGTATGGGAATAGGGATCATACGCCGGCACATGACCCGCGTGCTGTACAAGGTCCATCCCGGTCCGGAGATGCCAGCCGAAGTCCGGCTCAGTGAGCGGCTGGAGCACAAAATTACCGATCACAACGGCGAGGAGCACCGAAAGGGCCGCGGCGGACGGGCAGCGCCGAGAATGACTCATCGGCTCATGCGGGGCGCGGATGGCGAACCAAGACATTGCCCAGAACCAGCCATTCAACCTTTGTTCGCAGGAAACACTGAATGGCATCGTGCGGCGTGCAGACGATCGGTTCCTGCACATTAAACGAGGTGTTCAACAACACCGGCACACCGGTGCGCCGGCCGAAGGCTTCCAGCAACCGTCTGAACGGCGGATTGGACGCACGGTCGACCGTCTGAACCCGGGCCGATCCGTCCACATGCACGACCGCCGGGATGATCCCTTTCGCCGAGGACCTGACCTGCGCGGTCAGCGCCATGAACGGCGACGGCCACGGCGGATCGAAATACTCGCCGGCCCGCTCTTCCAGTACCGCCGGAGCGAAGGGACGGAAGAGTTCCCGCTGCTTCACTTTGGCGTTAATGATCGCTCGGATATCCTCTCGCCGCGGATCGGCCAGCAGACTTCGGTTCCCCAACGCGCGAGGGCCCCATTCCATCCGGTCTTGGAACCAGAACACAAGCCGGCCGGAAGCAAGTTCCGACGAGACCTTCTCGCACAAGGCCTCGTCTGTAAGACGTTCTCCCACCAACCCGGCCTTCTGAAGCGCCTCTATGCAGAACGCCTCGGAAAACCGCGGCCCCCAATATGCCGCTTTCATCGGCGCCCCATTCTTATTCCAGCCCTGTCGGGCACTGTGCCACAGCGCGGCGCCAAGCGCCGCGCCGGAGTCCCCGGCGGCGGGCGGAATGAAAACGTCTTGGAACCCCACCTCCTGTCGGATCCGGCTATTGGCCACGCAATTATAGGCGACACCCCCTGCGAGGCACAGATACGGCGCCCGGGTGACCGTCTTGAGATACCGCGCCAGATGCAGCAGCACTTCTTCGAGGACGAGCTGCACGCTGGCCGCGATGTCTCGATGCCGCTGCGTGACCTCTTCGTCGGAACGCCGGTTCGGACCGAAGAGTGCCAGCACCTCGGGGGAGAACAACCCGACCCGGGCCAGGTGAAAATCCAGCGCTCGCACGTTGAGGGTGAACTCACCGTCCGCTTGACGGCTCAAGAGGTGCTGGCGGATGCTGGCCGCGTAACGAGGCTCCCCATAGGCTGCGAGTCCCATCACGATGTATTCATCCTGATCGGGAATAAAGCCGAGATACGCCGTCATCGCGGCGTAGAATTGTCCGAGCGAATGCGGCAGCGGCGTGCGCTTCAACACCGAGATGGTCTGGTGATCGCCGACGCCCAAGAGCGTGGAATGCGATTCTGAGGCGCCATCAATCACCAGCACAGCCGCCCGTTTATACGGAGACACCACAAAACTGCTGGCTGCATGGCACACATGATGATCGAGAAAGACAGGGCGCGGGCAAGGAGTTCCATCAATACGCCGTGTCAGATACCGGCGCAAAAATGCCAACTCTTTCCACTCCCGGCCCAGCCGTTCCACTGAACGTTTGCTTTTGACCTGGAACAGGTCCGGAGACCGCAACATGGCTCCGAGCGCCAGACCGGCTCGCCGGCCCACCTGCCAATATTTCCACGGCACCACGACCGCGTCCATATCGCTGAGACGGACGCCGCGCTCCTTGAGGCAAAATCGAATGGCTTCCACAGGCAGGGCCGAAACATGCTTGACGCGCACAAACCGCTCTTCTTCAGCGGCCGCGACAACACGGCCGTCCTCCACTAACGCCGCGGCGGCATCCCGCATATTGGACAAGCCAAGCACGAGCATGGGAAGGGAGAATAATTCAGGTCCGCCCTCGTAGCAAGCACAGAAGTACCGTTGCTTTCCACCGGTGTTTCCGGTACCGTGACGCCCACTTTCCAGGGTCATTCGGCGGCAATAGGCTTGGCGTTGCATCCCATCAGATTGACAGTGCTCCTTACCACGCTGCGTTCCCTCCGCGTCTTTCTTCTCGGATGGGCGGCGCTTTCAGTCGTCGGCTGCGCCGGCCATTTGGAGTTTCCTCCTATGGGGGAGCCGCTAGACCACACGGCGAAGCTCGAGATTCCAACCTCTCTCAAAAAGCTCACTGCCGAATACACCGATTCCTGCGGGCATCTGATGCAGGTGCCGGTCGGCTCCCGCCTGGAAGAAGCGCTGGTTGAAGGGGCCTACCGAACATTCAAGCGCGTGGTTTACGAAGGCGGCGGAACGAAGGATGCGACCCCGGATGTGCTCGTGCGCGTCGATCTGGTCAGTTGGTCGTTTACCCTCGATAAGGAATACCTGTACGACCGCGCGCCCGCGAAGTTGCAATTGAACGCCATGGCACGCGTCTACGATACCCAAGGTAATCTCTTACGGGAGACCGAAATCAAAACCGCGCGCCAAGAACGTTTGCGCATCGAGCCAGTCCAGAAGAACTGCGATTACATCATCGATCCGTTCATCCAGGATAGCGTCGTCGATTTTGCGTCCAAAGTCGTCATCGATGCCCGTCTGGCGTTCGGCGCTCCCGTGCGCCCCGCCGCGACCAGCGCCGGCCCGGCCACTACAACCGCAAGCGATCCAGGATCCAGCCGCAAAGAGGCTTCTCCCACGGTAGCGGCTGCCGGTCCTCCGCCTGGCTCGGACCTGCGATTCAAGGCCATGGTGCTGGATGAAAACGGCAACTTGGTTCTCGAAGCCGGCGAGCGCGTGCGGGTGCGCGTCGACATTGTCAACACCGGCGTGAATCCAATTCAGAAGGGCTCTGCAGCGCTGAGCGGCACCCCCTTCGTGGTCGACCAATTCCCGTCGACCACCTTGTCCGTGCCGTCATTGCAGCCGGGGGAAACCAAGTCCGTGGAATTCGTCGCCACTCTCCCGCCGACCGTGCGGGCCCAGCAGGCGGAACTGCACGTGGCTCTCACGGGTCTCGGGCAGGCGGCAGCGCCCCCGCCACAAACGCTGCCCCTGACCATTCAGCCGACCGGCATCAGCACCGATGACGTCGATCACATTCCGGCCCCGGTGGCCGGTTTTCAGCGGCCCCATACCTATGTGGTGTCGATCGGGCTGAGCGCCTACCGCGACCCCCTGCTGGCACCGCGCAAATACGCCGCCTCGGATGCCGAGATGGTTGCCCACTACTTTCAATCTCTGGGGGGCATCCCGTCTCCGAACATCCGGCTTCTCCGGGACGGAAAAGCCCTTAAACCCGATATCGATGAAGCGCTACTGGACTGGCTGCCGCCGCATATGAACCAGGACGCCATGGTCATCATATATTTTGCCGGACAAGCCCTCGTGAATCAGAAAGGGGACATTCTCCTGGTCCCGTATGAAGGCAGCCCGGCCTCACCGGCGAAACTGTACCCTCTGAAAGAATTGGAATCCGCGCTCTCCCGGTTGAAGGCTAAACAGACGATCCTCCTGTTCGATGGTCAGGTGTCCAGGCTGCAGCACGACCCCAAGACAAAAGCGGTCCCGCCCAAATGGGATCAGGCCGGAGGCACCACTATCCGGTTGATCAGCGGTGAAGGCTTGACCAAGGGCCTGGAGGACGATGCCCACCGGCATGGATTGTTTACGTACTATCTCCTTCGTGCGTTAAGAGGGGAGGCGGATACGAACCGTGACGGGGACGTCACCCTGGAAGAAGCGGCCGGTTACGTGAGCCAGAAGGTTTCCTGGGCGTCAAAAGCCCAGCTCAAAGCAGATCAACATCCTCAGATCATTCCGGCTCTCAAACCACGCCAGAAGACCGGATCTATCGTCCTCACCAAAGTCACCGCCATTGCCGGAATCCAAACTCCGTTGCCATAGTGCTGAAATCCAGACGGCCGCTGTGCCTCCTTCGTCGAAGTAGCGGCCAAAAAAACAGGGTGAGGAGTTTCCTCCCCACCCTGTGGTCTCAACCAGCGTGCTATCTACAGTGTACGAATTACTCGCCCTTGCAGAAGCTCCGCTCGTAGTTGATGATCATCCAGGCTTCTTCTTCGTTGATCGCCGCCGGGATCAAGGACACCATACCGGTTCCGGCACTGCCGTTCTTGATGACCCAGAACAACTCGCCGTCTTTCCGCTTCTTGTGGAACTTGCAGTTGGTGAAATCGCGCGGGCTCGGATTGAGGATTGCGCCGGCCGGTCCATCGCCTTTGCCTTCCTTACCGTGGCAATTGAAACAGGTGCCTTTCCCTTCAAATAACGCCTTTCCCTTGGCGATATTCTCTGGAGTCGCCGCAACCGGGTTCTTCATCTGCTTGGCATCGGCCATCTGATCAGCTGGCACCCGGGGCTTCAGCGGATCCTTTTCTTCAGCTCCGACCACGCTGGCCGACAACAACAGAACAGCTGCACTGACTCCCAAAAACCGTGACAAATACCCCATCAGACGTCCTCCTTTGTGTTGGAACCCACGGCACATGACTTAGGCAAAACCTCAGTATGATAGATAATGGTTCAAACCCGGCGCAGAATTCGAACTATAGCAACGCGTTTCGATTGTTGTCAATGAAGCCTCTTCCCATTTCGGCCTGCCGCACGACAGTGAGTGTTCAAGCGCTGTGCCAGTGCATCGCAAGAAGGAGCGTGGGGGTAACAGGGCCGGTTCTCGACTAGCTCAACGAGCCACTGCTTGAGGCAAGCACAAAACGAGGCGCCTTTGCGCCTCAGGGATCCGCCGAACCGCCTCGAATGAGAAAGCCCGATCTCTCGCGATACTCTGCTGGGAGCGCGACAGGAGGCAGGAGGCAGGAGAGGATTACCGCTTGAGCACGATGTCGCGAGCGACTTTCCCGCTGGGACCGAAGGGCTTCTGCGGTTTGCCGTTCAATTCCGCCTTGACGCCCCCGGCATTACCAAGGGTGAGGATGAATTGGTCTTGTGCTTCCCAATGGGCTCTTTCACCGGACCGCAACAAGGCTTCTTGCGGGCTTCCGTTGTCGATTTGCACCACTACCCAGCTCAATTCGGTCGCCTCAAGATCCAGGACTAAGTGACCGTCAGCAGCACCTGCCCCGTCAAGAGCCAGGCCGGCCAATGGTCCGTCTATTCCAGCGACTCCTGGCAATGTCGAAGACGGCGGCTCGGGTTTGGCCGGAACGGCGGAGGGGACGGGCAGCTCGGTGTGCCGCGGTTCTTGGGAGGATCGAGCCAGCGCGGTCGGGACCTCGGCCGGCTTGGCGGAGATGCCCGGGCTCGAATCTGAACGGGCACCGGTTTCGCCGCTCTCTTTGGTGCCTTGCAGGCTCGGTTTTGCCGACACCCGATCCGATCCTCGGCGAAGGACCGACGACTGCTCACGAC
>JACVSD010000050.1 GCA_014534095.1 Nitrospiraceae bacterium
GAGGGATGCCACGTTGCCCAAGCGGCAACCGGCAAACAAGGGCTGGACGTGCTGCAGAATAGCTCGTTCGATTGCGTCATCACCGACTTGCGTATGCCGGGCACCGACGGCCGTGAAGTTCTGCGCTGGGTGCGTGAGCATCAGCCCGACGTGGATGTCATTGTGCTGACCGGGTATGGAGAGATCCAGGCCGCCGTGGACGCGCTGAAAGCCGGCGCCTGGGATTTTCTGCTCAAAAGCACGCCGTTTGAGGGATCGCAAGTCAAGGCGGCGTTGGCGAAGCTTCGGACCGTGCGCGCTCTGAAACGAGAAAACCTTGCGCTTCGTCTCGGCGGTGGATGGTCCGGGACCGGCCACATCGTCCATGGAGTCAGCCCGGCGTGGCAGGCGCTCATGGAACTGGTAGACAAGATCGCGCCGGCGAACGCGCCGGTGCTGATTCAAGGCGAAACCGGTTCAGGCAAGGAGCTTGTGGCCCGCAGTCTGCACGCCCGCAGCCCGCGCCGCGACGGTCCGTTTCTAGCCGTCAACTGCGGAACTCTCAAAGGTGATCTGCTGGAGAGCCAGCTCTTTGGATATGAGAAAGGCGCGTTCACCGGCGCCACCGCAACCAAAAGTGGTCTGATTGCCGCCGCGGCAGGAGGCACGCTGTTTTTGGATGAGATCAGCGAGATGAGCGGCTCCCTGCAGGTCAGTCTCTTGCGCGTCCTGGACCACGGCGAATATCGCCAAGTCGGCGGCACGCGGACTTTGTACGCCGACTCGCGCTTCCTTGCGGCGAGCAACCGCGACTTACAGGATCTCGTGCTGGCAGGCAGGTTCCGCGACGATCTCCTGTACCGCATCAACACCGTGACGCTTCGTGTTCCCGCATTGCGAGAACGGCCGGAAGACATTCCGCTTCTTGCCGATCATTTTCTCCGGCAGCTCTCCGCGCCCGGCCAACCGCCGCGGGTCTTCTCGGACGCGGCGATAAGACGGCTTAACTCCTACAACTGGCCGGGTAATGTCCGGGAGCTGCGGAACTTAGTGGAACGTCTGATCTTGCTCTCATCGCCGAATCGACACGAGCCGATCAGCCAAGAGGAGGTAGCCGGCATCCTTCCCGCCGGTGATGCGCCACCGAACCAGCCGGATGACTCCATTGGATCCCTTCAAGACGCCGAACGGTCGCATATCCTCCGCATCCAGCATCACCACGGCGGCAATAAGACCCAGACCGCCCGTACATTGAACATCGATTACAAGACCCTTCTTACGAAGCTTAAAAAATACGGCTTGCCCGATTGACGATTTCCTCCGGCGAAATTCCACACTCCTTGGAAAAATTCCAGACTGGCATCGACTTCTCGACCGTTTGCAGTTATCTCTCAGCGCTTTTCCGGCGCTTATTTACGCGCCGTGCGTTGGCTTAACGATCCAGGCACCGGCTTTGCTGCGGCATCCCGACCAAAGAACGAGTTTCTTATGCATAAGCGAATCCTGTTGGTGGACAACAGCCCGGCTCAGAGGGAACTGATCGCGCAAGCTCTGGCTCAGCACGTGCTGATAGACATGCTGGAGTTTGAACAAAGCGCGGATTCCGCTCATGCTTACTTAGAGAAGCATGCGCGGTCGGCTGATCAGCGACTGCCGGATCTCGCGCTGATCGACCTGAAGCTCAATCAGACCAGCGGCATTGATTTGGTCCGGCGGCTCCGTTCCGATCGCCGGTTCGCCTATCTTCCGATCGTCGTCTTCACGACCTCGGATGATCCCACAGACGTTCAGGCGGCCTACGCAAGCGGCGCCAACGGCTACGTGGTCAAACCGAACGCTTTTTCCGATTTAGTGACGCTGACCGGTGATCTCTGCCGCTTTTGGCTTGACTGGAACCGAACGCCAAAACCATGCTGACGCGAAGCGCGCTCAAAAATCCCTATGCCGTCCTGGCGATCTGCCTGATCGTGGTGATTCTGGGCGGCGTGTCGTACCGGAAGATGAACGTCGATATTTTCCCCGACATCAATATTCCGGTCATTCTCGTCTCCACCTTTTATCGAGGCCTCAGTCCGAGCGAAATGGAAGGCGCGATCACGCTGCGGTTCGAGCAGCAGTTTCTCCAAGCCAGTTACATCGAACACATCGAATCACAGTCCCTGGCGGGAATCAGCTACATCAAAGTGTTCTTCCAACCGGACTACAGCATCGATGCCGCACAGTCGGAGTTGACCAGTTTGGCGTACAGCATCATTCGCCTACTCCCGACCGGCGTGTTTCCTCCGTCCGTCTATAAGTTCGGCGTGGCCAGCCTGCCGATCGGGCTATTGACCGTCAGCAGCGACACGTTGAGCGAAAAGGAGATGCGGGACCTGGCCTATTTCACCGTCCGCCCACAGATGGCGTCGATCCCCGGCATCTCCACGCCTCCGGTGCTCGGGGGCAAGGTGCGGCAGATTACCGTCTTTCTCGATCAGCACAAGATGTTGTCGCGGGGCGTGTCGCCCTCGGAAGTCGTGCGCGCCATCAACGCCCAGAACGCGATTCTGCCGGCCGGCGACGTGAAGGTCGGCGATCTGGATTACTACGTCTATTCCAACAGTCTCGTCGGCGTGGTCGACCAAATCAACGAGATCCCCATTAAGTTGGTCAACGGCACGCCGATTCTTATCCGAGATATCGGATCCGCCGCCGATTCAGCCGCGATTCAAACATCGATCGTCCGCGTCAACGGGCGTGAATCGGTCTACATTCCGGTGACGAAACAGGAGGGCGCCAATACGTTGAACGTGGCGGAGGGCGTGCGCGCTCGGATTCCGAAGCTGACCGAAATTCCCGCGGCCGCGTCGGTGAAATTTATTTACGATCAATCTTTGTATATTCGGGAAGCCATCGCCAATCTTCAGAAGGAAGGCCTATTAGGAGCAGGGCTCGCTGGTCTCATGATTTTTCTCTTCCTACACAGCATCAAAGCAGCGCTGGTCGTCAGCCTCGCGATTCCGCTGTCTCTGACTTCCGCGCTGGTTCTGCTCTACATGACGGGGCAGAGCGTGAACATCATGACGTTGGGCGGCCTGGCACTGGTGATCGGCACACTGCTCGACAACAACATCGTCGTACAGGAAAATCTGCATCGACATCTGGAGATGGGCAAGGACGGACGATCCGCGGCGGAAGACAGCACCGTCGAGCTGAGCCTGCCGATCCTCGTGGCCACGATCTGCATTCTGATCGTGTATTTGCCGATCATCTATTTCAGCGGGATCATCAAATTTCTCTTTGTCCCCCTTGCGATGACCGTCGCCTTTGCCATGATCACCGATTATGCCGTGTCCATGTCCGTCACGCCTGTGGTCCTCGCTCGGTTGTACCGGCAGGGACAGAGAGACATGAGCGAACAACAGCAGGAAGACGGGTGGTTCAGCCGCCTTCAGAACGGGTATGCACGCGTGCTGCGTGCCGGGCTTCGCTTTAAACCGCTCGTGCTGAGCCTGGCCATCTTGCTGTTGGTCGGTGTGGCCGTTCTGTTCGTTCCGAACCTCCGGACCGAGTTCTTTCCAAAGATCGACGCCGGAAATTTCACCATGCTGGTGACGGCTCCGGAGGGAACACGCATTGAGAAGACCAGCGCCATTGTCGGGCGAATCGAGCAGATCGTACAGCAGGTCGTGCCGAAGGATGATCTGGAAGAAGTCGTTTCCAACATCGGGATGTACTACGGGGACGCCGGCCGGTTCGCTCCCAACACCGGACCGCACACGGCGTTCGTGCTCGTCAATCTGGTCGGCAGTCACGAAGGGCGCTCAGAGGACTACATTGTGCGGCTTCGTGATGAGCTGCGCCGGGATTTGCCCGGCGTCGATATTGCGTTTCAAACCGGCGGCATCGTGAGCGATGTATTGAATTTCGGCTTGCGTGCGCCCGTCGACATTCAGGTACGAGGGCCGCGCTTGGACCTCATCCGACCGGTTGCCGAGGAGATTCGCAACCGCGTCGCGCAGATTCCGGACACGACCGACGTCCGAATCAAGCAGGGCAAAAATTATCCGGAACTGCATCTCACCGTGGATCGAACCAAGGCCGCGTACTACGGCATCACCCAGGACAAGGTCATCGTGGATGTGATCACGGGCATCAGTTCCAACATTGCGTTGAGTCCGAACCACTGGCTCGATCCGAAGACCGCCAACGCGTACTTCCTCCTCGCGCAGTACCCGGAGCAATCACTCAAACACACGGAGGATCTCCTGAATATTCCCCTGGTCGGCGCCCGCGTGCCGCTCATGCCCAGCGCGAACGTGGTGATCCCGGGAATGAGCGGAGCGGCCTTGGCGCTTCAGAACACGCCGTTCGCAGGCCGGACCGCTAATGTCGGATCCCGCTTCTTCGGCGCGGACGAAGCGCGCGCCCCTGGCGTTCGCCTCCGCGATGTCGCCGATGTGGTCCAGAAAACCGGGCCCGACTCAGTCGATCATTACGATTTGTCCCGCCTTATCGACGTGCTGGTGACGCCGGTGGGAAACGATCTCGGACGGGTCGCGGCGAAGATTGAAGAGGCCGTCAACACGGTCACGCTTCCCAAGGACGTCGTCGTCACGCTGAAGGGAGAAGTGGCGAACATGCGAAACGCGTTTCAGAATTTTGCGCTGGCTCTGCCGCTGGCCGTGGTCTTGATCTACCTCGTCATGGTCGGCCTGTTCCGTTCACTGATCGATCCTTTGATCATTCTTCTGGCCGTGCCGCTCGGTTGGATCGGAACGGTGCTCATGCTGTTTCTCACCGGGACCTCGGCGAACGTCGAATCGTTGATCGGTACCTTGATGATGATGGGAATCGTCGTCTCAAACAGTATTTTGTTGGTGGATTTCGCCAACCGCATGGCTCGGGCCGGTCTCCCTCCGGATGCGGCCATCGTGGAGGCCGGCCGGCGTCGGCTGAGGCCCATCATCATGACGGCGCTGGCCACGATCCTCGGCCTGCTGCCGCTGTCGCTCGGATTCGGCGAAGGCAACGAAACGATGGTGCCTCTGGCCCGCGCGGTCGTGGGTGGGCTGTTGGTTTCGACCATCATGACGTTGCTGGTCGTGCCGGTGCTTCACAGCGTCATGCTCGCCCGCGACTCGGCCCATTCGAGAAAGGCGCCGGCGTCTTGATGAGAGGGAAGGATTCTGAATGGGA
Source organism: Nitrospiraceae bacterium (assembly GCA_014534095.1). The sequence goes on from JACVSD010000050.1 coordinate 5,158, forward strand.
AACGGCGCTTTGAATCCTCCGCGCCCGGCTTTCGCACGATGGCGTGTGTCTGTGATGATCGCTCTGGCGATCATCGTGCTGATCGTGATAGGCCTCGTCATTCTCCGGCGCAGCGATGGAGTGCCGCCGGGCTTCCCGAGCACGGGCCTCGCTCCGGTTGACTCCACCGCCGGAAACCGGGCAGGTTCACCCGAGACGCCGGCTGAGCCTCAGACTGTCGCCGTTCAGGTCGTCAAACCGACGCGTCGCGATATCGTCTATTCGATAGCCTTGTCTGCCAATGTCTCGCCTCTCTATCAAACAACCCTGTACGCCAAGGTCTCCGGCTACTTGAAATGGATTGGACCCGACAAGGGCGATCGAGTCAAGAAAGACCAAATACTCGCCGTGATCGACGCTCCGGAGGTTGAAGAGCAGTATCAGCAGGCGGTGGCCGACTTCAAGATCAAGAAGATTACCTATGAACGGCTGGCCAACGTGTGGAAACAGACCCCGGATGTCATCGCCAAACAGGATGTCGACGTGGCGGAAGCCGCGTTCGAGGGAGCAAAGCATCTCATGGACCAACGCATCACCTTGCGCGATTACACCAAGGTCCGGGCGCCCTATGCCGGAACCATCACCGCGCGATTCGCCGACCCGGGCGCGCTCATCCAAGTGGCGACCAGTTCGTCCACCGGCGCGATTCCTCTGTTCACCATCATGGATTTGGAGACCGTCCGGGTCTACGCCAATGTGCCGCAAGAAGATACGCCGTGGGCTAAAGCCGGCACGCCGGCGGTGCTGACGGTCAAGGAGTTACCCGGCCGGCAATTCAAAGGATCGGTCACCCGAACCACGCTCGCCCTGGACCCCTCCACGCGAAGCCTCCTGGTCGAAGTGGATTTACCGAACCCTGATCAAGGCCTTCAACCCGGCACGTTCGGCGAACTGACCCTTGAACTTCGGAATTCTCCAGATGCCTTGGTGATTCCCGCCGCCGCGCTGATTACACAAGGCACCGGCACGTTGGTGTTTGTCGCCGATCAAGGGAAGGCTTCTAGGCGCACGATTCGAACGGGACTCAATGACGGCCGATGGGTCGAGATCCTCGATGGACTCACCGGGAGCGAAGAGATCGTCGTCGTCGGGAAAAGCAAGTTGATGGAAGGAACGGTTCTTCAGACGTCACCGTATAGTTTGCCCGAAGGTACCCACGCGGCTCAGAAATTTCACACTCAACGACCAGAAAAGTGAGGCGAGTATGAATACTCTACGACACGTGCTGACAGGGGGACCGGTTGTGCTGATCGTGTGGTGCGTTGCGTTCACGGCACACGCCGCCGAACACAACCAGACGACGATCGATCCGGTCATCAGCGGCGGCTATTTGGGACTTCGCCAAGCCGTCGAGACGGCGCTCAAAAAACATCCCGTCCTTCAAGAGGGAGACGCCTCGCTGAAGGCCGCGACGGCGAGGAAGGAACAGGTGCGTTCCCTCTATTATCCACAGGTGTACGCCAACGCCGACACAACGGCAGGCGCCGGCCGAATTAATCCTCGGTTCCTGCTCGGCGGCGCCTTACTGCAACCGAATCAGACTATCTTCGTCACGGGAGTCATCGCCAACCAGCTTCTGTATGACTTTGGTGTCAGGCAAAACCTCGTGGCGTCATCCTCGCTCGCCGAGCAAGCGCAGGGCCACGACCTCGACGCGCGGCGTGCTCTGGTGGTGCTCGGCGTGCAGCGCACGTATTTCAGCAGCCTCAAGCGGCGCCGGCTTGTGCAAATCGCCGAAGATACCGTCCGCGAACGCGGCATTATCAAGACACAAATCGAGGCGCTCTACCGCCAGCAGCTAAAATCGAAACTCGACCTGGACCTGGTCCAGGTCGAGTTGACCAACGCCGAATCTCTCCTGGTCAAAGCCCGCAATGATCTGAAGGCCGGGTTCGCCGACTTGAATCGATCCATGGGCATCACCGGTCCGGACGACTATGTTTTGGAAGACGTGCCCGTGCAGGCTCAGCCTCAACGCACGCTCGAAACGCTTCTTACCGACAGCCTCTCTCATCCTGAATTACGGCGTGCCAAACAATTAGCCGCGTCGGCGGAAGCCCGGATGAGAGCGACTAAACGCCAATACTTTCCCACCGTCTCGGCAATCGCCAGTGGCGGCACGTTTGACCCCTTCGATCCACGGCAGAACCAGCAAACCGGGGGGTGGTGGACGGCCGGCGCGCTGGTGTCGATGCCGATCTTCACCGGGTTTCTCATCGAGAACCAAGTCAGTGAGGCAAGGGCTCAGAAAGACGCGGCCGAGGCCGGGAGTCTCAATATTGAACAGGCGCTCACTCAGCAGGTCACGACCTCGTACCTTGAGACCATCACGCTCGCTCAGCAGATCAAGCTGGCGGAAGAGCAGGTCAGGACATCGCAGGAGGCCCTGCAATTAGCCAGGCAGCGGTATCGCTTGGGATTAGGATCGGTCGTGGAGGTTACGCAATCGGAGGTGGCGCTGACCGCCGCGCAAACCCGCTTGGCGGAAGCCCAGTACGATTACAAGATTGCAGAGGCGACATTGGCCTATGCCGCAGGCCTCAGAACCGGCCCTTCTTGAAAGGTCACGGGTTCGAGCGGCGGCAACTTTCGCAAATCGATCACCATCTCGTCTTTCTCCTGCCCCAGTGAACGGGTGAGTAGACCGCTTTTCTGTGGAATCACCGCGCCACCGGGCTCAAAGAACAGATCGAATCCTTTGGGGGCCGTCGGCATGGTCGGATATCGGCGGTCGTACACCATGCCGTAGGCCGGGATGCCGTACACAATCCGATGATTTCCCAGGATGAAATGCAACTCATGATCGTGAATGTATAGCCCTCCCGACGTGATTTCCCGTTTGATCGAGGTCTGCGGTTTACTCAAATAAAACGTCACTCGTTCATCCGGTCGCGCCTGCTCCAAGGCTTCCGTGAGCCTCGGGACCAACAATGCGATCTCTTCTTCTCGAAAGACCGGCTCGCGGGGCGCCTCGCCGGAAAAGAACCGCTGAAGCGCGTTGCGGTGCTCCCGCACGCTGAACCCGCGCAGCACAGCCGCCATCTGGTCGGTTTCCATCGTGAAGGGATGGCGGTGAAGAGTTTTCGGAAGTTCATCGTAGACGTTGGGGTCGGGTTCCAGTCGAATGAAATTGATCGGGTCTTCGTACACGATCCGGGAAGGGATATAGGGAATTTCGCAGCCGGCCAGAGTGCCGAAGGCCATCGTGACAAGTAAAAAGTACAAGAGGCCTTGTACCTGTTTACGTTTCACAAAGGGCTTATGCCCCTTCTACCGTGACGGTCATCTCCACCCGCTCCAACGGATTGTCACGGCCGTCGCGTTTGACGTTGACGATCTTATCGACCACCTCGAGCCCGCTCATCACTTCGCCGAAGGCCGTGTACTTCCAATCAAGAAAATTGGAGTCGGCGACGCAAATAAAAAATTGCGAGCCGGCGCTGTTCGGATCGTTAGATCGGGCCATCGAGAGCACCCCGCGTAGATGCGGCTTGCTGTTGAACTCGGCTTGGATTTGATACCCGGGCCCGCCCATCCCATGAGACGAGCGGTCCGGCTTCTTACTGTTGGGATCTCCGCCTTGAATCATGAATCCCGGGATCACGCGATGAAACGTGCAGCCGTCATAAAACTTCTCCTTGGCCAGTTTGATGAAGTTCTTGACGTGATTCGGGGCGACGTCAGGATAGAATCCGAGCATAATGTCTCCCAGCGGCTCGCCCTTCATCGTCACCTTGATTGTGGCACGCGGTGCAGCATCTGGTTGCGCCATGGTTGTCCTCGTTGTAGGTTTGTCCGGAAACCAAGCCGGGCGACTCGGCTTCCGGTACGCTATGGATACCGGCCTTGGAGACCTTCGCTGATGCCGATCCAGGTTTTGCCGTCGTCATCGCTTCTGAACGCCCCTGAGCTTGTGCCGGCATACAACACGCCGTCGGCGGCGATCAGCACCTGTATGGACAATTCGGTCAATCCTTTATTGAGAGGCATCCATTGGACGCCTTGGTTCCGGCTTTGAAACACCCCGCGACCTGTGGCGACAAATAGTCCCTTGTCGCTGGTGATGATGCCCCGAATCGAATCATTCGGCAATGCCCGACTGATCGGCCTCCACGTCGCGCCGCCGTCGCCGCTGCGAAACACGCCCCCGTCGAAGGTACCGGCATACAGCGCCTGCTCTTTATCGATCGTCAGTACGCGAATGAAATTTTCGACAAGCCCCTCATGATCCACCAGCCCATGTGAGAGCCGCTGCCATGCCGACCCTTTGGCGGAGTTGCTCGGTTTGTAGCGAAAAAGGCCCTTGCCGGACGTGCCGACATACAGGGTTTGATCGGCCCCCATCGCAATCGAATGGACCAGTGTCTCATCCAGGCCTTTGGTGACCACTGACCATTCATCGGTGCCTTCCGGAAGGCGATACAGGCCGTCTCCCGTTCCCGCATAGACGACGCCGTGCTGGATCAGCAACGCTTTAATTTCGAGCCGCTTGAGACCGGCATTGACGGACTGCCAGCTCTTGCCGCCATCGTGGGATCGAAACACGCCGCCCCGAACGGTCCCGGCATAGAGTGTTCCATCCTGCCCCGTCGCCAGGCACAAGATAAACGGATCGCTCAATCCGCTGTTTGCGGCGGCCCATGAGCCGCCGCGATCATCGCTGCGGAAGACGCCCAACCCGAACGAGCCTGCATAGACCGTTTGCGGTCCGGCCGTCGTCAAGGCTTGAATACTGGGCGCGGCTTGCTGGGCCTCTACCGGACTGAAGAGCCCCAGCACGTACACAGTCAACAGATAAACGGCTTTCTTCATCGCACCCGGTGTCCTGCGGTGCCGACCGGCAATGGACGATCATCGGTCGGAGGGTTCACCGTTGTGTGCCTTTGGCCGAACCACTTCGCTCCCCAGATACCCAATTCATACAGGACCATCAGAGGCACCGCCATCAACAGCATGGTAAAGAGCGTCGCATCCGGCGTCACAATCGCCGAAACAATCAGCGCCAGCATGACGGCGTGCTTGCGGTAACGGGCCAACTGGACCGGAGTGATGACCCCGATCCGGGACAGCAACGTGAGGACCAGCGGCAATTCAAACGCAAAACCGAAGATCAGCAAAAATTTGACGTTGAAATCGATGTAGGTCCCGACCGCCAATTGGGGCGTCAGTTCTCGATCCATCCCGAAACTGACAAAAAACTGAATGACCAGCGGCAGAATGACAAGATTACAAAAAATTAAGCCTAAGCCGAAGAAACCGGCCGCCAAACAAAACAGAGGCACGGCCCAGCGCTGCTCCTGAGGCAGCAGCGCTGGTTCGATGAATTTCCAACCTTGGTACAGGATCACGGGTAAACTCAACACCACTCCCGCCAAGAGGGACACCTTGATCGACGCAAAGAGCGCTTCGGTCGGCCCATAAAAAATCAGGTCGTCCGTGAAAGGACGCTTGAGCCATCCGATCAGCTCGGGGGCATAGGTAAAGGTCAGCGCGAACGCGCCCAGCATCGTCACCGTCATGATGATGAGGCGGCGCTTGATGTCGGCGAGATGTTGCGCGAGAGGCGGAAGAATCGCAGCCATAGCATGTCTCAGTGAGAAGGCGCGCCGTCGCGGTACAGGCGTATAAATTCGGCCATTTTATCTTTCATCGCTAATTTTTCTTTCTGAATTTGTTTCTTCAAGATTTCTTCCTGCGGCGTCAGCACGTGGCGTTTCTGCAACTCACTGAGTTCGGCATCGAGCCGATGGTGGGATTCTTCCAGTTGCCGAAATTCCACATTGGATGCACGCAACTGATCCGCGATCCGATCTTCACTCACCATGAGTCACCTCCCCTGTAATGCGAGCAGCGAGTAGCAAATAGTCGGCGGCGACCTCAGCGCTATTTGCTCTCCTATTCGCCGTTGGCGCCCACTAACAGATCCTTCTCCATAAGGATCGCATCCTCACGAGGATTGGTATAGTACTGCTCTCTGACCGCTGTCCGGCAAAACCCGGCCTGCTCATACAATCTCAATGCGGCGGCGTTCGACTCACGTACCTCCAGCAGCGCTCGGCTTGCGCCCTCAAAGCGGCCGCACACGAGTGCGTACCGCAACAGTTCCGTTCCGACCCCTCGCCGGCGAGCCGAACAGTCAACGGCGAGAGTCATCAGCCGCAATTCTTCAAAGACGACCCAAAAGCAAACGTATCCGGCGGCGATCTCCGGCTTCAGGCTCTCCGTCGCTGCTCGAGCGGTGTACAGATGGCCGAAGGGATTTTCGTTCAACTCGACTTCAAACATTTTGCGGGTCCAGGGGGCGGAGAACGACTCCTGTTCAATCTGTAAAATTCTGTCCAGATCCCGTTCGGTTGCCCGTTCGATGATGTATCGGCCGCTCTGTTGATTGTGCGGTGATTGAACGTTCATGAGATGCCGGCTCCGGCGGCCCGCCGTTCCATCATGATGTCGGCCTCCGCCCGCTGAACGTACCGGGGAGAGACCACCGAGCCGGCGACCTCGCCTCTCACAAGACGATCCAGCCCGGCCAGACCCACGCTGACGGCGGAGGCCGGCATGGCTTCGGGCGGGCCTTCCTGAACGTGAACGTTCATGCGTTCGAACATACGGAGAAATTCCGTCTTATAGACCTCCCATCCTTCTCCATAGACGACCGTGGGCCCCTCAACCCCGTTGAGCGACCGGACCATGCTTTCCAGGGACCCCACTTGCTCACTCCCCATCTGCGTCAGGATCCCGCCGGCCCAGCGATAGAGTGCCCAGTAGACCTCGCCAGTCCGAGCCTTAAGAATAGGACAAAGCGCGTGTCCGGGAAAAGGCACGTCACCGGGCAAAGAGTCTGTTCCGGCAGACTCGGGGAGGGCCGGGTGAAATGACGTCTGGGGCGTGTGGGTGAGATCAGAAGGCGCTACGGAAGAGTCCGTTTGAACGCCGCTCGGCCGAGACCTCGCAGCTACGGAAGCGTTCCGCGGCGGACGCAGATTCCAGGCCATCGCTTCGAGTGTGGGAACCGCCGCCAACGGCAGGCCGGTCGCCATCCGAAAGCCCAACATGGTGGCAAGCCCGACCCGAAGTCCGGTAAACGAGCCGGGGCCGATTGAAACGGCCAATCCTTCCAAATCCGCCAACGAAAGCTGTTGTGACTTCAACAGCTCGTCGATGGTAGAGATAAGGTACTTGGCGTGCCGCCCGGATGTTTCTGTGTCGGCACGCACAAGCACACGCGACCCTTCCATCACCGCCACACTCAGACGTGTGGTCGCAGTCTCAACCGCAAGGAGC
>JACVSD010000147.1 GCA_014534095.1 Nitrospiraceae bacterium
ACTCCTTCAAGCAAACCTCTCGCGCTGCCGGTTTCCATGATGGCCCCCGGAATGTCATGGTGACTCGTTGGGGTCCGTCCTGGCAACCCGGCACGAACCGTCAGGGACGGCATGGTGACGTAGAGGGGGCCATAAAGGCGGCGCTCAATGAAGCGAACGAGCCATCATATCCCCTGGTACGTCATGGTGACATAGGCGGGGGGATAATATGGCTGGGGGTATGATGGCGCCGGACGGCTGCCATGCCGCCGGCAGAGGCTACTCGGCACGCCAGGATGGACCCGGGTGCGTCATGGTGACGGTCTTGGGACCATCCTGGCGTTAATCATGGTTGTGCGGTTCTCCATATTCACGGCGAGGCGTGCCCTCACGCGCCACCATGCCCCCGGATACGTCACCATGACACGCTCGGGTCCATCGGGGCGCGGCTCTGGTGCATTTCCGTAGCGGCGGAAGTCGCCCTGCCCGCCTCGGCGGTGTTCGATCGCGTGGCTAACGCCGTCATGCCCCCCGATCCGTCATGGTGTCGGGGTGACATGGTTGGGGGCATGATGGCGAAGGGGCGCTGAAAAATCAGCCAATGAACCTTCTTTGCTGCAAAACTTTGGGGGCGGCTCGGCCATCCCATGCCAGAACGCCATCGATTGCGTCACGGTCACGAGCCAGCCCATTTGGTGCCGGAGAAACTATGTCCCGGCCTAGCGACTCTGCAGGTTCTAGGCAACGTCGCGGAGGCAAACCTTCTGGAGCATGAGTCGGGTGGGTGACACGCCGGGGGAGATGATGGCAGCACCCGGCTCTCAACCTTTATGCCCCATTTCACGTCATGGTGCTGGGGTAAGGGGCATCATGGCACCACGGTTGCCGCCATTATTCCCCCGGACAAGTCACTGTGACGCTGCGGGGGCCGTAATGGCAGACATGAAGGTGAATGCCAAGGTTTGATTAGGGGCAGTGAAACAACGAGGAGCGATCCAACCGGACGAGATTTTCACATCGTTTGACGGCGGTACGCGGATGGTACCCGATCAGGCAGCGGCAAGTCGTGACAAGCTTCCGTGCCCGAAGGGCAGGCCGCCAAAGATGACTTTTTCATTGAAGATCTGTGATCCGGCTCGATAGCCGATGACCTGAAAGGAACAACTGCATGGAAGACGATTCCAGGCAGAGGGTTGGGCTCGTGCCTATTTCCATCTTCCAGCACGCGGATTGCGGCTGTGAGGAACAGGGTATCTATGGGTTCATGTCCACCCATGCCTGCCGGCGCGGATATCTCTGGCTCGGATTGGCGACCATCGCCGAGGCCGTCAAACTCGACCGCGGCAAAGTACGGCGACGCCTGGAAAAACTGATCGCGCTCGGCTTTGTCGAACGCATGCCTCATCCGGATCCCGAAATCCGATGCTGGATGTATCGCCTGATTGGGCATGATCAGATTCTAAACGGCCTCCTGGGAGAAGACAGCCGGCCGGACGACGGACTCTCGCAAACCCTTACTGTGAAGCGGGATTCCACGGCGAATCCTCGGCATGACGAACACGAACACCATAAACACCTAACTGAAGAATCTCTCTCTCACGCGCGAAGCGAGGCGGGAGAGCCTGAAGTTTCGCTTGGAATTTCGGTGGGAGCGGGGAAGGCCAAGGCGGAGAAAGACAAGACTGCCACGGTCACCCCTGCCCCACTCACGGCGAGTTGGGTTCCCTCCCCCTCCGATATGGCGTTTGCCGATGCTGTTCGGAGAGACCTGACTCCGCAGGATGTGGCACGGATAGCCGAGAAGTTCGTCCGTCACTACGGCGGCCAAAATCTTACAGACCCCTCCTCCATCTTTCGCTCCTGGCTCAGGAAAGAGATAAAATCCGATGTTCGCAACGATCAGCACCACCGCGGTCGCCCAGCAACCAGTGGAACCAGCGACCATCATCGCCACGCCCGGAGCGGCAAGCCTGCCGGTCTCGCCGAACGCAACCGCGCTGCGGCGGACGATTGCCTACGCCGAATCCTGGTACGACGAGCCGAGCATTCTTCTCCCTGACCGGCTCTACGAACTGGAAGCTGACCTTCCCGTCGCAATTGCGGAAGCTAAGGCAGCGCTGACTCCCAGTCAGCCGGGCGAGGTGGTCGAGGCGCTCCAGGCTCTCGCCACCCGGCGCGGTTATGACCTGCCGGAAGGGATTGCCCTCGAGATGGATGTCGAAGTTCTTGCTTCCTGGCCAAGGGACCTTTTCGTCAAGGCATTTCGCATGGTTTGGGAGCGCTTTGCTTACAGGCGTCTGCCGGAGGTGGCCGACTTCCATGAGCACATCAAGCTTGCCATGTCCGAGCGACGAGAGCGGCTTGCCCGTCTGGAATCTCTGAAGCTTCGACTTGAGACGGTGCGGCTGCGTGAGCGGCTGGATGAACAGGCGCGGCGACGCCACGCGGCACGACAGGAACGCGAGCGCGAGGCGATGCGAACGGCGGCAGCGACGAATCATGCGGCTGACCAGCCAGAATCAGGTGGCATTAGCGAGGACAGCCTAGTGGCCCCTTCTTCAAGATGGTCAACTGAAAGCCGTCCTACCGCGGCCAGCGATGCTGGAGCCAAGGGAACAGCGGCTCCCGACCAAGCACAGGAAACAATTGATACAAGCAGAATTTTAGGCGAAACTATCAAAGTTCCATTTCCACACCCTCTTGCCTTGGAGGGTGTGGCGACGCCTGAGCCCATAACGCTTGAAGTGGTGTCTCGGCCCTCCTTCCGTAATACGCCATCGGCTTCGATTGCTTCCTTGCCAAGAACCGGCCTTTTTGGACGACAGGATGGGAAAACACATCGGAGCGAACCAATAGAAGCGATAACATTACCGCCAAAAAGCTCTTCATTGCAGCGGAGGCGTCGCAGATTGCGAAGCCAATACGCGCCACCACCTGCCCGCTTCTGCCGGCGTGTGTTCCGGCTTGAAAGGTTGGGGAAATTTTACTTAGCAGAAGCCGATCGCGAGCCAATGAAAAAGGTCGGGATGTACCCGGCCCGACGATGGCTCTCTGTATTCGCACTCAGTCAGCGGAGTTGTGTTCCAGAACGACTTTGGTGCAGAAATCAGGGATTGGGCGGATTTCGCCCTTTCCCGCGGCGGTCAGGCAACCCGGCGGGACACCGGCATACCGAGACTGGTCATGATGTTGATGACCTTGCAAGCGACGGTGGCCTCGGTCTTCT
>JACVSD010000186.1 GCA_014534095.1 Nitrospiraceae bacterium
GACCTCGAGGTCGGTCCCGACACGGTGGTCGACCTCGCCGCCTGTGGGCGCGCCCGGTGGAAAATCGAGAACGAGAGCTTCAACGTCCTGAAGAATAACGGATACAATCTCGAACACAACTTCGGGCACGGGAAAGTCAATCTTTCCGCCGTGTTCGTTTCGCTGAACCTGCTCGCCTTCGCGTTCCATACCGTCTGCGATCTGGCCGAAGATCTCTGGCGCAGGGCGATGGAGAAGATGGGGACCCGGTTCTTCGAAAATCTGCGATCCATCACCACCTTCCTGATCTTCCCCACCGACCTTCTGGCAACGCTGGCCTGCGCCAGACCTCCGCCTACTGCCCTCTAAACACCATGCACCCCCCGAGCATCGATCCAATTTAGAGTCTGTTCGCAGGCGGGGCGTGCCGGCCGGTGCTGACCAGGATGCTACTTTGAGGTGAACGGGGGGCTGACGTGCGGGAGGGCGATGGGCTATGTCTGCGGCCCTCGCAACAGCCATCGGATCAGCCGCATATGGGCACCGCCGTCAGAACCGCCAAGACCTCTCCGGCCTCGTGGGATGCTTTCAGAGCCTGTTTGACTGATTTTCCTTGTCGGCTGTTAAAAGCCTTTAAAAGGAGATTGGGATGTGGACAGACAAAGACCGTGAGAAATACAAGGCTGATGGGCGACGCTATCCGAGCGACCTGCGGAATGGGATATTATCAAACCCCTGTTCACCGGCTACTTTACTTTCACCGCCGATATGCGCGAGATGGTGAACGGCTGTTTCTACCTGGAGCATACAGGCTGCCCCTGGCGATCTCTCCCGACCGACTTCGGTGCGCACCAGACGGTCCGCACCTGGTATGACCGGCTCCGGGCCGACGGCGTGTGGGCGGATGCTGCCGCCCAGTTGACGCGGCGGGTGCGTGAGGACCATGGCCGCTCAGCGGAGCCGGCGACCGGGATCATGGATTCGCAAAGCGTCGTCTCCGGCCCTCAACAAGGTGAGCGTGGGTTTGATGGCAACAAGAAAATCAAAGGTGTCAAGCGCCATGTCCTGACCTGGCTTCGTTCTGGCGATTCTGGTCACGGCGGCCAATGTCCACGACACCAAGGCGGCCGAATTTCTTCTGGATCGGGCCGTTGAGAACGGATTTTGTCTTGACCGGGTCAAGGTCGATGGGATCTACACCGGTCCCACGATCGAAGCGGTTTCCTGTCGGCATAAGGTCGAGTTCCAGGTTTCCACACGTCAATCGAAGTCTGGGGGCTTCGCCCCGTTACCGCTGCGCTGGCGCATCGACTTCGGCACGATCACGAACCGCTACCGCCGCCTGACCCGGAACCTCGAACAGCATCTAAAAAGTGCCGAAGACGCCTTCGAACTCGCCAATTTCCGCCGGGTCCTGCGTGTCTATGCCCGAGACGTTCATAGTATTGCGTAGTCAAACAGATTCCATGACGGTGTGGGCGGCAGCCGATTTGGTAAAATGCGGTTGCCCAATCGCATTCATGGAGGAGACCGATGTCCCGCACCGATTTCGCCCATCCGGTTGCGACCGCCACCC
>JACVSD010000114.1 GCA_014534095.1 Nitrospiraceae bacterium
CAGGCGACGTGCGACTGGCGCCGCTGTCGATTTCTGGCCAGCCGGATAAGTCTACGGCGACCTGGCCCGGTACGAATCAGACCATCCGGATACAGCATCTGTCCAGGGAACTGGTGCATGATATCGGGCCCCGTCCCGACCGTATTGTGGTGGACGGTGAACGGGTGTGTGGGGCCTTGACGATTCGGAGCTGGCAGCCAGGGGACCGATTTTACCCCTGGGGCATGAAGGGGCGTTCAAAGAAGGTGCAGGATTTCTTTACCGACGTGAAGGTGCCGGCCAGCGTGCGCAGGAGGACCCCGATCGTCGTCGCACCGGAAGGCATCGTATGGATCGTGGGCTATCGGCAAGATGAGCGATGGGGTGTGACGCCCAGGACTCGGCAGTGTTTGGTGCTGACCGCCAGCCGCGACTCAACAGCGGAAGGAGCATTGTAGGATGGAACGGATGTTCGGCCGTCCGATCGTGACCCAAGAGCAGATGCGCACCCGCATTCGTGAGCTGGGGCGGCAGATCAGTGCCGATTATGCCGGGAAGGAGCTCGTCCTGGTGGGCGTCCTCAAGGGTGCCTATGCGTTTTACGCCGACTTGGCTCGCGCCATTCGGATACCGGTACGTGTCGACTTCATCGTGGCGGCCAGTTATGGCTCGGGTGCCAAGACTTCCGGAAAAGTGAAGGTGATGACAGAACTCACCGAAGACATTAAGGGCAAAGATGTGTTGCTGGTGGAGGACATCGTGGACTCCGGATTAACCGTGCAGCATCTGTTGAAGTCCATGGCAAAGAAGAAACCCCGCTCGGTCAAGGTCTGCACACTCTTGAGTAAACCCGAGCGACGGGTGGTGCACGTGCCGGTCGAGTATGTGGGCTTTAAGATTCCGGACAAGTATGTCGTGGGGTACGGCCTTGATTACCAGCAGAAGTACCGCAATCTTCCCTACCTGGCGGTCCTCGACCAGACTGAAGAGTCGAAGGGGTAGTCAGCCGCCTCACGGTTGTCAGCTCAAAGGCCGCTATGGTAACATCACCAAGATTTTGTAGACTTTCTGCTGGATCTAACGCTTCCACAAGGAGATCTGGATGAATTCCAGGGTCAAGAACCTGCTCTTTTGGGTCGTGGTCGGCCTGTTCATGATTCTGCTCTTCAATTTATTCAGCGTGCCGACTCATGCGCCAGAAGAAGAGGTCATTTTCAGCGACTTTATGGCCAAGATTGACAAGGGCGATGTGGAACGGGCCACGATTAAGGGCAGCCACATCAGTGCCGTGCTGAGAGATAAAACGCGGGTTCGGACGTATAGTCCCGACTACCCGGATCTTGTCAAGGTCCTGCGCGAGAAGGATGTCCAAATTGAGGTGAAGCCACCGGACGAAAGTCCGTGGTATATCACGTTTCTTGTCACCTGGGGCCCTTTCATTCTCTTCCTGGGACTGTGGTTTTTCCTCATGCGGCAAATGCAAATCGGGGGCAATAAGGCTCTGTCCTTCGGCAAGAGCCGCGCCCGCATGCTGACCGAGGAACGAAAGAAAGTTACGTTTTCCGACGTGGCCGGGGTCGATGAAGCGAAAGAGGAAGTGCTGGAGATCATCGAGTTTTTAAAGGATCCTCGCAAGTTTCAAAAGCTTGGCGGCCGTATCCCCAAGGGCGTGCTGATCGTCGGTCCCCCGGGCACGGGGAAGACCCTCCTCGCCAAAGCGATCGCCGGTGAGGCCGGCGTGCCGTTCTTCAGCATCAGCGGATCCGATTTCGTCGAAATGTTCGTGGGCGTCGGTGCGTCCCGTGTCCGCGACTTGTTCGAGCAGGGCAAGAAGCACGCCCCTTGTATCATTTTCATAGACGAGATCGATGCGGTAGGGCGGTTGCGCGGCGCAGGACTCGGCGGCGGGCATGACGAACGTGAACAAACCCTTAATCAGTTACTCGTCGAGATGGATGGATTCGATACGACTGAAGGAGTCATCCTGATCGCGGCGACGAATCGACCGGACGTGCTCGATCCGGCCCTGTTGCGACCCGGCCGATTCGACCGGCAAGTCGTCGTCAACCGTCCGGATTTGCGTGGCAGGTCGGACATCCTGAAGGTGCATACCAAGAAGGTGCCCGTCGCGGCCAATGTGGAATTGGAGAAGATTGCGCGCGGCACCCCTGGTTTCTCGGGTGCGGATCTCGAGAATCTGGTCAACGAAGCGGCGCTCTGGGCCGCTCGTCAGAACAAAAAAGAAGTCGAGGTGGTGGACTTTGAAATGGCGAAGGACAAGGTCCTCATGGGGGCCGAGCGCAAGAGCATGATTCTCAGTGATGAGGAAAAGCGCGTGACGGCGTTCCATGAGGCGGGCCACGCCTTGATGGCCAAATTGTTGCCGGGAACTGATCCTGTGCATAAAGTGACGATCATTCCGCGCGGCCGGGCTCTAGGCGTCACCATGCAACTGCCCACGGACGACCGCCATAACTATTCGAAGGAATTTTTGTACAACACGCTCGCCATTCTCATGGGCGGACGGGTGGCGGAAGAATTGATCTTCAAGCATGTCACGACCGGCGCCGGCAATGACTTGGAGCGCGCTACGGATTTGGCCAGAAAGATGGTCTGCGAGTGGGGCATGAGTGAAAAGTTGGGACCACTCACCTTTGGCCGAAAGGAAGAGGAAATTTTCCTGGGTCGCGAAATCGCCACGAAGCGCGACTTCAGCGATCAGGTCGCCCTAGAGATCGATCTCGAGATCAAGCGGCTCGTGACGGAGAATTATGATCGGACGAAGCGGCTGTTAACCGAGCAGATGGCCAGCCTGAAAGCCCTCGCTGAAGCGCTGTTGGAAAAGGAAGTGTTGGACGCGCCGGAAATCGACCAGATTATCCTTCAGTCGTCGTCGCAAACCGTTCCCGCCTAAGGATGTTTTGGGCCATGGTCCTCGCTGGGCCGTGGCCCTAGTACTATTTCCACCACATAGTCAACGGTCTGAGTAGGCATTCGCTTCTTTGTTCGGAGCATGTTGCTTTGGGCCTGGGGCATGTGCATGATGAGACCTGTATGGACCGGTCTCACTCCAAGGCTGTTTCCCGTGATGACTTTTTCGCTAGAGGGCGTGAACTTCGTTGCGATCCTCCGTTGATCATGGGCATTGTCAACGTCACGCCGGACTCGTTCTTTGACGGAGGGCACTATACCGATGCCGACGAGGCTGTGACTCATGCGCTGGAATTGGTGGAGCAAGGCGCTGACATTCTCGATATTGGCGCCGAATCCACGCGACCCGGAGCGACCCCTGTTTCTGAAGAAGAGGAGGTCCGCCGCTTGTTGCCGGTCATCGAGCAACTCGTTCCGCGCGTTACCGTCCCCATCTCCGTCGATACGATGAAGTCCAAAGTGGCTCGAAGGGCTCTCGATGCCGGGGCGTCGGTCATCAATGATGTTAGCGCCCTGCGATTCGATCCCGGCATGGCACAGACCATTGCCCAGTTCGGTGCCGGAGTGGTCCTGATGCACATGCAGGGCACGCCACAAACGATGCAGCAGGCGCCCCACTACGTCGATGTCGTGAGGGACATCAAAGAATTTTTCGTCGATCGGTTGCGGGTCGCCACCGAGGCCGGCATTGATGAAAGCCAAATCGTGCTTGATCCAGGATTCGGTTTCGGTAAGCTGTTCATGCATAACCTCGACATACTGAGCCATCTTTCCTCTTTTGCAACGTTGAACCGCCCGCTGCTCGTGGGTCTTTCCAGAAAAGGGTTTATTGGGCGGATGTTGAATCGGCCGGTTACGCATCGCGAGTGGGGCACGGCGGCTGCGGTGGCCCTTGCCGTGGATCGCGGCGCCGGGATTGTGCGAGTGCATGACGTGGGCATGATGGCGGATGTCGTAAAAGTGGCCACCGCACTGCGGGCATCACGACCCGCAATCAAACAGGAGCACTATGCGTAAGTTATTCGGGACCGATGGGGTTCGTGGTGTGGCCAATCTGGAGCCCATGACCAGCGAAACCGCGATGAAGCTTGGCCGGGCGGCGGCACACATCTTTATGCGGCGCGCCGGGCGGCACCAGATCGTCATCGGCAAGGACACCCGGATTTCCGGCTATATGCTGGAGTCGGCATTGACGGCCGGTATTTGTTCGATGGGGGTCGATGTGCTGCTGGTCGGACCGATGCCGACACCGGCCATCGCCTTCCTGACGCGTAGTTTGCGCGCCGACGCCGGCGTCGTCATCTCCGCTTCGCATAATCCTTACCAGGATAACGGGATAAAGTTTTTTTCCAGCAACGGTTTCAAGCTCCCGGACGAGGTCGAAGCGCGCATCGAGGGATTGATTCTCTCGGATGAGATCAGCCATCTGAGGCCGACGGCAGATCTCATCGGTAAAGCGTATCGTATTGATGATGCCGAAGGCCGATACATCGAGTTTGCGAAGCGGTCCTTGCCGAGAGAACTCGATTTCCAAGGCCTGAAACTCGTGGTGGATTGTGCCAATGGGGCGGCGTACAAGCTGGCTCCCACTGTGTTGAAAGAACTTGGCGCCAAGGTCGAGGTCATCGGAAACACGCCTGACGGGATGAACATCAACGCTGGCTGCGGAGCCGTACATCCTGAGCAGCTGCAAGAGGCGGTGCGCATGCATCACGCCGATATCGGCATTGCGCTGGATGGAGATGCGGACCGTGCCATCTTCGTGTGCGAGCAGGGCAAGATCGTCGACGGGGACCATGTGATGGCGGCGTTAGGGATTGATATGCACCAGCACGGGCTCTTGGCGAGACAGACGATGGTCGGTACCGTCATGAGCAATTTCGGGCTGGAGTTGTCCATGGCGAAAGCCGGCATTACGTTGGTCAGAACGCCGGTCGGCGACCGGTACTTGCTCGAACGCATGTTGGCGGAGGGCTACAATTTCGGCGGCGAGCAATCGGGACATTTCATTTTCTTGGACCACAACACCACGGGGGATGGGCTTATTTCATCCCTTCAAGTGTTGTCTCTCATGAAGAGAACCCAGAAGCCGCTGTCCGAGTTGGCCAAGGCCATGTCCGCAGTGCCGCAGGTGTTGCTGAACGTCAAAGTGAAGCAGAAACCCGTCCTGGAATCGGTTCCCGACATCCATCGTGCCATCCAAGACTGTGAGCAACGCCTCAACGGCAGCGGTCGGGTCGTCGTGCGCTATTCGGGGACGGAACCGCTCCTTCGTATCATGATCGAAGGAGAGCAAGACGGGCTGATCAACGAAGTGGCTGAGATGCTCGCGAACGTCGTGCGAGTGCATATCGGATAACTGCGGTTCCCTCCGTGCGAGGGAGGCTCATGCTGCCGTCCCTCACTGCTGCCTTTCTCCTCGGTCTGCTGTTCGGATCCCAAATCACAGTCTTTCCGGTCGTGCTCGTCCTGCTGCTGCTCGGCGTGGCCCTCGCACTTGCATGGCTGGAGAGGGGCGCGCGTATCGAATCGCCTCGATCCACCTTGCTGTATG
>JACVSD010000037.1 GCA_014534095.1 Nitrospiraceae bacterium
GATGTATAGCGTGCCGGGCCGGTTTGTGTACCACTGGTTAAAGGACAGCATGTACGGAAGTCGACGAGGAATCTCCAACCGGCGGTGCTGCAACGGAACGAGTTCTGGCGGAATGCCGCTCTCGGGATGTGATACCGTGGATGCGAAATACACGCCTTCGTCGTCGGTCAGGAAACGCTTGGTGGTATTGGCGGCGCACGCGCTCGCCACTGTCCGGCCTTGGAAATTCATAATGGCCATCCCTTGGCCATCTTCACGACCGGTTCGGCGGACGTACTGCATGTCGGCCAGATGCCGGCCCGTTTCACCGACGCCGGCGAACAACAGGTACGCCATTTCCTCTCGACTGACAGGGATGGGAGGCATAGCGCTTCGGTAACGCAGCGGGCCTGCCGGCAACTCCATCCCGCACCCGAAACGACGGGTTTTTCGCTGCTCCAAAAGATCCAGCAACGTGTGAACTGCAGCAGATTTGGCAATCTGACATTCAGCGGTCACCATGGTTGGCCTCCTTTGTTGATAAGAAACATATGTAATTTAGACCAGGAAGGGACCTACCCAGATGGGTAGGCCATTGAAGAGGGCAGTCTCTTAAATAACGTGTATTAGAGGGGTCAATGAGGCTCTGTGGGGAAAGCGTGGGCAAACGACACAGTGGATATGAACTGAAGCGATGGATTGCGGAGAGGCCACTAGATTAAGGCCAGAAAAGCATCAACGGTCTGACGGGCGTGTCGGAACGACGGGGACTACTTAACTCTCTTGGTTCGGCGGATCTTGCAATGTTGTGCCGGAGGCATGCTGCCATTGAGCTACAGCCGACCAGCGGTTTTCCACCCCGCCGAGTTTTTGGTAGATGTTCTTGAGATGAAATTTTACGGTGTTGAGGCTCACGTGCAAGATGACCGAAATCTCCCAGTTCGTTTTTCCTTCTGCGACCCAACGCATGATTTCTTCTTCACGACCCGTCAATTCCGGCCGCTTCGGTACGGGACGACTTGTCTCTGACCAGGTAGTGGCCCGCATGTAAGCCAGATGAAAATGCGGAGCTAGGATTTGCATCATGCTGCGGAGTTTCCACACTTGGCGCTGGTCGAAATTGCTTAACGCGTAGTAGGTGCAGAGGCCGAGCACACCGCGCACTCCCACGGACAGGCAGGTTTTAACTCCAAAATCGAGCTTAAGGCTCGTCACTTCTCTTGGAACGATGAGGTCGGGAGAATCCTCGCTCGACACCGTGCCGAATTGAGTGTGTTCGAGCAACCGGATGGAAGGATCCGTGACAAAACCTTGTGAGACATAGAGGGCATTCAACTCGGTGTTAAACGAGGTGTAGGCGACCTGTAAGGAACGCTTCTGAATGTTATAGGCGCCACAGGCTGAGAACTGGTGCGGGATTAAGGGAGACACGGCCGAAGCCAGGGCGGGCAACTGTTCGCGGGTCTGCACGCTCCGGACGGCGTGCATGATTTCGCCCAAATGCTGGAATTCTTTTCGCGAGGGGTACTGAAGGCTTTCGGGACCACGAAAATTCACCGGACAACCTCTGCTCGTGTGAACCGAACGTGATCGGCCCTCGTCCAGGGACACGTCAGTGCGTTAGATGAAAGGAAGAAAAAGCTGAGAGCACGGAGGTTCATGATCACTGGTCCCGAGGTGCATGGCTCCGGTATGAGGCCTCACACCGACCACGACTCAGCACAGCTGAATCCTGCCCCCTAATCTGCCGCTCCATGTAAGCACAGTTGGAGGGGGAAAATCCATAGGGAGTCACGTGAAGGGCCGTTTGGCCCTCTTCGAGACGTCATGTCATCGCCGCACGTAATTGCGCAATCGTTGCCGTATCGAGGCCGGCGGCGCGGAGTTGATCATCAGTGGCCTGTGAGACCTGTGCGGGGCTGCCGAAGGTTTTTAGGAGCGAGGTGCGTCGAGTTTCGCCAATGCCGACGACGTGGTCCAGCTTGGAGGCGACGAGCGACTTCCCACGGAGTTTTCGGTGGTACGTGATGGCAAACCGGTGCGCTTCGTCTCTGATTCGCTGGAGCAAATGCGTAGACGGGGCGTGCCCTTTGAGAATAAACGGGTTCTTTCTGCCTGCCAGGAAGATGCGCTCTTCTTTCTCGCCGCGTGCCTTAGCCAGCCCGATGACTGGTGTCTCCTGGGCGCCCACCTCTCGCAGGCCTTCGAGCGCAGCTGCGAGCTGTCCTAATCCTCCGTCGATCAGAATCAAATCCGGCCTGGGCGGGGCGTCAACGCCTCCGTACCGCCGGGTGACCACTTCCTTCATGCTGGCGAAGTCATTGGCCCCTATCACGGTTTGAATCTTGAACCGCCGGTAGTCCGATTTTTTCATTTGGCCGTCTTCCCAGACGACCATGGAGGCTACTGATTGGTTGCCCATGGTGTTGGAGATGTCGAAGCCTTCGATCCGTCGCGGCCTATCGTCCAATCGAAGAAGTCGTTTCAGTTCTTCTCCCGCTTGCCGATCCAGTTCGACGTCGCGAAGGTGATGCGCCACCGCCGCCGCCGCGTTTTCTTCCGCCAACAGGAGGAGCTGATGTTTGGTGCCCCGCTCGGCCGCGATCACCCGCACGGCGTTCCCGCGCTTGTCCGACAGCCATTGTTCGATGATGGGTGTGTCCTCCAACTCGACAGGAATCAGCACCTCCTTCGGCGGCTGTCCGTCCTTGTTGTAGAACTGTTCGATTGCGGACCGGACCAGCTCCGCGTCCGGCGTCTCGGCTGACTGCGGCCAGAAGAAATCTTTCCGTCCGATCAAGAGGCCACCGCGGACGAACAGTATTTGAAGGTCCACCGCCGAACCTTGCCGTGCTAAGCCGAGGACGTCTTGATCCGTCGCGGCCGTCTGCGTCACCCGCTGCTTTTCAAGCATCCGGTCGATTTTGAACCACCGGTCGCGCAAGCGGGCCGCTTCCTCGAACTCTTCCCGCGCCGCGGCCGCCTCCATTTTGGTGCGCAGTTCGTCGAGCAGTTCACGATCGCGTCCTTCCAGAAACTGGCGGACTTGTTTCACGATGTGATGGTACTCGTCTCGTGTTTGGTTCCCGGTGCAGGGCGCCATACACCGCTTGATTTCATACTCAATACAGGCGCGATCGGCCTTGCCGGTAATGTCGATGGCGCAGGTCGCGAGCGGAAATACATGTTTGATGACTTTGAGCGTCTCCCGGAGCGCATTCGCCGGCGTGTAGGGACCGTAGTAGAGCGCCCCGTCCTTCTGTACCCGCCGCACGATGGACAACCGCGGAAAATCCTCCTTGATAGGCAGGCGGACATAGGGGTACTGCTTGTCGTCACGCAGCACGACGTTGAATCGGGGGCGATGACGTTTGACGAGGTTGCTTTCGAGGATCAGCGCTTCCAGCTCCGATCGGGTGACCATGGTTTCAAGGTCTGTGATCTGGCTGACTAGCAGGTTGGTCTTGACGTGATGGTCCGCGCCCTTTTGGAAGTATGACCGGACACGGTCGGCCAATACGGCAGCTTTGCCGATGTAGAGGATCTCGCCCTGCGCATCTTTAAACAAGTAGACCCCCGGATGCGAGGGAAGATGATCGAGTTTGGATTGCAGGTCGATATGCGCCGGATGAGGCATGAGCCATTTTACGGCGCAGGGAACGCCTCGGCAAGACACACGCGAATGACCGGAGGCCGCTTACGTCAGGCCGCGCACGAATGACAGGCTCAGCGCGCCTTGGGCCACTTCGGCCACGGGACCCTTCATCGTGAGACTGAAGTCCTTATCCACCCGGATGTTGAGCTTTCCTCCCGGCATCCGCACCGTGACCGGGCTCTTGACGAGGCCGAGGCGTACTGCTGCGCTGGCGGCGGCACAAGAGGAGGAGCCGGAGGCTTGCGTTTCACCTGCCCCACGCTCCCAGATGAGAATCGAAATTTCCTTTGGTCCGGTCGGCACGGCCAGCTGCACGTTGGTGCGTTTGGGAAAGACACCGTGTGTCTCCAACGCTGGGCCCAGCCCGAGAAGGTCCTGGCGGGACCATGATTGTCCCGCTGGTTTGAACATGACGCAATGGGGATTGCCCACACTGACGCCGGTGAAGTTGAGCACGCGGCCGGCTACTTCGATGGGCTGCTCAATCAATTCCTCGACGGCCAGCGTACAGGGCAAGGCAGACGGGTGAAATGTGGCCCGGCCCATCTCGACGGTCACGGCACTCGCCTCACCATGGCGGTCCAGGTGAAGCTCAATGGTGACCAGTCCGCCCTTCGTCTCGACAGTAAAGTGCGTTCGCTTGGTCTTGCCCGTGGCGTGGAGATAGCGGGCGAAGATGCGCAGGCCGTTGCCCGATTTTTCCGCTTCGCTGCCGTCCGGATTGAAGATGCGCAGGCCGAAATCAGCCGTTCTGGACGGGACAAGTGCCAAGATGCCGTCACTGCCGAGTCCCCAGTTGCGGTTGCAGATTGCTTCGATGGTGGACGGACTGAGCCGAAACGACAAATCTTTGGGGTCCATCACAATGTAGTCGTTACCAAGCCCATGCCCGCGGAAGAACCTGTTTTTCATGCCCACTCCTTGAACGTCATGACGTTGATCGGCGGAGGAAGGTAGCACGAAGGCGAACGAGAGGAAAAGAGGCGGTCGCGGCTACACGGGCGGGCCGCCGGGCGACCGTTCGATGAGTTCAATTTCATAGCCGTCCGGGGCATCGATAAAGATGAACCGGCTGCCGGAGGAGGTCCGGGTCGGGCCATCGGTGACTGGCACCCCCATGGCATTCAATGAGGTTATGGTCCGGTCCAGGTCATCGACTTGGAAAGCGAGATGAACTAGGTCCGGCTGGACGCGGACGGGGCCGCTCGGAGGAAAGCTGGTCAGCTCGATCAACTCGTCGCTGTTCGGCACCTTGAGAAAGGCGAGTTGCGACCCGCGCGGCGAGCTCTTCTGTTCGACGACTTCGAGGCCCAGGACCTGGGTATAAAAGCGGATCGTCTCCTCCAAATCGCTCACGCGCATCCTGGTGTGAAGGAATTTGAGCACCCGCATCATGCGTTTTTCACCCGGAGCACCCACCGTGCGTTCTGGCTGGTCCGGCCGTTTTCCGCAGGAGCAACTCCGCGCTCCCCGGGATGAGGAAATTCGGCATGGGGCCGATCTCTTGAAAACCCCGGCGCTTGTAAAACTCACGCGCGGCGCTATTGAAATCTGATACGCAAGCGAAGAGGTTCTTGGTTCGTCCGAACACCGCCGACTCAATATAGTTTAACAGCGTCGTTCCGAGCCCGGTGCCTCTTGCCTGTGGAGCAATGCCCAAGAGTTCCAAGTAGTCGCCGAGCAGGAACTGCGGTTTTACAATCGCGATGCCGGCGACACGGCTTCCGAATTGGAGCACATAGGCTTCGCGGTCTTTCGGAACCGGGCAAAAAATCCTTTTCCAATCTTCGGGCGTGTACCCCAGCGTCTTCCAGGGGTCGGATTCGGCCAGGAGGGTGACGACCGCTTCTCGGTCTCCCGGCACCATGAATCTGACGGATCGTTCACTCATGACCAAGTGGTGTGCACTGTAGGAGTTCGCTGACCGTCATCGGTTGGAGCCCTTTCTGGCGCAGCACGTCTTCGGTGAGGCGCTCGATGACCTGACGGGTCTGCCGCCCCTTGCCGTTTGCATGGAAGACGATGATGCTGCCCGGTTTGGTAGTCCTGGACAGCTTCCCGACGATCTGGTCGGTCGTCAGACGGGGATCGGGGTCACCGGATTCGATGCTCCACTGGATGAAGCGCAGCCCGAGCGCTTTCACCACCTCCACTGTCAGGTCGTCGTATTCGCCGTAGGGCGGACGAAACAGTGTCGCCTTATGAGCATACTGGTTCTGGAGGCGCGCCACCGGGCGGCGGATTTCTTCCCGTTGTTCGGCCGCAGTCTGCAAGGGCAGGTGCGCATGCACCTGGCCATGCGTGCCGATTTCAAAGTACGCGATGTTCAGCAGATGCTGAACGGCGGCGTCGTGTTTGGCGATCCACTTTCCCGATAGGAAGAAGGTCGCCGGAATCCGATGCTGGGTGAGGTATTCGATCAAGGCGTCATCATATCCGGCCTCGTTGCGAACCGGACACAAATCGAAGGTGAGCGCCACCCCCGGGCAGGACGGAGGGCCAGACCTCACGACCTGAGCTGATCCGGTCTGTGGCTGCATAAGGCCCACAGGCAGCATGAGTAGGAGAAGGAGTCGAAAGACGGTTGTGGCGTGCATCAGAACCAGTATACCTCACGGCTGCGGGGTGTTGACCACCGATTTGCATGGCTGATACGGTGACCGTATGCAATGGCCATCGTGGCAGATCGGGCGCGCGCTCGGCATTCCCGTTCGGGTGCATGCGTCATGGTTCGTGGTCTTTCTGTTCGTGACCTCGACGTTGGCCACGGGATACCTGCCGGACACGCTTCCCGGCTTGTCCGCGGAACGGTATTGGGCCATGGGAGGAATCGCGGCGGTATTCCTGTTTGTCTCCGTCTTGCTGCATGAATTGGGTCACTCATACGTCGCCTTGCGCTATCGTATCCCCATTGATCAGATCACATTGTTCATCTTTGGAGGCGTCGCCCACATGCGGAAAGAAGCGCCCAGTCCCCGGGCGGAATTTCTTATTGCCATCGCAGGCCCCTTTGTAAGTTTTGTGTTGGGGGCCCTGTGCCTCGGGTTGGTGTTTGTCGCAGAGGCCATGCAAGGACCGCATGCTGCCCGAGGCTTCGTCATGCTGGGAGCCTTGCTCGGTATGGTCAACGTTCAACTGGGGCTATTCAATTTGATTCCAGGGTTTCCGTTGGACGGCGGGCGGGTGTTACGGGCAGGGCTGTGGGCCTGGGGGAAAGACTTTTACCGGGCAACCAAACAGGCGGCCTTTATCGGTCTCGGGTTCGGCGCCCTGTTCGGAGTCCTCGGAATCGGCATCATCGTGGCGGCGACGAGTGGCGTGCTGCCGGCTGCCATGGTGTCTAACGGCGGCTGGATCATTTTTATCGGCATGTTCTTGTTTGCCGCCGCGCTCGCCAGCCGCCGGCAGGCCACGCTGCAGCATACGCTCAGCGCGATCCCCGTGCGTGACCTGATGGTGCAAGCGGTGGTCGGCATCCCTCCAGAATCCACCCTCGAGGAGGCGGTCGTTCAATATTTCCGCCCCTATGGCTATGGGGGATTTCCCGTCGTAGAGGATGGCCAGCTCAGGGGATTGCTGAGCGTTGAAGACGTCCAGGGGGTGCCGAGTTCGCTGTGGCTGTGGCGCAGAGTCGATCAGGTGATGCGCCCATTGTCCCCCGCCTTGGTCGTTGCGCCGGACGCTCCGGTGATCCAGGCCATGGAGCGCATGGCCCGGGACGGCTCAGACCGGCTGGTCGTCATGGCCGGCGATCAGATCGTCGGGCTGGTGACGCAGTCAGCCATCGCCCATTATCTCCAGCTCCGTAGGTCATAATTGCTTCAAAAATGGGATGGCCGTTCGAGGTCATCCGTCGGTCCGCGCTACGGATATGTTTTGCGCAATGGCGACGCGGATGAGATGCACGACCAGCAGAAATCCGTAGACGACGCAGAAGAACTTGAACGTCACGCGGTAGAAATCCATCAATAGGACGGGAAGGCAGAGCGCGAACAACAAGCTCGCGATGAGCGTCGCGAATATCAGCCGTCGGCAGAATTCGTAGGACGGTTCCTTGCCCATCGGTTTTAAGGCGCGCGCATAGCGTTCTGCTCGCTGCAGACGGGCCTGGTGCAGCGTCTCATCGGTGGGTCCCCAATACCGAAGCGTGAAGTATCCAGAGACGATAAAGAGCCAGGGCATCGACCACAGAGGCCAGAAGACCATGCCGGCGTAGTGCTCGCTGCTGATCAGGACGGCATAGGACGGCGCGTAAAGCAGGCCCAGGACGAGTGGCAGAACTCGTTCGTCGCCGGGGCGATCGCCGCGGGGCCCCCCGTGAATCAGTTCCCGCTCGAACAACGGATAGCCGTACTTCAAGACGACTAAGGCGATTGCCGCGCTCATCGTTTTGTCGGGAATATAGCGGATACAGTTCTGCAGCCAGTTGACCACATACCAACCGACGTGTTCGCCCCAGGTGAACCCCAACCACGTTTCCACTTGCATTTGGACGGCGGATTCCCACTGCGCGATCCGGCCGCCGAGGGCGTCGGCGACTTCCGGAGCGAGCGCGAAGGTCGATCGTTCGTTGAGCGCTGATTGCACGAGCGTGCCAGGAAGGCTCATCACGATGGCGCCCGCCACGCCGAAACTCAGGAGAAACCAGGTATGGGCTAGGCCGGAACTTTTGCTCGTGCGGACGTATCGCGCGAACCCCGCTTGTCTTGCCAACATGCCCCAGAAAAGCGCGCCGGTCATGTTCACCAGTGACCAGGGAAAGATCACGACATCGGCGCCTGCTTCAGGGAAGAGGAGCCAATTCACAACGGAATTGGACAAGAGAGCGACGATGGCGCCCCACCAGGGACCCAGCAGCATGGACACCAGCGCCGTGCCTGTCATGTCGAGGAACAAGATGCTCTCAAGGTGACGACTCAGTGTGAGCCCGACATAGTTCAGCAGCACGCCGCCCGCCAGGATGACCGTTGTTTCGTTCAGGAGTAGGTAGGAGGATCCCCGCAACGGTTTGGAGGAAAAGAAATCGATGGTGGAGGAGGACTCAGTGGAAGGCCGTTCCTGAGGAACCGCGTTCCGAGCTGTCTTCGCATGGACTCGGGTCTGGATATCGAGCAGCTTTTCCAGCACGGTCAGCAAGGCCGCGATAAAACCCGCGATCGTTCCGCCCAGCATCATCAACTCTTTCCCGTATTCTTCCAACATCGCGCCCTCGTTTTGTTGCCGGTAGACATCTTAGCGGGGAACGAAAGGCCTCGCCAGAAAAAGGGCGCAACCAGCACCGACGCGCCGTCGGTCGTCATGGAGGATCGTCCGTGGCCCAGACTCACTCGAAGGGGGGCGGTGAAGCAGCGAGGTGCGCACGTTGTTGAAGGTGATGAGAGACCGCGGCGCTGAATAACAGGAGGAGGGACGAGTAATAGACCCACAGCAAGAGCAGGACGATCTCCAGCAGGGACCCGTAGAGCCGGACATAGACCGTCGCATAGCCGCTATAGGTGACGAACAGCAGTTTGGCGGCGACCCAGAGGACACCGAAAGTCATCGCTCCGACCATGGCTTCCCGCCATTTGGGACGGCGGCGTGGAACAAATCTATAGAGGAGGCTTACCATCAAGAAGGCCAGGGCAAAGGGGACGGTATAGGTGAGCAGGAAGTCATGGGCCGCGAGGCTCACGAGATCGACTCCCCAAGGTCGCGGCGCATAGCTGATTAGGTAGTTGATCATTTGCGTGGCGACATACGACACGATCAACAGCAGCGTGGTGGCGCCGAGCAGGGCGACGGAGATGGCCGTCGAAATGAGGAGATGACGCCGCCGGGTGCTCTCAAATACGACATTCAGCGCATAGTCCAACTCATAGAAGACGAGCGCGCCGAACCACCCGAAAGACAAAAAGACGACCCAGCGTACGCTTTCCAAGGCGCTGATCCGATGGAACTCCTCGGCTACGTGTTCGCCCAAGGATGGCAGGAAGCTTTTCAGGAAGCTGAGCAAAAATTGTTCGCCGATGCCCTCCTGGGATACCAGGAAACTGATGCTGTACAGCAAGAGAAACACGAGGGGAAAGAGGGACAGCAAGGAGAAGAACGCCAGCGAGGCGGCCAGGCTGGCGCACCCATGGCGTTGGAAGGACTTGGCGACGTCGACCAGGAACTGAAAGACGCTCATGAAGTCTCCCGTGGGAC
Source organism: Nitrospiraceae bacterium (assembly GCA_014534095.1). Next base: position 9,821 of record JACVSD010000037.1, read on the forward strand.
AAAGCGAGGGTGGGCGGCGCCATTCGAAGTGCTTGGAGAGCCGTGAGTCTTACTTCAGAGTCAACACGGCTTGCGTGGCGAGCGTCACGAGTGGATTGGGATAGATCCCAAACCACACCACGCCCGCGATCGCACACGCCAGCACAATGGACAAGGCCGGTGACATCACGAACCGCGGTGAAGCGCTCGTCAGGATACCGGGATCCCGCATGTACATGACCATCACCAGACGCAGATAGTAGTACGCCGACACCGCCGCAAATGCGAGCGCCAGGACGGCCAGCCAGGTCATGCCGGCCTCCACCGCGGCCATGAAGACATAGAGCTTGCCGATGAAACCGGCGGTGGGAGGCAGGCCCGCCAAAGACACCATGAAGACCAGCATCAGCAAGGCGGCTACCGGATGCCGTTTTGCGAGACCGGTGAAGTCCTCAATCTCTTCTCCTTCGAGGCCGCCCTTGCGGAGCATGGCGACAATGGCAAAGGCGCCGAAGGTCATGAACGCATAGAGCGCGATGTAGAGCAGCACGCTCGCCACTCCCTGTGCACTGCCGTGTTCGCCCGGGACGCGCCCGGCGGCGACCACACCGATCAGGGCATAGCCTGCATGGGCAATGCTCGAATAGGCCAACATCCGCTTGACGTTCGTCTGGACCAGCGCCACCACGTTGCCCAACACGAGCGTGGCGATGCACAGCATGAGGAACATGGCGGACCAATTGGCTTTCACGCCTCCCAGTCCTTCGATAAACACGCGCAGAAATGCGCCAAAGCTGGCGGCTTTCGAGGCAACGGCCATGAACGCCGTGACGGACGTGGGAGCGCCTTGATAGACATCCGGCGTCCACATATGGAACGGCACGATGGCGAGCTTAAAGGCGAAGCCCACGGCGATCAGAATTGTCGCACACAAGAGCAGAGGATCATCGAGGCTACGGCCAGCAATGGCCTGAGCGATGGCGGCCAGTCTGGTGCTGCCGGTTGCGCCGTACAAGAGGGAAATCCCATAGAGCAGGATGCCGGAGGAGAAGGCGCCCAGCACAAAGTATTTCGCCGAGGCTTCCAGTGATCGAGACTCCACCCGTTTCAGTCCGGCCATGACGTAGAGCGAGAGCGACATGAGTTCCGTGCCGAGATAAATCGTCAGCAAATCGGCCGACGACACCATGACCATCATGCCGCAGAGTGCCAGCAGCACGAATCCGTAATATTCGCCGACGTATAGCCGCTCTTCTCGCAGATATGAAAAGGATAGGAGCACCGTCAGGCCGGTCACAAAGTACAGCAGGAGCTTCCAGAAGGCGCCATAAGAGTCGATGACTACCAAGCCGCCAAAGGCCGTGGCGGGATGGTCCATCTGTGCAGCGGTCAAGCCCATGCAGATGGCGAGTGTGCCGAGGCTGACCCAGGCGAGCCCGTCTTTCTTGGAGGCGTCCAACACCGGGTCCAGTGCCAGGACTAGGCAGGCCGCTGCGATGACCAACAACTCGGGCAGGACCAGAAACAGGTCGTGTACCTGGAAGGTCATGGCAGGCGGACCTCGGCAGGCAGCGGACTGGACCCGTTCGGTGCAGCGCCCGTCGAGCTCATCGCTGCCGCCGGTAGTGGCATGGCCGGCACCGACCGGCCAATCACTTTTCCCACGCTGGCATGCATGCGCGTCAACAAGGGATTGGGAAACAGTCCGATCCAGAATATGAGAATGACCAGCGGCACCAAGGTCACGAGCTCGCGCGGGTCCACGTCACGAAGTTTCGGCAGCATCTCGGGCAACGGCATGCCGAAGGCCACTCGTTGGACCATCCAGAGGATGTAGGCAGCCGCGAGGATGATGCCTAGCGAGGCCAGTGCCGTGGCGATCTTACTCCAGAGAAAGGTGCCGGCTAACACCAGGAATTCGCCGACGAAACTGTTGGTGCCAGGCAAGCCCAGTGAAGACAGGGCGAAAATGACCAACGCAATGGCGTACCGCGGCATCGGCTTGGTGAGGCCCACGTTATCGGCAATCTGCCGGCTGTGCGTGCGCTCGTAGATGATGCCGACACAGAGGAAGAGGCCGCCGGTCGTGATCCCGTGGTTGACCATTTGCATGACGGCGCCTTCGATGCCTTGAATGTTGAACATGAACAAGCCGAGGGTCACGAATCCCATGTGGCTTACGCTTGAATAGGCGATCAGTTTCTTGAGATCCGACTGGGCCAGCGCCATGTAGGCGCCATAGATGATGGCTGCAATAGACAGCGCTACCATGACCGGGGTGAATTCGCGTGAGGCGTCGGGCAACATTGGCAGGCTGAAGCGCAAGAACCCATACGTGCCCATCTTGAGCAGCACGCTTGCCAGGATGACGCTGCCCGCCGTCGGCGCCTCGACATGGGCATCCGGAAGCCAGGTATGAAAGGGGAACATCGGCACCTTCACGGCAAAGGCCGCGAAGAAGGCCAAGAAGAGCCAAAACTGGAGCGAGGAAGAATACGTTCCCTGGCTCAATTGGACGATATCGAACGTATGGCCGCCGTTGAAATAGAGGGCCAGAATGGCGACCAGCAGCAACACGCTGCCGGCCAGCGTATAGAGGAAAAACTTGATCGCCGCATAGAGACGATTCGGTCCTCCCCAGACGCCGATCAAGAGGTACATCGGAATCAGCATGGCTTCCCAAAATACGTAGAACAGCACGAAGTCGAGCGCGACGAAGACGCCAAGCATCGCGGCTTCCATGATCAAGAGCATGGCCATGAAACTTGTGATCCGCGTTTCGATGGACCGCCAAGAGATCAGCACGCAGAGCGGCATCAGCACGGTCGTCATGAGCACCAGCGGCAAGCTGATGCCGTCCAGGCCCAGCCGGTAGTGGATCGGGGGCGAGGTGATCCAGACGGCCTCCTCGACGAACTGCATCTGACCGGAGGAGGGATCGAAGAGCCACCAGAGCGGCAAAGAGAGCACCAGGTCGGCCAGCGTGATGGCGAGGGCGGTTACGCGGACACCGGTTTCTTTTACCAAGCATAGGGCCGCCGCGCCCGCTAACGGGAGGACAATCAAGACTGTGAGCCAGGGAAAGAACGTCGTCATGGGATTCTCGATTCACTGGTATGGGATGAAAACTCAGTTGGCATTCTTCAGAACAACACGAACATGGTGAACAAGATGACCGCTCCCAGCGCCATCCCCAGCGCGTAGTGCTGCGTTTGACCGCTTTGGACCAATCGGAGCAGCCATCCACTCCAGGCGAACCCGCGTGCCACACCGTTGACCGCTGCATCGATGATCGCCACGTCGACCCGTTGCCATAAGCCCGCTGCCATATCAACGGTGGGCCTCACGAAGAGGCGGTTGTACGCTTCGTCCACGTACCATTTGTGAAGCGATCCCCGATAGAGGCCTTCCCAGCGTCGGGCGATGCGATCCGGTACATCGGGATGGAGCACATACGCATAGTAGGCGCCCCCGATACCGGCCAAGCCCATCACGGTTGCCACACTCATGATGGCAAGACCCGTCCCGCCATGATGGGCGGCTTGCTCAGCGCTGGTGGTGGAAAAGATCGGTTCAAGGAACGAAGGAATACCGAGATAGCCCGTCACGATGCTGAAGCCGGCAAGCACCAACAGCGGTGTCGTAATCGTCCAGGACGGTTCATGAATGTGCCGGGCCTGATGCGGATCCACACGAGACGCGCCCCAAAACGTCACAAACACCAGACGGAAACTATAGAACGCGGTGACCAGCGCCGTGAGGAGGCCGAACACGGTCAGCACCTCTCCCAACGGCCCGGCCGACCAGGCGGAAACCAGCAAATCGTCTTTGCTGAAGAACCCAGCCGTCAGCGGAAAGCCGGCCAGGGCGAGCGAGCCCACAACGAACGTCCAATACGTGACCGGCAATTTGTCTTTGAGGCCCCCCATGCGACGCATGTCCTGCTCATGGTGCAAAGCGATAATGACGGAGCCGCACGCGAGGAAGAGCAGCGCCTTGAATGCGCCATGCGTCAGCAGGTGATACATCCCGGAGGCATAGGCGCCCAGCCCGCAGGCCATCACCATGTACCCGAGCTGACTGACCGTGGAGTAGGCGACGATGCGCTTGATGTCGGTCTGGGTCAGCGCAATGGTGGCCCCGAGAATCATGGTCGCGCCACCCACCAAGGCCACCGCATCCATGGCCACCGGAGACAAGTTATAGAGCGGAGCGAGCCGGGCCACCATGAAGACGCCGGCGGTGACCATCGTCGCGGCGTGAATCAAGGCTGAAATAGGCGTGGGGCCTTCCATGGCGTCGGGCAACCACACATGGAGCGGCACCTGTGCCGATTTGCCGATGGCACCAGTAAAGAGCAATA
>JACVSD010000096.1 GCA_014534095.1 Nitrospiraceae bacterium
ATGGTCGAGTCGTGTCCAACTTCGTTGTGCAAGCCCTGCAAGGCAAGCCGTTAAGCGTGTTTGGCGATGGTTCTCAGACGCGGAGCTTCTGTTATGTAGATGATCTCGTTCGCGGAATCATTGCCCTGCTCATGGTGTCGTCCGATACGACAGTGGCACAACGAACCGATCGGACTTCATTTTTGACAAAGCAAAATGGCAGTTTGGAAACCATGCATCAACCTGTCAACATAGGGAACCCAAGGGAGTTGACCGTCTTGACCATTGCCAATATGGTCATCAAGCTCACGGATTCCTCTAGTAAGATTAGCTTCCACCCATTGCCTGCTGATGATCCCAAAGTGAGACGGCCGGACATCACTCGCGCACGGACGTTGCTCGGGTGGGAGCCCCTCGTCGATCTCGAAGACGCCTTACTGAAGACGATCCGGTACTTCCAAAAGGCCTTAGGCGGCCGTCAATAGCGGTAATCAGCTGCGTCCTTGCCTTGACCCCTTCGCGAGGGGCGCGGTATGCTTTGCGCCTATTCATCCATAGCGGAGGCAGAATTGTTGTCAGAAGACGAGCATGTCGCAGAAACCGCGCTCGAGAAAATCGAAGAGGGCGCCGTTGCACCGGAGCCCGAGCCAAAGCCCAATCCTGAATATGTGCTGGAATTGGTGTCTCAGGCCAAGGCAGCCTCGGCGAAGCTAGCCAATGTGTCGACCGCCGTAAAGAATCATGCGCTCGTGACTATGGCTGAAGCGTTGGAATCCAAGGTGGAAGAACTGCTCGCGGCTAATGACAAAGATCTCGAAGCCTTTGGAACTGATCCCAGCACGGCTGCGATGGCCGACCGATTGCGGCTCAATGAACAACGGATCGCCGAGATGGCCTCCGGGATACGGGAGGTCGCCAAGTTACCCGATCCCCTCGGTGACGTGCCGGCGATGTGGACGAGGCCCAACGGGATGCAGGTTGGGCGAGTGCGTGTACCGATCGGAGTGATCGGCATCATTTATGAGGCCCGCCCCAACGTCACCGCCGATTCCGCCGCCCTCTGCGTGAAGTCTGGAAACGCCTGCGTGTTGCGAGGCGGGAGTGAAGCGATCCATTCCAATACCGCAATTGGCGGGATTTTGTCTGAGGCGGCGGAAAAAGCAGGGTTGCCTGTGGGTGCCATCACGTTCATTGCGCGGCCGGACCGGGAGTTGGTGCCGCTCTTGCTTAAGCAGGACCGGTTCATCGACTTAATCATCCCTCGGGGCGGCGCATCGCTGATGAAGACGATTGCCGAGCACTCCACCATTCCGGTGGTGAAGCACGATGCGGGTGTATGCCATATTTATGTAGACGCCACCGCCGATTCCGCTATGGCGGAAGCCATTTGTGTGAATGCCAAGGCCCAGCGGCCCTCGACCTGCAATGCCATGGAGACCCTGCTCATTCATCAGTCCATCGCGCGCACGCTTCTGCCCAAACTTGGGGCCGCTCTCAAGGCCGCGAACGTCGAGATCCGAGGCTGCCCCAAGACCTGTCAGTTAGTGCCGGATGCCAAGCCGGCGGGCGAAGAGGATTACGGCAAGGAGTTTTTGGATCTCACACTGGCCGTGAAGGTTGTCAGGCATTTTGATGAGGCCGTGGCGCACATCGCGCAGTACGGATCACGCCACACCGAAGCCATCGTCACGTCCGACTATGGTCGGTCCATGCGATTTCTCAAGGAAGTGGATGCCAGTGCCGTCCTCGTCAATGCCTCAACTCGTCTCAATGACGGATATCAGTTTGGTCTTGGCGCAGAAATCGGCATCAGCACTTCTCGCATCCATGCCCGAGGTCCGATGGGACTCCAGGAACTCACGTGCTCGAAATTTATTGTGCTGGGAAGCGGCCAAATCCGCGAGTAAATGTCCTCCTCCTCCGATTTAATCACGGTCGCCCTACAAACTCCCGGTCACCTCTGGTTCCCCTCTACTCGAGCCCTAGCGTCGGATTTTGAGTCGGCTGGGGGGCGCGTTGAACGCCGGTCGACAGGTCATCTGGTGTTTTATCGGCCGGACGGTCGCCGGTTTCTTGCCACCGATCCACATGGGCATCCGTTACACGAGTGCGAATGGGGAGAGGCGGTCGAGGCGCCATTGACGCGGGCTCGCCTCCGGCTGGATTGGGGGACGTGGGTGGGTCTTAAGCCTGGAGGGTTGGTCCATGAGACGACCTTAAACCTTGCGTCCAAGCCGGGATGGCAACGAATTACGCGCGACGACCTTCGCGCGATGGCTGCCCAGGCCTTGCGGGTGTCTGTTGAAGAGGTGCGGTGGTTTTATCGGGATGAGGATCTCCATATTGATGCCAACGGGCGCGCCACCATCCGCCAGAGAAAAGATGCGTTCTATGTGCTTGACGGAGGAGGGTTCGACGGGGCTCGCTTCATGTCCTGCATGGGCGCCATGCGTTGGGAAGACGTCGATTTCTTGCCCGTCGTGGAACTGTTCAAGTCCCTGCTGCCTGGTACCGGCTCAGCCGCCTTTGAGCTGATTCGCGGACTCTATGATGACCAGAGCCGCGCCCGATCCGCTCCACGCCCGTTGCACTATCGCGGAATCCCGGCCTATCCCTCGGAGGCCGCCTTCCGGCTCTTTAGCAACTTCTTTACCCCGCAGACAGAGTTCGGTGAGAGTCCTCTAAATCTCTTCATGGACCCTGCAAGAGCACATCGCGTGACGTGGTTGCCGGCCGCTGACCCTCCGGTACGGTATTTCGATCCCCTGCAAGGCCTCTGTATCACCGCGCAGCGTGGCCTGGCGCAAAAGGCCACGCTCGCACAAGACGCCGCCGGCGTGCCCTATGTCAATGTGACCGACCGTCGGATTGTGCCGCTGGATCGAGGTCTTTATAGGAGCGGCAATGCTCTGGTGTTGGCGGACCGTGAGCAACAGACAATCGTCACGCTTCCTGACTCATCTGTGTCTGCCCCTGCTGCTCCCGCACATCGCGTCCTGAGTCCGCGGGATTGGCGTGCGGTTTTCGTGAAGGGGCTGCCTCCGGTTCCGCCGGACGAGGCCTTTGGCGCCGTGCTGTTTTACCCGGAAGATGAGCGCGAGATTGACGAACTTGCCGCACAACCCTTTGTAGCGGACTACCTTCAAGACTTGAGCGAGCAAGATCGCGAGATCGGATCGATCGTCAACCGCGCCGAACGGGTCTTCATTGATAACGGCGATGCCGTCATTTCAACCTGTATTCCCTTCGATCGTCCCAGAGATTATACGGCGTCCATCCGTTATGTCGCCTATGCGCAACGTCAGGCCCAGCAGCTCTGGACTCAATGTGCGGAACTGCAACGGTGGGACTGGCTTCAGCGCATTCGTTTTGTCTCCGTCGGGGCGACGGCTAGCGCTCGGGACACGGAACCGCCCTACGACCTCGTTTATCACTGGGTCGCGTATGATGCCTTTACTTCCCCACCGGGCTTGTCCCTGCTGACCGGACGATGGAGCGAGCTGCTGCGCCCTGGCGGGAATGCATTCATCGTAGGGCCGGTGGGGCTTCGTGCATCCCTCTCAACCCACCCGTTTCATATCTCCTGGGAAGAATCGGTGGAGGCACTGCCGACCTTTCGTATGCACCGGACGATTCTGCCGAAGGCACGGCTGAAAGCCGGGTTGACATTGTTTCATGTGAGGCGAGCATGATCCGGTTGCACGTCACGCTGGAGTTCTATAAGGTCCGCCCATGAGCGAGCCACAGGCAGACAGTCCACCCGGGGAACACAGTGATAAGGTCCTCATCTATTGGGAGCGTGAGTACACGACGGCGCTGGCGCCCGAACGGGTGAAGCTCGATTTTCATCCGCATCGGCCACTGTTGTCAGGGATGACGCTGGATGAACAGCGGAACCTGGCGGTCAGCGGTTACAAAGTCATGCCCGACGATTGCGGCCCGGTTCGCATGGTGGGCCAGTATGGTTGGCTGATCCGTTCCCCCGCCGAGTGCAAGATTCGGCGGACGGCGGACGGTGTGAAATGGCAAGCGCCACCGATCCTTCCCGAGGAGCGTCTCCTCGGGTATAAGTCCTTTTCCGGCACCTACGTCGATCTCATCCTGAACAGCGGGTATCCAAAGTTATGTTGCGGCATTCGATTCTATTACCCGAAACATGTCGGGCTTATGATGAAAGACATTCCGAATCGCTTCTACCACTATCCGGATCGCACGTTTCACGTCTGGGAAGGCATCAAAACGCAGGAGTACAAGCGCACGCCCAATATGTATGAGTGGCTTCAGGACTATGACGCCTTTACGGCCAACTTCCTGCTGCAGCTTGAAAAGCCGACGACCATCAAACGCGGCGATCCGATTGGGCTGGTGCTGCCTGTGCTGCTGCCAAAGCAGTTCGCCTTGGAAGAGCTCAAGCGGCCATAGCCACCAACCTTCCCGTCGGCGCTCCATTCAAGTCTCGCCTGCCACTTGCCGATACGGATCGTGAGCGATCCTACCGTGTAGCGGAGGGCCAATGCGTAAAGTGTTAGTCGTCGATGACGCACCCGCAGTGCTCAGCATGCTCAAGCGCACGCTGACTCCCATGCAGGCCGAGTGGGAGATGGCCTTTTTAGGAAGCGCAACAGAGGCCCTCGCGGCCCTCGGACAAACGCGGTACGATGTCCTGGCTACGGATATGGTGATGCCCGGAATGGACGGACTGCAGTTGCTTGAGGAAGCGAAGACCCGTTATCCCTCGATGGTGCGCATCGCGTTTTCCGGGGAGACTGCAAAAGGCTATGGTCTTCGGTCCGCCGGGTTGGCGCACCAATTTCTTGAAAAACCGATCGACGGCCGCCAGTTGCAATCGATTATGACGCGGGCGTGCGCACTGCGTGCATCGCTCGCTGACGAGCAACTGCGTCACCTAGTCGTGAACTTACGGAACTTGCCCAGCCTCCCGGCCATCTATCAGGATCTGTTAGAGGAGATCCACTCCCGCGACGCGTCTCTCAAGAAGATCGCCAAGATCATCTCAGGTGACCTCGCCATGGTGTCCAAAATCTTGCAGTTGGTCAATTCGGCATTCTTCGGGCTACGTGCCACAGTCGCCAACCCGGAACAGGCGGTGGCCCTGTTGGGGAGTGAGACGATTAAGTCGCTGGTTCTGTCCATGCAGGTGTTCTCTCAGTTCGAAGGCACGGCGCTCCCCGGCTTTTCGCTGGATGCGCTCTGGCAGCATGGCATCGCCACGAGCACTTCGGCCAGGCGGATCGCGAAGGAAGAAGGTGTCCCACAGAGCGTGGTCGACGATTCGTTTACGGCCGGTCTTCTCCATGACATCGGCCTCCTGCTTTTAGTCACCAACAAGCCCGAGGAGTACAAGAAAGTGCTGGCGCTTCGGCGAGAGAAACACTTGCCGGAATGGCAGGCCGAGCAGGAAATCTTCGGAACGACCCATGCCGAGGTGGGGGCGCATCTGCTGAGTCTCTGGGGAGTCGGTGAGACCATCGTGGAAGCCGTGGCATTCCATCATCGGCCGAATGCCTGTACGGCAACGGAATGTACCCCGCTCGTGGCCGTTCACGTGGCCAATTCCTGGCATGAACAGTCGCAGGTTACAGAAGAGGAAAAAACTCCACTCCAGCCGGACCGTGAGTTTCTTTCCAGAGCGGGATTGCTGGCCCACCTGCCTCGTGGAGCGAGACCTGCCAAGTCGGCTGACCACTCGTGCTGCCAGTCGCCCTGCCTTGACAGCGTCATAGTCACCAATTAAGATGTGGCTGCCTTTAACGCTCATCCAGTGAGGTGAGCAAGGAGTCACCCATGCTGGTCGCTCCGGCTTACGCCGGTCACTCCCATCGAACCTTCTCACCAAACACTGGCGAGGAGGTTTTTTTATGCCATTCAAACGGTCAGCCCTCACCGAATAATGCGGAGTCCGATGTCTGCCACGCGTAATGCCAGAGATAATGAACGGCTCGTCATGGACACGGGTGATATCGCTCGGGCGCTGACCCGCATTGCACATGAAATCCTGGAGCGGAATAAGGGCGTGAAAGACCTGGCGCTCGTGGGCATCCGCACCGGCGGTGTGCATCTCGCGCATCGCCTGGTCAAGCGCATCCAGGATATCGAAGGAGTGGAAATCCCAATCGGCGAGCTCGATATCACCCTCTACCGGGACGATCTGTCGTTGCGTAAAGAACAGCCGATCCTGAGAAAAACATCAGTGCCTTTCGATGTATCAGACAAAGTCGTCGTGCTGGTGGACGATGTGCTCTTTACCGGCCGGACGATTCGTGCGGCAATGGACGGTCTGATGGACCTCGGCAGGCCTGCGGAAATCCAGTTGGCTGTGCTCATTGATCGGGGCCACCGTCAGTTGCCGATTAAAGCGAGCTACATCGGGAAGAATATGCCGACCTCTCGAGATGAAAACGTCCAGGTCCTGCTCGAAGAACAGGGAGAAGATGATCGGGTCGTTATCCTAAAAGCGGGAGGCTGACAATGTCCGTCAGTGTCGTTCTCCGTTTCCGCCTCCCTGCGATGTACTCCGCGGAAGGGTCTGTCTTGGTCGCTCAGGGTAGGCGGGTGAAAAAGACACGCTTCGACAGGTGACGAACGGAGGATGCGATGAGTCTCAAACGGAAAGATTTGCTGAGCCTGGCGCCGTTGTCCGTAGACGAGATCAACCGCATTCTCGACACGGCCGATTCCTTCAAGGAAGTGACGGGCCGCGAAATCAAGAA
>JACVSD010000008.1 GCA_014534095.1 Nitrospiraceae bacterium
CACTAGAACAGGCTCGGTCAGTTCGACACGTAAATGCATCCAACCTCGCGCTACCCTGCATACTGGGTTGCGACACGAATGAGCACTTCAATGTCGAGTGGTTTCTTCATGAAGCCTGCAATCTGATATGGCGGGCGCTCGGCGCCGACGGTGAGAACGACGACAGGAAGGTCCTTGATCGAAAAATCGCTCTCTAGCCCCGGGAAGGAAAGTGCTGCCATCCATCACCGGCATATGTGATCGGCCCTGATCCTGCCCTGGTGTGCCCGACGATGATTGAAGCCGTTACCGCTCTCGAAGCAACTCACGAGGCGGGCTAGATTCTCTTTCAAGCAGAAAAGCGTTCCACGATCCGTAATATTTCATCGATATCGACAGGTTTACTGACATACATTTGCGCGCCGACTTTAAACTTCTTCGCTTCGATATACCCGTCGGCTGTCATGAGGACGACAGGGATCCATGCCACGCGGGGATCCTTTTCCTGCTCCTTACGAAACTCATAGCCATCCATCACAGGCATCATGAGGTCGAGCAGGATAAAGGAAGGAAGGTTGGATGTCCCACGCAAGTAATCGAGCGCGACTCGTCCGTTTGAGGCCCACTCCACGACATGGCCCTCCCCTTCCAGAAGCTCGCGAAGGTTTCGGGCAATGTCTTCATCATCCTCGACGATCAATATACGCGCGCTCACTGCACTCCTTAAACGGACACCACCGGCTTCAATGGAAGTTCCACCAAAAAGGTGGCGCCTTTCCCCAGTTCGCTCGCGACGGAGATTCGACCCCCATGGGAGTTTACGAGTTGTTTGACAATGTATAAGCCGAGGCCCAAGCCGGCGACGACACTCGAAGTCATGACTCGCTCAAAGAGTCCGAAGATTCGCTCTCGATCCTGAGGGGCGATTCCAATCCCTTGATCTCGTATGGAGAGAAGAGCGGCGTCGCCTTGCGAGCGCACTTCAATCACAACTGGGCTGCCTGCTCCGTACTTGATGGCGTTCGTCAAAAGATTCGTCACAATCTGCTCCACTCGATGGCGATCCCAAGTTCCCGTCACTGGGCTTCCAGCTACAGTGACCACGCACCCAGCATCGTCTATTGTGTCGGAAAAGCGATCAATCACCTCACGAACAAGCGAGCACAGATCGAACGGTTCAAGATTGAGCGACAGTTTTCCGGCTTCAATCCTGGAAATGTCGAGCATGTCTTCCACGAGTCGCAGAAGCCGACTGATCTGCTTCTCGTCGTCCGCGAAAAGCTTGGGAAGTCTTTCTGGGGCAAAACGCTCCACGTCACCTCTGTCTAGTGCCCGCTTTCGGATTTGCACCTGAAGCTTCAGCGAAGTAAGCGGAGTTTTCAGCTCATGAGACGCAATGGAGAGAAATCTTTCGCGGGTCCGGATGGCGTCCAACGATTTCTGGAACAGGTGGGCGTTATCGATGGCGATGGCAGCTTGAGCCGCCAGCCCTTTGACGAGGTCTTCCTCCCTGTCCTTGAATACACCGACTTCCCGGTGGCCGAAGAAGAGCCCCCCCAACACCTCCTGCGACCGCGAAATGACGGGCACAGCCAGGTAGCTTTTCACCGGCAAGTGACCGTGCGGCATCCCCGAGTGCGGAGCATTCTTTCCATACCGCGGGTCTTTAGTAATGTCGTCACTGCGTACGACGCCACTTCCGTCGAACGTGGGTGCAAAAATCTGAGTTTTTCGAGGCATCGGAAACTGCGCAAAGGCCTCCCGCGGCGCTCCCGAAAGTGCGTAGAGCGTATACGAATCTCCCTTCTCGTCGGTGAGATTATAAAACAGCGCTCCGAACTGAGCGCCCGCCAGCCCAGTCGCCGTGTCGGTGATGGTTTTCACCAGCTTTTCCAAGTCCAGTTCAGCAGAGATGGCCTGCCCTAGTGTATTGAGGGTCGCGAGCGTCGATACCGACTGGGCGAGGGCCTCACGGGCACGCTTGAGGTCTTCGACGTCCGTGTTCGTGCCGAACCAACGCACAATGTGTCCGTTTGCGTGGCGAATGGGATTGACGCGTGTCAAAAACATTCGGAACTCCCCGTTCGCTGCCCGGAGCGGAAACTCCATTTCAAACGGTTGTCCAGTTGCAATGGAACGCTTCCATCGCTCAAGCACCAGCGGAAGGACATTGGGATCATGGACGGTCTGCCAGCCCCAACCTTCCATCTGTTCGGGGGTGGTACCCGAATAGGAATACCAGACTTGGTTGTACCAAAAGATGTAACCGTCTGGGTTGGCCATCCAAGCCAGCTGCGGAATGGCATTGGCCAGGGTACGAAACTCCGCTTCGCGGTCCCGGGTCGCTCGCTCGGCTTCCTTGTGCTTCGTAATGTCCCGGGCCACCTTCGAAGCGCCGATGATAGTGCCGGCTCTATCAATGATGGGGGAGACGGTCAGGGAAATCTCGACCAGGGTGCCGTCCTTACGGCGCCGCATGGTTTCAAAGTGGTCAATTCGTTCGCCTCGGCGGATAGACCCCAGAATCGTCTCTTCCTCTTCCTGTCGTTCTTGCGGGATCAGGCGAAGAATTGATTGGCCGACCATCTCCTCTGCGGTGTAGCCGAACAACCGTTCGGCACCGCGATTCCAACTGGTCACGATGCCATTCAATGTCTTGCTCACAATGGCATCATCCGACGACGAGACGATCGCCGCCATGTAGGCGTTCTGCTCTTCAGCTTCCCGGATTTCCGTGAGGTCCACTGCAAAGCATCGGCTATGGAGATAGACGCCGTTATCGAAGAGCACATTCGTATCCATCCGCACACGTCCAATAGATCCATCTTTGCGCTTCAGGCGCATTTCGCATTGCCGAACCGGTTCACCCTTTCTCAGGCATCGGAGGAGTTCTTCCAAGGCCGGCTCCTCGGCATGAAACTCACTGATGTGGCGACCCACGTATTCCTCAGCTGAATATCCCACCATGGTGAGCTGCCATTGATTGGCCCACAGAATAGTTCCATCTGCGCGCAGCCACTGCATGCCTATGGAGGCGCTATCTGTGAACTCCCGAAAGAAGGCCAGATCACGTGCGAGCAGGCGGTGTTCGGCCAGCAAAGCATCATAGTCCTGCTTCAACGTCTGAGACGCTGAAAGCAGATCTCGAGGGTGCCCGATAGGTTCCTCATGCATCACAACCCCCTCACGTACGGCGCATCATGAGGATGCTAGTGGTCCAGTTATACTAGGGGTGGCCCTAGTCTGATAGATTGCAGAGCCGCTAACCTGTGCGGAGGCAAGAGTCTGCTGCGCCTTCCCGATGTGTAACGCGAGCCGGTGAGGACACGCTTGGAGGCCATGGATAGATAGAACCGCACGTGGCCGCCTAGTCGTGCTTGAACAGATCGCGATACCCGCTTGGCTGGCTTCGCCAATACTGTTTAGGCGCCTTCACGTGCGCCCCGAGGTGCGCCGCCGCATGCCAGGGCCAACGCGGGTCGTAGAGGATGGTTCGAGCCAGTGCGATCATGTCCGCATCGCCCGCGCTCACAATCGCCTCGGCCTGGTCGTAGCCCGTAATAAGGCCGACGGCCACGACCGGCAGCGACACAGCCTGCTTGACCGCACGGGCGAGCGGCACCTGGTAGCCGGGACCAACCGGAATCTGCTGGCGCGGATCCAGGCCGCCGCTGCTGACATGAATCGCCGCACAGCCGCGAACCTCCAAAGCCTTCGCGAACGCGATCGTCTGCTCGACGTCCCAGCCGCCGTCGATCCAGTCGGTACCCGAGACGCGAACCGTGACCGGCCTGTTGGCCGGGAAGGCGGCGCGGACGGCGTCGAAGACCTCGAGCGGAAACCGCATCCGATTGTGCAGGCCGCCGCCGTATTCGTCCCTGCGGTGATTAGACAGTGGCGAGAGGAATTCATGCAGGAGATAGCCGTGCGCGGCGTGGATCTGCACTGCATCGACCCCGAGCCGCGCGGCGCGCCGGGCCGACGCGGCAAACGATTCGCGAATGGCGTTCATCCCAGTGCGATCAAGAGCGATCGGGGGATGCTCGCCGGCGGCAAATGGGATAGCTGACGGCGCGACAGTCGGCCAGCCATACTTATGATCGGTCAGGAATTGCTTGCCTCCTTTCCATGGCACTTCAGTGGAGGCCTTCCGACCGGCATGGGCGAGTTGAATGGCAATCGGGATGTCCGACCAGCGGCGGACGCTTTCCAGCGTCCGTCGCATCGCGCCTTCAGTCACATCGTCCCAGAGTCCGACATCGGCGTAGGTGATCCGACCGGCCGGTTCAACCGCCGTCGCCTCGATGATCAGCACTGCCGCTCCAGACAAGGCCAGATGACCCAGATGGATCAGATGCCAATCCGTCATCCGACCATCGACCGCCGAATACTGACACATCGGTGCAATGACGATGCGGTTGTCGAGCCTCAGACCGCCGATCTCTATCGATTCAAAGAGCTTGGGGTCGGCCATGATGGCTTCTCTTATCAGGTACTCTAGGAAGAAGAAAAGAGACCACCCGACTATCACCGCTCTGTTGCCACCCAGTCACGCCCTCCGTCGATGCGGCTGCGTCCAGAACGAGCCCAGCCTTTTTAGACCCCCGGCCTCCAGACGCAAGGGTGAAACATACAGGCGGTCCTCGTCAGCCAGCGCGGCCTTATTCAATACCGTGTTCACCCTGTGGGCCGGTGCCCCGCTGCTATCCCAGCTCGCACGCTAGGAGACCGGCCGTCCCGTGCCGTATCGGAGCGTCTGGCTCTCGTAGCCGCAGGAATGCTAAGCTGCGGGTCATCTAGCGCACGTCCGGTTTGTCGACCGACGGTCGGTCTCTCGACGAGGAGCCCCGCATGGATGTGCTCTCCGAGGTGCTGAGGGCTGTGAAGCTCGACGGCGCCGTGTTCTTTAACGGCGAATTCGCTGCGCCCTGGTGCGCCCGCGAGCCGGATTCCTGCGCCATGGCCGCCTATCTCTCCGTCCAGTCCAAACACGTGATCATCTTTCACCTCGTCACGGAAGGCACTGGGTACGTCCGCCTTGAGGAGGACGCTCGTCCGGTCCCCTTCATCCCAGGCGACATTCTCGTGCTACCCCACGGCCATGCGCATGTGATGGGGAACGGCCCTCCGGTCACCCCGATGGAGAGCGCCAAGCACCTGCCTCGTATCCTGTCCGAAGGGCTGAGGCTCTATCGATTCGGCGAAGGCGGCGACGTGACGAAGCTCATCTGCGGCTATATGACGTGCGATCCGGAACTCAGCCGGATGCTCCTGGCCGGACTGCCGGGAATCATCAAGATCAATATACGAGACCACCAATCAGGGCGATGGTTGGAGGACACGCTGCGCTATTCGGTCGATCAGGCCGAAGCGTCCGGGCCGGGCGGCGCGGCGGTCGTCGCAAAGTTGTCGGAAGCGTTGTTCGTGGAAACGTTGCGGCGGTACATTGCGTCGTTGCCGCCGGCGCAGACCGGCTGGCTCGCCGGCGTACGCGACCCGGACGTCGGAAAGGCGTTGGCGCTCCTCCATCGCGAGCCGGCTCAGCCCTGGACCATCGCCTCGCTCGCCAGCGAAGTGGCATTATCCCGCTCCGTGCTCGCCGAGCGATTCCGTCATTATCTGGCAGAGACGCCGATCGGCTACCTCACCCGTTGGCGCATGCACCTGGCCGCGCAACTGTTGCGGTCCACATCAAAGAGTGTGGCCGAAGTGGCCGGCGACGTCGGATACGAATCCGAACCTTCTTTTAACCGGGCCTTCAAACGGGCGTTCGGCCTCCCCCCGGCCAGATTCCGCAGCCAAGGAAAGCCGCGCCACGCCCTGTCCGTCGATGCCGGCGCCCTGAATGGCCGGATGAAAACACGCACCGTCCGGAACGACGTGACGGCACCCGCCGATCGGTGCTGATCCATCTAGCCTGGCTACGAAAGGACTGACCATGACATGCGCGAAGTGCACAGGATCGGGCCGCCCACCATTATCGCAATCCCGCGTCGAGGTCTGCGATGCCTGCGGAGGAACGGGACAGCTCCCCGACCCGCCACGCATGGAAGACGCACCACCAACCAGTGACAGAGGATTGGAAACGACAAAGGGTCCGCATGAAATCCAAGAAACCTCGGGCCATTCGGATGATCCTCTGGGCAACGACGGTGGACATTAGTCCCAGGGTCTTCATGAAGAATCGCCGCCGGCTGGCTGACACGTCTGAGGTCGTCACTGTACGGACGGGCAACACTGTAGGTTGACGCTCAAATGGCAGGAGGACCGGACGTCTCCAGCAACTGAATCAAGAGGATCCGGTCTTGATCATTTTTTCAGGATAGAAATACTTCTCGAACACGGCGCGGCCCTTCTTGTAGTCCTGGTCCGTTGCATACTTGAGCCGGTACGTGAAGCGACAATTTCGGTCCTTCTCGTACTGGTAGACGTCTTGAAGGAACGACACAATTTCCTCAAGATCCGAAGTCTGATCCCCCTGCGTGAAGCTCACTGCCAAGTCGGCAGGAACTTCTCCAATGACCGCCACGGTCTCCTCGCCATGTTGAACGCTCGCTTCGATCAGCGTATTACCGTTCTTCCGACACAAGGCATACCCGCGTTTTAGGTTCTCAACGGCTTCTTGAAGGCCTTCTTTCGACGGTGCTTTGGCGCCCACCATGACCTTCAATTCATTTAGGATGAGCGACATCTCCTTGACCTGCTGTTCCAAGTGACTGTTCTTCTCGGTGGCCGCATCGAGTCTGGCTTGCAGACCGACGTCTCCATCTTCCGATCTCTCCAGGGTTCCCTGCGTCTCTGGGGCCCGGCCCGCCCCGCTATCGGTCACATAGACCATCGTCGCGGCAAAGCAGAGTAGGAGCATCACTTCGACAAGCGACAAGCCAAGCGCCCAACCTGATCGCGACTCACCTTCCATCGATGGCAGGCTCCTTGGTCATGCTCTCCTTCAAGAACGACACGACGCCGCGCATGGCGGATTCAATCGCTTTACTGGAATCGAGAGTCGATTGTACGGCCTTTTGCACGTTCACGAGTCCGTCACGGACATCGGCACCGAGCGAGTATGACGACACGTCTCTCAGTTCGGCTTCCAGTGTCGACAACTGCGTCGAGACACTCGCAAATGCCGACCGCAAGGATTGCATGCTTATGAGCTGGCTCTCGAGTTCTGTACGACTCGTCTCCAGCGCCGTCGCCATGTTGGCCACTTCTTCGGCCCTCCCGCGTATCGTATGGGACAACTCATCCACGGCGCTTCCCATTCGCTGCGCGACGTCCGAGCCGTACAGCGATTCTCCAAACCGGGTCACCGTGTCCGCCGCATGCGCCAGACTCTGCGTGAGTTGTTGGACGGCCTGTTCAACGTCTTCTTCTCGCTTCCCTAAGGCCGCGATCACCTTGGCCACTTCCGCCGTCAACATTTCCTCGGGGATCTGCATCGCCGAGAGCCGCCCCAGAACCTCCTTGAGCGAAGATTCCAAGCCTGCGCTCATGGCCGTCGCCATCGTTCGGTGTTGGTCAGCGAGCTTGTCCCGAACATCGTCGAGCGACCGCAGCAGACCCTGGAATGTGCCGCCGAGCTCGCTCGCCGCACGCTGCCTGAAGGACGTGATGTCCGTCGTCGCGTCCTTGATCTGTTGATTGAGAGCTTCAACCCCCCGGTCAATCGTCTCTTGCGCATAGACCAGCCGATCGGGAAGCATCTCTTGGAATTGGATGACCAAGAGTCGAAGAAGCATTCCCGCAAAAGTCGACACCAGCGCATAACCGAATGTCGTGAGCACGGCATCGGCCGTCAATCTCGGAGCTGGCCACACGACGAACGTCGCAATCAGGGCAAAGACGGCCCAGAGGAAACCCATGTAGTACAGGGAGTCGGCAAATTGGACGGTGTTCTTGTTTGTCAGGAACGAGCCATATGCGGCATACCCGATGAGCAATGCCACGAGTCCTCCCATGGTCCAGGCTTGCGAACATTGCAACATGATCGAATAGACGAGGGCGACAATGCCCACCGCAGTCACGGACAACCAAGCCGCGCCAAGCTTCATACGAGCCGGCATTGCAGAAGGATCGTTGGACAACTGACTTTCTTCAGCTTCTTCACGCCCGGACACGTGCCGATCGAACGGTATCGTTTGAGGCCGAAGCATAGCGCCCTCCTTGGTCAGGCCGGGATCCCGCATTCATCTTGCGATCTGGCGGCTCCTCCAATAACTGGGGACACCCCTAGCTGGGACGTTCACCCGGGAGTTTATCCGTACTTGGGACTTGCACCCAAGCCTGTCACTGGTAGGCCGAGTCAGGTGCGGTCTTGCACTCAATGGGTTGTTTCATCCTGGATCCGGATTGAATATTCACATTGCTTGAGCGCAGATTGCAAAGCAGCGGAAGGACGACATCCCTGACCAATCAGTTTTTGTCGTGACCGATGTATCAGGCTGGGAGCCGCCGATGGACTACACTGAGTTGATCAGCACTTACGGCTATGCAGGATTGTTCGGACTCTTGATGCTCGGGGTCGTTGGCTTGCCCGTTCCCGACGAAGCCTTGCTGACGTTCACCGGATACCTCTGCTTTAAAGGTGAACTTCGGATTTCTGCCGCCATCGGAACCGCCTGGTTGGGCACCAGTTGCGGCATCACCATGAGTTACGTCCTAGGTCGCATTATCGGAGTGCGGGTCATCGGCCGAGTGGCTGGCCTCCTCCATGCCAGCGCGGAAGACCTAGACCGCGTGCACAGATGGCTGCAACGGCGGGGCGCCTATATGCTTCCGGCTGCCTACTTCATGCCAGGCATCCGCCATCTGGCTGCGTTATTCACCGGCGTCTCAGGATCGTCGCTCACGCAGTTTGCGGTGTTCGCGTACACCGGAGCGTTGCTGTGGTGCAGCACCTTTATTGGGGTCGGCTACGTCTTAGGCTCCGAGTGGAGTCGCTTTTCGCGGCTGATTCACAGCGGAGTCTTCGTTCTGAGCTTGGCAGTGATCGTCGCCATCATGGTGGGTGCCCTGATCATTCGACAAAGACGTGCGAGCGGGCCTAAGGCACAGTAGAGAGGCTTTCGTCACCGCGCACCTCAAAGCAGCCGCGTGATGAGGCGGCTACCCCACGACATTGACATCCCGCGGGTGACAGGGGTACATGGGCCATGGACGGTGGATGGGATGTCTCGAAAAGGCAGGTCATGGGAGCGCGGGTTTTGCGGAAAACGCGACCGACTTGGACGCCGCACGGGGTGGACGATCACGCCACCGAACTGGCCCCTGAACACTGCAAGGATGACGTGATTCCTTCTGTGCTAACAGAGGAGAAGCCTCCGCCTCACGGGGGTCGATGTGATCGGCAGGCCAGTGGTGACCGAGGGACGAACTTTTTTATGGAGCCTTCTATGTCGATCGTACAATGGTGCACGCTGTTACCGATTCTTGGATGGCTGTTAATTGCAGCACCCGACCTCTCAGCGCAGCAACCGCGTCCGGATAATGAAATCACCACACTCGCCGATGATGTCTATCTGTTCCGGCACCATTTCCATCAAGCGATTTTCATCACGACCCCGGAGGGTGTGATCGTCACCGATCCGATTAACGCCGAAGCCGCCACCTGGTTGAAAGGCGAAATCAAGAAGCTCACGGATCGACCCGTGCGCTATGTCGTGTACAGCCACCATCACGACGACCACATCACCGGCGGTCGCGTATTTGCCGACGAGGGAGCGAGCGTGATCAGCCAAGCGGCAGCGCGGTCCTCTATTGTCGAGGCCGCAGATCCCTCGACCCCTGCCCCTCATCTCACCTTCACTGACCGCATGTTTATCGATCTTGGCGGCAAGCACGTCGAACTCATTTACACCGGTAAGAACCATTCGGATAACAGTCTCGTCGTCCTGCTTCCGCAGCACAAACTGCTGTTCGCCGTCGATTTCATTCCGGTCGAGACGGTGGCCTATCGCACTATGCGAAGCGACTATCCGGATGACTGGATTGAATCGCTCAAGCGGGTCGAACAATTGGACTTTGACATCCTGGTACCCGGTCACGGGAAGATCGGGAGGAAAGACCACGTGCGCATGTTTCGCGGCTATCTCGAAGATTTGAAAGCGGCCGTGCTCCAACACGTGAAGAAAGGCGTCACTCTGGACGAGGCGAAACAGGCGATCCGCCTTCCGAAGTACGAGCACTGGGGGCGATACGCCGACTGGTTCCCAGAGAATGTGGAAGGGATGTATCGATACCTGACCCAACCGCAGCGGTGAGGATCGTTATTCGCTCTGGAAGGTGATGCGCACGGGTTTTGAAGATGTAATCGCATCTCTCTCAGAACGACTTGTCCGCCGCCGTTCATTCGCTGATCACCAGAGCCTTCATCTCCGAGACGTATCTGCCCGGATGTCTGCCGCCGACGACATGTCAGCGGTGGACCGCTTGCGGTCTTCCGTACATCAGACGCTGGACGAGTAGCACAAATCTGACGATGGCTGAGGGGAACTATTCTGGCCCCTGGCCCGCCGATGTCATCTCACCTTCTCCTCCGTCACACTGATAGACCCCAACCGCCTAAAACACGTACAGTGTGACCGGGGCTCTCACCGGATCAAGCGCACACGGATGTCACAAACAATGCACAGCGGACGGCTCGATCGTCCTGTGGACGGACGACGGGACCATATCCTTGGGCCGGCGGATGCACGGATTACGCTCGTCGAATATGGCAGTTATGCGTGCCCCTACTGCCGTGCCGCCAATGACACCATTGCCGCGGTCCGCGATCGCCTCGGCCACCGGATGCGCTATGTCTTCCGCCAGCGTCCTCTCTCGAACAACGATCTCGCTCGCCGCGCCGCAGAACTGGCAGAGCGAGCCGAGGGGGATCGGTTCTGGAACGCCCACATCGCATTGATGACCCGGTCAGAGGCACTGACTGAAGACGACCTGGTGGCCGTCGCCGCCGATTTGGGGCTCGATGAAGACAAGGTGCGAGACACCGATGCGATCCGGCGGGCCAAGGAACGGGTTAAGGCGGATGAAACCAGCGCCCGCGCCAGCGGGGCCACGGTGATACCGACCTTCTTTATCAACGGTCGACGCTATGACGGCCCCTGGGACGAAAGCTCGTTGTCCGATGCGATGCTGGGGACGCTGGGGCACCGCGTCCGTTCGGCGGCACTCGACTTTGTCAGCTGGGGACCGTCGGCCGGCGTGCTGCTCCTCATCGCGACACTGTTGGCGATCGTGCTCACCAATTCACCCTTCGCACCGGCCTTCGAGGGGTTCTGGCAACAAGACTTCGGTTTCACGTTCGGTGATGCCGGATTTCGTATGTCCTTGCGACACTGGATCAATGACGGGCTGCTGACCATCTTCTTTCTTGTAGTCGGGCTGGAGATCAAGCGCGAGTTCACGGTCGGCCATCTGGCCAGCTGGCAGTCGGCCGCGCTGCCGGTCGCCGCGGCGATAGGCGGGATGGTCGTCCCCGCAGGGCTGTACCTCTCGATCATCCCGGCTGGCCCTTGGTCGCATGGTTGGGGCGTACCGATGGCGACCGACACGGCCTTTGCGATCGCACTGATGGTCATGATGGGGAGCCGGGTCCCGATTGAACTGCGCGTCTTCCTGACCGCGGCCGCGATCGTCGATGACATTGGCGCCATTCTCGTGGTGGCGGCGTTTTATTCCGGAACCCTTTACTTGGGATATCTCGCCATCGCCGCCGGGAGCGTCGTCGCTCTGGCGTTTCTGAATTACTCGCGAGTGTATCGCGTCCTGCCTTACATGGGGCTGGGCATCGTACTCTGGGCTTCCGTTCAGGCAAGCGGGCTGCATGCAACCCTGGCCGGCGTGCTGCTCGCATTGTTCATTCCCACACGGGCCCCGGCGAACATGAAGGCGCTGATGACACAAGCCGACGTGATCCTGACGACCGAAACACAGCATAGCGGCGAGGTGCTCCGGCATGGGCCGACCTTGCCTGCCTTGCGCGCGCTCGATGACATCTACGAGCGGTTGGAATCACCGGCCGACCGTCTGTTGCGCCATGCCGGGGCTCGGTCCAGTTACCTGGTGCTGCCGCTGTTTGCGCTGGCCAACGCCGGAGTGGCCGTGACGATGGACGCATGGAGGGGCCATGAAACGCTGCTGCTCGCTGTCACGGCGGGGCTGGTCATGGGCAAGCCGATTGGATTGATATCGGCTTCGTGGGTTGCGGTCCGGATGCGCCTCGCCGTCAAGTCGGACGCGTATTCCTGGCATCAATTGAGTGGCGCCGGTGCACTGGCCGGTATTGGTTTTACCATGTCTCTCTTTATCGCCGGACAAGCGTTTCCGATGATTACGGATTTCGCCGCCGCAAAGATCGCCGTGTTCTCTGCCTCGGTGCTGTCCGCTTTCATCGGCGTCGCCATTCTTTGGACGGCCTCACGTGAGACAAAGCAGTAACGAGAACGCTTGAATCCGATTCGAACGGGTTGAGCGGGCAACGTATGGGACGGTGCGTCATTGGCATCGTCGAACCTCTCTCCTCCTGCTGCCTGATGCGTCCCGGTGCGCTGTCAGTGCAACGCGGCCGGATATTCATGCACGAGCGGGAGCTCCTGTCGGCTCGGCCCCTGGAAACCACTCGGTGTGTTGGTCACCTTGCCTTCCCAGATAGGTCACTCGTTGGCCCCGGAGAAACACGAAATACCCCTGCACGCCGGCTCGCATGGCGCGCTGTGAGAATTCGCGATACTGTTGCCCTTTCTGCTGGCTGTCTTGAATCGCCAGGCGCAGTGCCGGCACGTCGAAGTCGGCGGCGACGTTTGGCAACCCTTCAAAAGAGAGCGGAGCGGCGTCCGCCCCGTAGAAGGTGAACTGCAGTACAATGTCGTCGACATGGTAAGACTCCACGCCGGCAGCGATGAGGTTGCGTACGATCTGTGGAAACGACAGTGCACCGGTGAGGCTGGCCCGAGCGGCTTCAAGCACAACGTGGGAATTCACGCATCCTCCTTCTGATAGGGACAAGCACCCGGCAGGCGCAACGACCGTAGATCACTGCCCGGCTTCGTGGCTCAACGGCGACCACCGCACGAAAGAAACCAGACAAACGAACAACCGCCTTGCTCAAGGCGCGACTTTCAGCGGACTGTCGCGCAGGCATCCCGGAGGCACGCACGCAGCCAGCGATGAACCGGGTCCGCATCCAACCGCGGGTGCCAGAGCAACGACACCGTGAACTCCGGCGTGGAGACCGGGAGCGGAAAGCTATACATCCCGGCGCGCAGAATTCCGGTATGTCGCTCCGGAACGGTGGCGATCAGGTCCGAGGCGCGGGCGAGGGCAATCGCCGTCGCGAAGCCGCCGACGATCGTGCCAATCTTCCGTTCCAATCCAAGCCTCTGCAAGGCTTCCTCGATCGGCCCTTGTTCAAGCCCTTGCCGCGAGACGGAGAGATGCTTTCCCGCGGCATACCGGGAAGGCGTGATCTTGCCTTTGGCCAACGGGTGTCCCGTTCGCACGACGCCAATGAGACGATCGTGGAACAATGCTTGGACACGCAACTCCTGCGCAGTCGTCTTTTCAACCACACCGGTTTCGAGATCGACGGTGCCGTCGCGAAGCGGCGCGCTGTCCTTATTGGCCTTCTGGACGAAGTGCAGCCGCACGCCGGGAGCTTCCTCGGCGACGCGCGCAATCAGATCCGGCCCGAAGTTTTCCACGAAGCCTTCGCTGGTCCGCAGGGTGAACGTTCGGACGAGTTGTTTCAGATCGAGCTTCTCCGCCGGGCGCAGCACCGCTTGCCCCTCCTGCACCAACTGACTGACCCGCGCTCGGAGTTCGAGTGCCCGTGGGGTCGGTACCAGCTCGCGCCCGGCCCTGACCAACAGCGGATCGCCCATTGTCTTCCGCAGTCGCGCGAGGGCCCGGCTCATCGCCGACGGGCTCAGACGCAGCCGTCGGGCGCCGCGAGCCACACTGCCTTCGGCCAGTAAGACATCCAGGGTGAGCAGCAGATTGAGATCTGGTTTGAGCATGCGCCGACCATATCACAACATGACCATGATGTGGCGTCCCACGCACGTATGAAGTGCAGCCGATGCGCCTTCCGCCATATCACCCAGACGGCTATACTTCCACACAGTCCGCAGCTTGACTGGCTAACCGGAGACTATGCGAGTCACCTAACAGAGAGGGTACCGACGATGGAGCCACAATTTTGGCATGACAGGTGGGCGAACAATGAAATCGGGTTTCACAAGAGTGACGCCAACCCGCTGCTGGTGAAGTATTTCAATGAGCTGGCTCTGGAGAAAGGCAGCCGGATCTTTGTGCCTTTATGCGGGAAGACGCGGGATATTCCGTGGCTGCTGTCAAACGGCTACCGCGTTGCCGGAGCTGAATTGAGCAGCATCGCCATTGAGCAATTGTTCGCGGACCTCAAGATACAACCCACGGTCGCGAAGAACAGTGCAGTAGATCACTACCACGCGGAAAATGTCGACATCTTCGGCGGGAATATCTTCGACGTGACCCGAACGATGCTGGGTCCCGTCCATGCGACCTATGACAGGGCCGCGCTGGTCGCGCTTCCCGAAACGATGCGCAGCCGCTACACCGCCCACGTCACAGGCATCACGGATCACGCGCCGCAGTTGCTCATTTGTTATGAGTACGACCAACGTGCGGCGGAAGGCCCTCCTTTCTCAATCACGCACGAAGAGGTCCGCCGGCACTATGGACATCGGTACCAAGTGAGGCTCCTCACCAGCGCAGAGGTGCCCGGTGGGCTCAAGGGAAAATGTGCGGCGACCGAACATGTGTGGCTGCTCAGAAAGGACTGAGGATGTTGACACTCTTCATGACAGGACGAGATGAGGCAAAAGCCGCAAGTGCAGATCGGACACCTTCCATTGGGTGGGGACTTACCGGACTGTCGTTATCGATGTTGCTGTCCTCGCTCGGCACTAGCATCGCGAATGTAGGCTTGCCAACGCTGGCGCAAACCTTCAACACCTCATTTCAGGCCGTGCAGTGGATCGTGCTCGCGTATCTCCTCGCCATCACCACTCTGATTGTGAGCGTCGGACGGCTTGGTGACATAACCGGCCGTCGACGGTTGCTATTGGCCGGGATCCTCCTGTTCACAGCGGCCTCCGTGCTGTGCGGCATCGCGCCCACGCTTGGGATATTGATTGCCGCCCGGGCGGCGCAGGGCCTTGGAGCGGCCGTCATGATGGCGCTCACCATGGCCTTTATCGGTGACACCGTTCCAAAGGACAAGACGGGAAGCGCCATGGGGTTGCTTGGCACGATGTCCGCGATCGGCACTGCCCTCGGCCCATCACTCGGCGGCGTACTGATCGCCGGCCTCGGTTGGCGGGCCATCTTTCTCGTGAACGTACCGCTTGGCATCCTGACCTTCCTGCTGGCGCATCGCTACCTACCCGTTGACCGCCGGCGGGCCAAGACGGGAAATAGCCGGTTCGACCATGCCGGCACCGTGCTCCTCGCTCTGACGCTCGGGGCTTATGCACTCGCCATGACGATGGGGCGGGGCCGTCTCGGCCCGCTCAACATGGCTCTGCTGGCGGCGGCTCTCGCCGGAGTCGGCCTGTTTCTGCTCGTCGAGGACCGAACCGCGTCACCGCTGGTCCGCCTGGCGATGTTCCGCGATCCCATGCTGAGCGCAAGCTTCGCCATGAGCGCGCTGGTCTCGACGGTGATGATGGCGACGCTGGTGGTCGGACCGTTCTATCTGTCAGGTGCCTTGCGACTTGACGCGGCTCTTGTCGGACTCGTCCTGTCGGCCGGTCCGCTTGCCGCCGCGCTGACCGGTGTGCCAGCCGGTCGCATGGCAGATCAATTTGGCGCATACCGCATGACCATCGTGGGGCTCACCATGATCGCCGGAGGTTCCGTCCTTCTGTGGATGATGCCAACGAGGCTGGGTATCCCCGGCTACATCGGTCCCCTCGTGCTCATCACCGTCGGTTATGCGCTGTTCATGACGGCCAATAACACCGCTGTCATGACCGACAGCCACCCCGACCAGCGGGGCGTCATTTCAGGCATGCTCAGCCTCTCGCGAAATCTCGGGCTCATCACCGGTGCATCGGTGATGGGCGCCGTGTTCACCTACGCATCGGGGACGAACGACATCGCAACCGCACGGCCGGAGGCCATTGCCGTCGGCATGCAGATGACATTTCTTGTCGGCTCACTGTTGATCGTCCTCGCACTTGCGGCCGCCGTGGCCAGCCGGGCGCACGCCGCACGTCCGTGGCTGCCTGAGACGAGAAAGGAAATCGAAACCTGTCTGTAATTCGTAGAAGAACGCCTGCCTCATGTGGCAGGTCTTGCGCCCAAAGAAGAGCTCTCCTAGCCTGGCGGTCTGGCGGCTCTATGTGTTCACATCATTGAAGCACCGCAACGTGCAATGCTAAGCCAGGAGTGAAGGAAGGCCGGATACATGGCATGCGGTGGGCAGACAAGCGACGAGAGAGCCTTCAGGACAGATTCGCCTATGGGCGCTTGACTGAAGCGATGGCGTTGCAGAAAGGTCTAGCATGATCGGTCGTTTGCCGGGCTTATCCGATGGCGATCTGAAGACGTTGGAGCGCAGCCTGAAGGATCTTGCACCGGAGCTCTCCGAGGCCGAAGCCCGAGATGTCGTATCGTCGTGCCTCGACTTGCATCTACCTGGCTTGATCACTCTCCTCTGCTTAGGCGCGACAGCACGTCCCCAAAGCGCACCGAGTACCCCCTTTCCTCTCACACAACTACACATCGCAAACGCACTCACCGGTCTGCCTGGTCATGATGCAGCTCAAAGTAAAGCGGCACGACGTGCCGCCCAGCTGCTCGTGACCGGCCAATTCTTTGGCGATATTGCGGACGCCGTTGCGGCGGTGGCCCACACTGTTCCCGAGCTACCTCTCGACATCCTCCAGGACGTCCGGTCGCTGCCGCATCTGCCCAAGAGATTGCTCCTCGCCATCGCACGTGACCTTGGCACGGATCCCTCGACAATAGCCGCCGCCGTTCGAGGTCTCCGGGAAGACGGGCGGCTCGACTCTCGGCCGACTATTCTCGTGAACACCTTCAAAATCCTATTCCGGCAGGCGACAGCCAAGCGGGTGGCCTCCACCCTGCACACTCTCTTGGGCAATGAATCAGTACGGTTAGCCATTCTTGTGTATGCCAGATCAAAAGGAGTCCAGATTTCTCAGCAAGACCTGGATCAGGTTCGTCACGCGATGGAACCGGACAACCCGACGCTCGGAGCACTATTGGCACCGGCCTACCGGCAGCTGATGAAGATGTTTGGAAAAGATCAAGCCGTGGAGATCGTCGGCCAGTGGGTATCGTAAGGAATCGGACGTGGCACCCTGGCAAGACACTTGTGAGCACTGCGCACTAGTCAACACAGGCAAAAATGTAGTCGCGCTCATCCTCACGCGAAGTCGGCTTCAATGTGACCGACGCTCGCCGACGATACTTACCACATTCCTCATCGGCGACCTGTTGCGCTTTCGCCTCGTTCATCTGATACGACTCGACGATGACGTGATTTGGGCTGGAGCGTTTGATCGAAGGACCGCACCCCACCGCGAATGCACTCAGCATCACCGCCGTGAGTAACCGCATATAGCCTGCCCCGCCATGAAATTCGTCCACTGCGCTCAGCCTATCGGGCCGGCAACCTCCGCATCTGGCGGACCCTTTTGGTCAACATCTGCGGCGCTGACCGGCCTTTCATAGTAGCCCTGACGCCCGCAGGGTGTCAGCGCAAGAAAACACTAGAGGCCGTCAGATTCTGTCCAACCCCGGACCGGCGCGACGCCTCAGCTATACTTCTCCTAACAAGGAGGAGGTTCGATGAAGACATACGCCGCGCTTGTGATACTGCTGTCTGCCCTGTGGGGATGCTCCAATACCGTCTTGGTCACTGTGCCGCCCAAGATGGACCTGAAGGCCTATGGCACGCTGGGAATCCTCGAATTCACGTCCAACTCGGACCCGGCCATCAGTCACTTCGCCACCCAGCGATTCCAAGAACAGCTGCAAGGCGCCTATCCGGGGACACCGATCCTGGAATTGGGCACTCGCGAGGCGGTGTTGGAGGCTGCCGGTGCGAAGCAGCTTGATGCGGAGGCGATCAGGAGGATCGGGCAGAAGTACGGCGTCGCGGCCGTCTTTGTCGGGAACATCGTCTATTCGGAGCCGACCACCGACATCCGGCTGATCGATATCACGAAACTCGAAGGCGGCATTCGCACTGAGATCAAAGGCGACATATCGGGGAAGCTGCTGGACACGAAATCCGGGGCCAGCGTGTGGAGCAGCTCCGCCTGGGCGAAGCGGCAACTCGGCGGCATGACGGTGTCGGGCAAGAACGTGAGCGCCTCGGTAAGAGACTCCAACCCGCGCCAAGACATGGTGCCGGCGTTGATCTTCCATCTCACCGAAGATTTCCGCCCGACATCGATGCGTCAGAAAGAAGAGTGACGAGCGGCTCGCCCGCCGCTGATCCGCGCCTGCTTCGTCATGCAGCCAACACGGCGGCATGATCGGCCGCGTAAGTCTCAAGGGATCGCGGCGCGGAGCCTGTGAGAGACTGCACATCGTCTGTCACGGTGGCTGTCCACCCCTGCCTTACCGGATAAAAGATGCCGGTGAGAAACGTGGCATAGTCTCGCGGCACCCCTCCGCTGGTGGCCATCTTGATAAACGCCTCATCATCTATCGGCTGGTATCGGATCGTCCGCCTCGTGACGTTCGAAAGGATCGCCGCCGCTTCGTCGTAACTCAAAGCGGTCGGGCCCGTAAGGTTGAAGGCGTTCCCGTCAAAGCGGTTCGTTCTGAGCACGGCGCTCGTCGAAGCGGCAACGTCGCGCACATCGATGAAGCTGGACTTGCCCTCCCCCGCTGGAACCGCAAGGACGCCTTGCTTGATGCCTGCGAGCCAGAAGGTGTGAAAGTTGTCTGCAAACCAGTTGGGGCGCAGAATGACGAACCGCGTTCCGCTCCGCATGAGAAAGAGTTCGACTTGCCGGTACGGAATGGTGTCGTCGGCATCCACGCCGATCGCCGTTTGAAGCACCACCTTCACCTTTCGGTCGGCCGCTGCTTGGATCACCGGCTGGAGATGAGCGACGGGGTTCGTATAGCCGCCCGGCAACAGCACGAACACCCGATCGACTCCCTCCAATGCGGCCGCGAACGTCGACGTGTCGGCATAGTCAAACCGCACCGCTTCGGCACCGGCCACCGGCGTAGCGCGGCGCGACGCCGCTTTCACCTGCTCCCGTGCCGCGACAAGCTCGGAGACCAAGGGACTACCGACGTGCCCCGTCGCACCGAGCACTAGAACTTTTGCCATCGTTCCCTCCTGTCCATTCGCCTCCTCAGGATTGTACCGTCTGACAGGGCAGATCCTCTATCCCTGGAAACACCGCTGCGATGTTGCAACCCCCGCCAGGGAGACATCACAGAGACATTCTGGGCGTCTTGCGCTTCGGCAAGACAGACGTCGCCGAGACCGCGGCACGAACCGCATCCATAAAGGAATGGGTGTCCTCAAGGCGCGGCAGGATGTAGTTGTGCATGGCCACCGCGGTCAGATCGAAGAACCAATACAGCGACATGAGCGGGCAGATCGTGAGACGCGTCCCTTTCGTTTTCTCTGTCAGATGATGGTCACCGAACTCTCCTTGCGTTGCCGAGAGGATGCACGAGTTGATGACGCTCGGATCTTGGAAACGCTTTCCCTGCACATACAGCACAGCATCCTCATAGGCTTTGTATGCCGGCATCTGCGAGGTGAGGGAACATCCGCCGAGGTATCCACCGGCTTTCATCAGCGCGGCCATGTTTTCCAACATCTCATTGTGCGCCACGTCGTTCTCGATCGACAGACCGAGGCATCCCACGATCCTGATCGGCACCTGCGTGAGCTGATGGACGGCATATAAAGAAACCGCATCCTCCACCAGACTGCCCGTCTGCGACTCATCACCCCGGACGAGGCTATCCACGCCGCCATCGATAAGGATGATGCCATCGATGCCTAAGCGATCGACCAATAGCCGATAATTTTCAAGGAGCGGTCTCGTGCCTGTCTTGTGAAACGACCAGATCGTCACCCACTCTTGACGATGCGCTTGAAACCATTCCGCGAGATACAGTTCAGGAAAGTAGGGCGAAAAGTCCTTTTGATCGGCCCGCACGCCAACCAGCGTAGGCGACAGGCGGAACCCATCCTTCAGTGATTGGATTTGTGAAAAACTGAAACTGGCAAGATGCACGGGCAGTCCACAACGCTGCAGTTCAAAATAGATCGGAAGACCGCAGAAGAGGTCGAACCCTCCCCCCATGCCGGCAATGAGTACATTCTTACAGTGCGAGAGAGCATCCAAGATAGGCAGGTTGAGACGCATGCGCAGCGAACGTTCTCAAGAAGCCTCAACAATGTCAATAAAAGACCCAGGGACGGGCACCGGTTCCTTGCTAGGCAGCTGCCTAGATTGCGACAACGCCGGTTCTCGGTATAACAAAGAGCCGCGCCTACCAGCGCCGGAGATCCTTAAGCTTGCCACTAGAGCTGTTACGTCCTAGAGCCCGGCGATCTAACACAAAGGGGCCACTCACCTTGGAGCGAATCCTCTTTCCCACCGACTTTTCTCCCTGTGCATCTTCTGCAGAGAGGTACGTCAGGTTTCTCGCCAAAACGTACCGGGCGAGCATCCACGTGCTCCACACGTTGGATATCCATGATGGTGTCTATCCTTTGGGCACTCAGCATGATCGCGAAGCCGCACGTCGCCTTGAGCAAACCGTGAAAGACCTGCATGACAGCGCGCCGATGGTCACCAGCGAGCAGCGAACGGGCATATCCGACGTGACGATTTGTGAGGCGGCAGCCGCACACCGGGCGGACCTCATCGTCATGGGGACTCACGGGAGGAAGGGTGTCGAGCGGATTCTCCTCGGCAGTACGACCGAGCGCGTGGTGACGATGGCGCCGTGCCCTGTACTGGCCGTTCGTCAACCGCATGCGACCCCTGAACATGATCTCCACAAGTGGCGCACGATCATCGTGCCTGTCGATTTTGCGGACTGTGCTTGTGAGGCTGTGGAGTATGGCGCCGAGCTCGCCAAAGACTTTGCTGCTGCGCTGGTCCTTCTGCACATCGTCGATCCAGCTCCCTACCGGCGCGCGTCCGAGCAGGTGGAGAAGGCCCGCACCCTCCTCTCTTCCATTGGTGAGAAGATCCGGGTGCACGGTATACCAGTCCGTGAGGTCCTTCATGGAGGACAACCTGCTGAGGGCATTGTGGATGTTGTCCGGAGCGAGGACGCCGACCTGGTGGTCATGGGAACGCATGGCCGGCGAGGCCTGTCTCAATTCGTCTTCGGAAGCGTAGCCGGAGCGGTGGTGCGCCGTGCCGCCTGCCCCGTCATGACCCTGCGGCAGCTGTCCATGGCAGCGCGCCGTCGTCGCCTCACGCCGCTTCAGCCGGGACGTTAAGGGGCATCGACGGTCGAGGAGCGCACCGTTCTTTGCCAATGATCCGCCGCGGCCGCCACAGGATCACGGCATCAATATTCGAACGCCACATGGTAGAGCGCGGGAACCATTTCAATTCCCATCTGTTCTAACTTCGTCTTCATCGGTGTGACGCTCTTTTCATACGCCTTCCAATACACGTCTTCATTCTCCCACACCGCCACATTGATGAAATTGTATCGGCTCTCCGGCTTGATGCTCCGGTGAAACTTACCGCTGACGAACCCTGGTTGCGCCGTGATGTTCTGCTTCACGTCTTGCCACCACTTCACGAACTCCTCCTCTTTGCCTTTCGGCACCGAAAACACGTTGATTAAGGTGACTGCCATGGCGACCTCCCTCTCTGGCAACAGGACTCGCTGCCGTTTTTCTCACGACCGGGTTTGCTCTGCTCCAGGCCTGTGAATGCATTCCCATGAAGCTGGCGTGACAATTGCTCTAGCTATTCTCGCAGTAGGTGGAAGGGCCGTCACCTGGGAAGAGGTCTCATGACGAAGAATAGTTCAGCCACAAGGGGAACGGAACCTCATTGGACCGCTTTACTCACGGCTCAGAGCCTGGTTACGGTACTCCTGCTCTCAACCGGTGGGGCGATCCTGGCGGCGCTCTCCGCTGAAGCGACAGTCTATCAGTGCCTCGATCGAGCAGGGAGAACTGTACTCGCAAACAAACAGTCAGGACTCCGCGACTGTCACGTCTTCATCGCCGGGACTCCGCCACCGGCCACCTCACCGGGTGCCGAGCCGGCACCGCAGGACCCGGCACTCTCTCCCGAGCCTGAAATGTTTCCGCCTTTCCGGCCTCGACCTCTGCCACCCGACCAGGTCCCCGCCCAGGATCCACCGATTCCCGCGTCACCTGCGTACGATCAGGCCTCGTCATCGCCCTCGCACGGCCCGCCTTGCTCGCCTAGCCTCAATCCCTTGAATCCTTTGAGCCGTCCGCCTTGTACCAGATCCGATCAACCGGGCGGACATCCGCCTGAACCGGCTCCGGTCGCGCCTTACTGAGACAGCGAACGATCCGGACATGCCACAGACGTCGTCTCCCACCTTCGGCGATCCACGGCCATAGGGTGCCCCTGAGACAAATCCGGAGCGGTGTCTCATTTCACCGTTGAGGCACGATCGACCTTGACCACGGGTCGTCCCGACGGGTACGGTCCTAAGATCTGCCGAACGGGGCGATCAATGTGACGACGCGAGAGCCGCCATCACCGCAGACCCTCTCCCGCCCCTTAGCACCGCTCGCGGCTGCAGCGGACCGACGTGGCGAATGGTTCGTTCCCTCCTTTGGGCCGTTGCCGTTTCGCCTGTTTATCGGCATGTTGTTTCTTCCGTATACCGGCATGGTGCTGTCCTTCACGGTAATCGGCTCGCTCCTGGCCCGCCATGTTTTTTGGGATCGCGTCGCCGCCATCATGCTCGTGTATTTCCTGGCGCTCGGCATGGGGGCACATGCCTTGGATGCCTTGGCGAGCAAAGGAAGCAAGCCCTGGGGCGGCGTCTTCAACCGACGCACACTCGTTGGCATTGCGGCCATAACCGTGGCAACCGCCTATGCAATCGGGGGCTACTATATCGTCACGACTTCGCCATGGTTGGCCGTCATCGCGCTTGCTGAGGGGTTTTTTCTCTTCGCCTACAATCTCGAATGGTTCGACGGCCAGTTTCATACGGACCTCTGGTTTGCCGCCTCGTGGGGCGCGTTACCCGTACTGGCTGGCTACGTCATGCAGACGAACGCACTGTCCCTACCAGCCCTGTTGCTGGCCGCGGCGGCCGGTCTCCTGAGCCTCGTGGAAATCCAAGCCTCTCGGCCGTACAAAGCGTTGAAACGCCAAGACCGGCTGACCGAGGCTGACCGGCACCTGATGCAGCGGCTCGAGCGTATCCTGAAGGCACTCAGCCTGGGGGTCATTCTGATCGGGTTGGCGTTGATGGCCGCCCGCTGGGAGGGTGTCCGTTTCTAGCCGTGATGATCGACGATCCATAGAGAGTCAGGTGCTGGACCTGGATATCTTGAAACCCCTGACACTGTAACGCTTCCCGCAACTCGTCCTGCCACCGTGTTTGCTGGATGAGCCCGGGCAGGCCGTGGAAAATTTGACGCCATGCGGGCAGCAGAGGTCCACCGATATGTTGCAGAAGCCAGAAGTACATCTTCCAGATCTGAATCAGAACGCGGTGCGGCGGAAGTGTAAAGTCATGCGCCACGAAGAGGCCATCGGGTTTGAGCCAGGAGGCCGCCGCTGTCGCCAGCCGAGGGACGTCCGCGTACTTGGCGAGGTAGGACGACACCACGCAGTCGAACGGCGCGTCCGGCGAAAACTCTTCGGCCCGCCCCAGACACCAGGTCACGTTACGGATCCCGGCAGCCCGCTGCTTGGCCCGCGCCAGGTCGAGATATTCGTCGCGCAACTCCACCCCCACGACCTCCGCTTGGGTGAATCGCCGCGCGATCGCCAACGTGAGAATCCCCGTGCCACAGGCGAGATCGAGGATGCGCGTGGCCCCGGCCGGAATCTCCTTGATGATAGTGCGCTTCCAGCGAGCGTCGATCCCGAACGTCGCGATCTGCACCACGGCATCATAGGTAGTCCCGGTACCGGAAAAGAACGCTTCGACGAGGGAAAGGCGCGGATCGTTCATAGTGGTCTTCATAGCGCAGGAAAGCTTATCGTGATGGGTCATCGAACACAAGGTGAGCACTGGGCCGATGAGCGACGATTCCGGGTCCGTCGGCACTTCTGACGCTATTCATTGTTGGTGCGCTTCCACAGGAGGAAAGTTATGTTCGGTCCCATCACCGTCCCCTTCGGAGCCAAGATGCTCTTCAACACCGTGAGGCTCAAGACCGGCGTCACCTTCGAGGACGTGGAACTTGCGGTAGGTGAACTCTGCATGGTCGTCAAGGCAACCTATGGCGGCGAGCGAGGCGGCTTTCTGGCCGGACAGGTCTTCAGGTTCTCCGGGTTTGTGTCGGATGAGGGATCCCTCACGGAGACCAAGGCGGGAGACGAGCATTACGTCATCGTGACGTATTGGACCTCCTTCGATGCGCATGAACGATCCCACGCCGATGAGATCTTCAATCAGAAGTTCTCTGCGTTGCTCAGCATGTGCTCGGAGACGAAGGAACTCGGGTATGACCTGCTGTGGCAGGGCGCCGCGTAGACCGATCGGCCGTTTCAGGCTGCCTCTCTTCGTCTTCAAGGAAAGATCGAGTGCCGGCTCCTCATTCAATCACGCTAAACTCAAAACGAGACCCCGTGAGCGCCGCTAACAGTTCCGCAGCATGGTCGCGGCCGTGGGTTTCCATGGTGACGTCGATGGCGGCCTCGTTCAGGCTGACACCATAGTGTGCGCGATTATATGACGTCTCGACGATATTGGCTCTTGTCTTGGCGATGACGGACGTCAGCCCTTCCAAAGAACCGGGATAGTCCGGGAGGCGTACGCGAAGGCGCAGCCGTCTCCCGTCCCGGACCATGCCACGCTCGATAATGCGGGCCAGCAGCGTGACATCCAGGTTGCCTCCGGAGACGAGCACCGCGATCGTTTTTCCACGATGCGCCGTCTTCGCTTGCAGCACAGCGGCCAGGGCCACGGCGCCAGCCCCTTCGGCCAGGGTTTTCTCGCCTTCCAGTAACGTCAAGATGGCCGCAGCAATTTCGTCTTCGTCCACCGTCACGATCCGATCCACATAGGTTCGGACCAACGGCAGCGTCCGCGTACCCGCCTTTCGAACGGCGATCCCATCCGCCAAGGTTGGGCATGCTGGAAGGTCCATGGGACCCTCGTTTTGGAGCGCGGCGGTCATTGACGGCAATCGTGTCGTTTGAACGCCGATGATCTCGACGCGGGGATGTTGCTCCTTGACCGCGCACCCGATGCCCCCAATGAGGCCTCCTCCTCCGACGGGCACCACGATGACGTCCAGGGCCGCGTTTTGCCGTAAGAGTTCCAACCCGATCGTCCCTTGTCCTGCGATCACCGCGTCGTCATCGAACGGATGGATGAATGTGGCCTTTTTCTGCCGGCTGTGTTCAATGGCGGCATGGCAGGCTTCATCATAGTCGTCGCCGTGCAGGACGATGTCCGCGCCGTGGGCGCGAGTGGCAGACAGCTTGACAAGCGGCGTCGAGCGGGGCATCCAGATCTGGACCGGAATGCCGCGCTGCGCGGCATGATAGGCCACGCCCTGCGCATGGTTGCCCGCCGATGCCGCGACGACGCCCTGCCGCCGTTCCTCCTCGGTCATCGTGAGAATGCGGTTGAGGGCCCCCCGTTCCTTGAACGACCCTGTCATTTGCAAATTTTCGAGCTTCAGGAGAATCGTATTGCCGGTCAGTCTGGATAGCGTCCTTGAATGCACCAGCGGAGATTCATAAATGGATGGTCCGATGCGGCTCGCGGCTGCCTCAATGGATTGAAACGTGACCATACCCGGCTCTCCTTTCAAGACACTTGCTGACCGCAGAGCGCACAAAAAACCCCTGACGGATCGCATCCGCCAGGGGCCGTTCCTGCGTGAATAATGCGTGCAGGTAGGCTCAGGCGGGGGTGGCGATGATAATCGCCGCCGCCATGCTCATCGCGATGTTCTGCCACTTGGTCATCATGGTTCCCGTGCGCACCGTTCGGTCTCTGGGCGCGAAGGTATAGCATGAGCCGGCATGTCGATCAAGGCGGCTCATCGCTTGCAGAGTCCGAAAATGGCCAGCACATGGCCGGCGATTCGTGCATAGTAGGGAACATGAGCCCACTCGACCCCGATATGTGCTACCGCGCGCTTCAGGCGCGTGACCCTCGTTTTGACGGCCGACTCTTCGTGGGAGTGACCTCCACGGGGATCTATTGCCGTCCGATCTGTCCAGCACGGACGCCGAGTCGCCATCATTGCCGCTTCTTTCCTGCGGCGGCTGCCGCCCAGGAAGCTGGCTTTCGAGCTTGCCTCCGCTGCCGGCCCGAGATCTCTCCGGAGCTGGCTTGTGCGCGCGGCACATCGAATAGCGTCTCCCGCGCCCTGGCGCTCATCGCGCAGGGCTTTCTGGATGGGGAAGACGGAACCGTGGAGGCCTTGGCCGCGCGCGTGGGAATGGGAGCCCGTCAACTGCGCCGGCTCTTTGATCGACACCTGGGCGCATCGCCGCTTGCCCTCGGACAAACCAGACGCGTGCTCTTCGCCAAGCAGTTGATTCACGATACCCGCCTGTCGATGGCCCAGGTTGCCATGGCGTCGGGCTTCGGCAGCTTGCGGCGATTCAATGCGACGTTTCAGAGACTCTATCACCGACCTCCCAGCACGCTCCGCCGCCAGACCAGCGGCTCGCGACCGGAAGTCCTG
Organism: Nitrospiraceae bacterium; assembly: GCA_014534095.1. The sequence continues at coordinate 26,882 of JACVSD010000008.1, forward strand.
ACCGTGGCGCCTGTCATCTTGCAGGTGTCCTATCAGCCTCCCTACGACTGGGCTGCGATGCTGGACTATCTGAGCGCGCGGGCCATCGACGGTATGGAATCCGTCCGGGAAGGAACCTACCGGCGCACCGTCGCCTATGAAGGAGGCCTAGGCACGATCGCCGTGGCGCATGCGCCTGACCGCCAGGCCCTCCTGACGACCATGCATATCCCGTGCGTGCACGCACTGCAGACCTTGATCACCCGCGTCCGTCACGTCTTCGATGTCGGTGCCGACGTCGGCGCCATTACCGCTCATTTGTCAAAGGACCGAACGCTTGCGCCGTTGATTGCCTCGCGACCGGGCCTGCGCACGCCGGGGTGCTGGGACGGTTTCGAATTGGCTGTCCGGGCTGTCCTCGGGCAACAGATCACCGTCGAAGCCGCCCGCCAGCTGGGCGGCCAACTTGTCCGTGCATGCGGAGACCCGGTTCCCCATGCCGCCGATCCGGGACTAGCGCTCACGTTCCCCTCCCCAGAGGCGGTCGCGACCGCGGATCTCAGCCGCATCGGCATGCCCCAGTCCCGCAAGGACACCTTGCGCGCGTTGGCTCAGGCGGCCGTCTCGAATCCACACCTCTTCGAACCGCGCGGGTCGATCGAGGACAGTATCGCGCAACTCCGCGCGATCCGCGGCATCGGACCATGGACCGCTCAATACATCGCCCTGCGGGCCTTGCGGGATCCGGACGCCTTTCCGGTGACAGATCTCGGCATCATGCGAGGCGCGGCGGCCCTGGTTGGCAAGGCACCCACTGCTCCACAACTAATCCAACGTGCGGAAGCATGGCGACCGTGGCGTGCCTATGCCGCACAGTATTTATGGACCGTCGATGGTACCCCGTACCTCATACCAACCGAGGCTCGTCATGCCCACTAGTCTTCGCTTTCTGACCGATACATTCGCCACGCCGATCGGCACATTCGTGTTGATCGGCGATGAAGCGGGTCGCCTGCGGGCCGCAGACTGGCAAGACTATGCCGATCGCATGCACCGCTTGTTGGCACGCCATTACGGCGCAACCCACGTCGTGATGACGCCGGCCCGTAACCCGTTTGGCCTCACCTCGGCCCTCACTGCGTACTTTGAGGGCGACCTGCGCGCGATCGAGAGCCTCTCCGTCGCGACGGCCGGCACGGCATTCCAGGAGAGCGTCTGGCAGGCGCTCCGTTCGATCCCAGCGGGCCAGACCATCAGTTACAGTGAACTCGCCAGGCGCCTGGGACGACCGGCGGCCGTCCGTGCCGTGGGACTGGCCAATGGAGCAAATCCCATCGGCATCGTCGTGCCGTGTCATCGTGTGATCGGCGCCAACGGGTCGCTGACCGGCTACGGCGGTGGACTTGATCGCAAGCGCTGGCTCCTAAATCACGAAACCGCCTCCATGCCCGTGGAGTCCGATCATGCTCGAGGACGCGTAGACCGGCAGCTAGAGGACAACAAGGAGCGATCATGCCGTATGTGACCCTGCAGATCACCAAAGGCATCACGCGCGTACAGAAGGCTCAATTCGTCACAGAGGTGACCGATTCCTTGATCCGCATATTTGGAAAGAATCCCGAGCACACGCATGTGGTGATTCAGGAAATCGCAGAGGAGAATTGGGGCTTCTCCGGACTATTGACGGACGACTGGAAGAAGCGGCAACGTTCCCAACCGAAGAAGACGCCCCTGCGTAAACGATAATGGCGGCACTTTTTCACCGATCGGAAGCCTCGGGGGGCCTCTCCGGGGCGGATGCCCGCCAAGGCCGGCCACCTTTGCACACACGGCATCACTCTTTGGGTACAATGAAGATACGATGGCCGCGTCTGAAACGCATACCGCGCAACGCGCCGGATGGCTTCGCGCCGCAGTGCTCGGAGCCAATGATGGCATTGTCTCCACTGCCAGTTTGATCCTGGGAGTCGCGGCAGCGGGAACCAACCCACAAGGCATACTGATTGCCGGAGTGGCGAGTCTGATGGCAGGCGCGATGTCGATGGCCGCCGGCGAATATGTGTCGGTCAGCTCTCAAGCCGATGCCGAACGGGCCGACCTGGAACGTGAGCAACGGGAACTGGCGACCCGCCCCAGGCAGGAACATCGAGAACTAACCGGGATCTATGTCGAGCGGGGCCTTGATGCCGGGCTCGCTTCCGCCGTCGCGACTCAGTTGATGGCACACGATGCGCTGGGCGCCCATGCGCGTGACGAACTCGGGATCACCGACACCTCCACCGCGCGCCCGGTCCAAGCGGCGTTGGCGTCGGCGGTCAGCTTTTCCATGGGCGCCGCCCTCCCGCTTCTCGTGGTCCTCTTGACGCCAGGTTGGGCACTCCTGGGCGCCGTGTCGGTCAGCTCGCTCCTGTTTCTCGCGCTCCTGGGCGCGCTGGGCGCCCATGCCGGGGGCGCATCAATGACGACCGCCGCGGCACGGGTCACCTTTTGGGGCGCCCTGGCTATGGCGTTGACCACGGGAGTTGGAGCGTTGTTCGGACTCACGGTTTAAAGCGGTTGCCACAGGCATGAAGTTAACCGGCCTGTGCCTTGCTCACCCATCGCTTTCGCACGACGCTTCTCAGCGAGACGGTCATCCGGGGTGGGTAGAGACGCCGTAGTCCATACCGCGCCGGCAAGCCGCGAGGCGACAGGTTGCAACCATGCGCTTTAAATACATCACGGACCTGATCACGATCCCATACGGACGGTGCTGCCGGCGGACGAACGGGACGCAGGTCTTGGTGGCATCGCTGGCATGCCTACTTACCATCGCGGCTACTGATGCCGCTCCCAAGACGGATCCTCCCAAGCCCACGGAGCAGAAACGTGACTCCCAGGGGCTCGACAATACGCCGGCAGGAGGGACCTTGCCGGGAGGAAGTCCGTCCGGTGGCACCGTACCAGGAGGTACGGTCCCTGGCGGAACCGTACCCGGTGGCTCTCCTCCGGGCGGCTCGGTCCCCGGCGGAACGCTGCCCGGAGGGACGGTACCCGGCGGGACCGTCCCGGGCGGCACCTTACCCTGAACCGGCGCAACGAAACCACCGACATAAGAAAGTTTCAGCGTCGCGGTCAAACGATTCAACCGGGCGACCATGGCAGTCGGTGCTATGTCTCTCGAGTGGTCCGTGAACGTGCTGGAGCGACACAACATCAGACCGCTCCTGGTCGTCGCTTGGCTCGATTCCAGTCTCCGTCACGATAGGGTTGAATCCCTTTCAAGGCATCGTTCAGGCCCCGCCAGAGCCGTAATAGGCGCGCTGCTCTCACTACGGGCTCGTCCTTGCTCTCCTCATCACCGTAAAACGATAGGGCCGTAAGACTGTTGATGACTGGGGATGTTCCTAGGTAACTCGTGTGATGAACTTTCATATCCTGCCATCCCCGTAGACACACTAGGTAGGAGGAGAAAATGCACGTAATTACCGAGGAGAAACTCGTATCGGAACCGGATCAATGGAAGGGTGATGTGCAGGACCGGATAAAGAGGGACACAGAGCGTCCTTACGTCGGCCCCTCTGCTGAAGAGATCGCAGCGGCCATCGAATGGGTACACCTAGGCGGCGATTGAGGTTGTTTCACACCAGAAAAAGAGATCTACCATGGAACAGATTCATGTCCTCTTGGTCGATGACCATGCCATGGTCCGAGCGGCCTTGCGAAGTATCCTGGAAGGTTATCCCGACATGGCAGTTACAGAAGCAGACAACGGGATGGCGGCCATAGAAGCCGTTGAACGGTCGCAGCCAGACGTTATTGTGATGGATATCAGCATGCCGGTTATGAACGGCATTGAAGCGACGCGCCGCATCAAGGCCCTCCATCCCCTCATCACTGTTATTGGGCTATCGGTCAATGCCCATCCAGAACCCCGCGCGGCTATGACTGAAGCAGGCGCCGCCACGCTGATGCTCAAAGAAAAGGCCTTGGAACAGCTGTATAGCGTCATTAAGGAAGCCGTCGTCAGCCAGTGTGCCGCCTCGAGCTAAACCAGTGCCGTGAGGAGGCTCATCAGAGCCATGGCCGCTCGGAGAGGCCCGGCGCTCAATCGATCATAG
>JACVSD010000044.1 GCA_014534095.1 Nitrospiraceae bacterium
CTTCAAATCCCTCCCCAGTTGATCGCGCAAGTCAAACGGTCCGAGGATCTGCAAGTCTGTCCCTACTGCCGGCGTATGTTGTATTGGGAAGGAGAGCCGGGAAGCGAGGAGGCGGCCAGGTCGTTCGGACTAGCGACGGATCTAGAGATGGGGGAGTCCGTCTAACCCATTGATCGCCTGTCTGCTCTCCTTACTCGCTCACTGCGGGCGATTCGCAATCCAATCTTGAAGGGGGGGCTGTATGCCGAGAGTGACCGTGCGCCAGGTTCTGCGCAGCATTGCAGCGGCCATCCTGTGCTCCATGACGGCGATTGTGCCATCCCTGATCGAAGCGGAGGATGCCGTTCAAGGGATGTTGTCCCTGGATGGGATGTCCGTGCCGGACATCGCGCCATTGCCTGCCTACGTGCCGAGCCCTCCCACCAATCTGGGCTACCTTCCGAAAGTCGAACTCGGCCGCAAGCTGTACTTCGACACCCGGCTATCAAAAAACAACTCGGTCTCTTGTGCCTTTTGCCATAATCCAGGGACGGGCTTTGCCGATGCGCGGCAATTCTCTATCGGGGCGTTCGGAACGGCAGGCGGGCGCCAGGCGCCCACTGTCTATAACACCGGGTTCTTACCTCTGCAGTTTTGGGACGGCCGGGCCGGGTCCTTGGAAGAGCAGGCGATCGGGCCGATCCATAACCCCGTGGAGATGGCAGAGGCGCACGACACCGTGGCGCCGAAGATCGCCAAGATCGCCGGCTACCAGAAGGAGTTCCAAGCTGTCTTCGGCGGAGGCGTGAGTCTCCAGCACATTGCCGAGGCGATCGCCGCCTTTGAGAGGACGATTGTTTCCCAAAACAGCGCGTTTGACAAATATCTGATGGGCAATCAGCAGGCGATGGGTGAGGCCGCCGTTCGTGGCATGGCCCTCTTCAAGGGCAAAGCCCGTTGCGTGCTCTGCCACAACGGCCCGAACTTTACCGATAATCGATTCCACAATCTTGGTGTGCCGCAGGTCGGCTCGCTCAAGGAAGATCTCGGCCGCTACATGGTGTCTCGCCAAACGCGCGATAAAGGTGCCTTCAAGACTCCGACGTTGCGGAGCATCGCGGAGACGGCGCCGTACATGCATGATGGCGTGTTTAAAACCTTAGAAGAAGTCGTGGATTTCAAGGACGCCGGTGGGGGGGCCAATCCGTACCTCAGCCCGCTCCTCAAGCCGCTTAACCTGACGGCGGTTGAGAAAACCGATCTGATCGCCTTTCTCAACGCGCTCACGGGAGAACCGCTGAAAATTCCCGTGCCGAAGCTTCCCAAGTAATCCAGCACCGGGCGGCACGCGAGTCGTTCACGCTGACGGCATGGAAGCGAGCACGGCCTGGGTAGTTTTGAAGTGCAGTTTGGCCACTGAATCCAGTCGTTCCCTCCCGTGTTTCTTAATCACCATGCGGGCGGCAAGTTCAACGGCCGGAGAGGCTCCCTTCGGCAGCGTGGTGCCCACCTCCTGAGATAATCGATTCAAACGGATCAGGAATTCGGCCCGGGCCAGGATCGATGCGGCGGCCACGGCGAGGTCGGACTCGGCTTTTGGCCGCTGCTCGAGGATAATCTTTCGGCCCTTCTGTTGGAGCGCGTTGAGGATCAGCCGCTCATCGCCGAATTGATCAGAAATTGCGCGATCGCAGGAGACCCGCTCCAGAATATTTTCCAGAGCTTTGGCATGGCCCCACGCGAGCAAACGATTCAGATTGCGGATTTTGGCATAGAGTTCATTGTATTTCTGCGGCCCAATGGCAATGAGGCTATGGGGACAGATCGTCTTGATGTCCGAGGACATCTCAAGAATACGGCCGTCGGAAATCTTTTTGCTGTCCCGAACTTGCATGAGTGCCAATTCCCCTTGTGTCGTCGCGTCGACAAAGGCAGCCGCGATGACGAGCGGCCCGAAGTAATCTCCTTTGCCGGATTCGTCGATGCCGATGCGCTGGGTAGGCGCGTCCCATCGCTGCCCTGTCATTGAACACCCTTCTATGGAATATGTGGAGTGGGCGCGGTAATCTACCGAATCGCACAGATCAGGGTCAATGAACGTCCGCAGAGAGTCTCGTGGGGGGGCCAACAATGCGTCTAGTCCGTCGAGTCCGCATGGTTGCTATTCTCAGTATTGCGCTGCTGTCTGTTGTAATGGCGTCGTGCGAAACCAATCCTTATACGGGACGTCGGCAATTGCTGATGACGTCGGTGGCCGACGAGATGCACTTGGGGACACAGGCATACAGCCAGGTGAAGAGCGACCCTAAGGTGCGGCTCTCCCATGATCCGCGAGAGATCGAACCGGTCAAACGCGTCGCCGCTCGCATCATTGACGCGGCCAAGCGATCGAAATACGGCGACATGGCGAAACAGTTTCAGTGGGAGGTCACAGTCATTAAAGACGATAAGATGGCCAATGCGTTCGCGCTGCCGGGCGGAAAGATGGCCGTATATACGGGCATCTTTCCGGTCGCCAAGACCGAAGCCGGACTGGCCGCCGTCATGGGGCACGAGGTCGTGCATGCCTTGGCACGCCACGGTGCCGAACGGATGAGCCAGGGCCAACTTACCGGTGTGGCGATGCAGGTCGCCGGGGTTGCGGCGGGAATGAGTGGTGGTGGAGGATTGATGTCGCAAGCCGCCTTGGCGGCGTTGGGCGTGGGGGCGCAGGTGGGCGTCCTCCTTCCTTTCAGCCGGAAGCATGAGTCAGAAGCGGATTATATCGGCATCTTGTTGGCGGCGGATGCGGGATACGATCCGCGGGAATCGGTCCGTCTATGGGAACGCATGGAGCAGCTTGCCGCCGGGGGTGGCGGATCCGTGGAGTTCCTTTCTACCCATCCGGGGCACGAAACGAGGATTCGGCAGCTTACAGAATGGATGCCGGAAGCCATGGCGCTGTATCAGGGAAAGCCGGCGACCGCGCCGGTCGAACTGCCGGTCCTTCAGCGGTAGTGCGCTTGTAGCGCCCCCATGCATTCCTTATACTGTGGCGGCGCGGGTGTGAAGACTGGGTGATCGCTCGATACCTTCGTATCGGGAGGAAAGTCCGGACTCCAAGGGCAGGGCGCTGGGTAACTCCCAGGCGGAGCAATCCGACACCAGCACCACAGAAAACAAACCGCCGATGGCCACGACGGCAGGATAACATCCAGCTGCTCCGGGTTCAGGTAAGGGTGAAACGGTGGGGTAAGAGCCCACCGCGGTGATGGTGACATCAACGGCACGGTAAGCGTCGCCCGGTGCAAGACCAAATAGGAAGATGCCTGCCCACTCGTAAGAGCGGTGCAGTACGGCTGGCCCGGCCGTCATCTTCGGGTAGGTCGCTCGAGGTTCGAGGTAACTCGAATCCCAGAGAAATGATCACCCAAGTAAAGGCTTACTACCTTTACAGGACAGAATCCGGCTTATAGGTCTTCACTCCCGCGCTTATTGCCGGATGGTGCTCATCGCATCCTGCACTCCCTCTGCCCCTGCTATTGACCCTTGACATGCGTGATGATAGGATCGGCAATCTTTTCTCTTCAATTTCAGAAAGTTGCGTGTTGGCCCGGAGCCATTCGCTGGGACGGTCGGACTGTCCCTATCTGCCGGGTAACGGTTCGGTAGACCGGGACGGAGGTGAAGTATGAAGCTCAACGGGTCAGAAATATTGATTGAGAGTCTAAAGCGCGAAGGCGTGACAACTATCTTTGCACTCCCCGGCGGCGTGGTTCTCAAAATATTCGACATGCTGCATCAGCAGAAAGATATTCAGGTCATTCTCACCAGGCACGAGCAGGGTGCCGGTCACATGGCGGAAGGATATGCCAAGGCCACGGGTAAGGCCGGCGTAGCGCTGGTCACGTCGGGTCCAGGCATGACCAACGTGATTACGGCTTTAGCCGACGCCTATATGGATTCCGTGCCGCTCGTCTGCATCAGCGGTCAGGTCCCGACCAGCTTGATCGGAAACGATGCGTTTCAGGAAGCGGATAATGTGGGACTCAGTCGACCCTGCACCAAGTACAATTTCCTCGTCAAGGATGTCGGGGACCTCGCCGCCACGATCAAGGAGGCCTTCTATATCGCAACCACCGGACGCCCCGGTCCCGTCCTGGTCGACATTCCGAAAGACGTGTCGATGAACAAGGCTGAGTTTGTGTATCCCAATTCCGTGTCGATTCGCGGGTACAACCCGACCTACGAAGGTAATAAGTGGCAGATCAAGCAAGCGGCCGAAGCCATCATGAAAGCAAGGAAGCCGATATTGTACGTCGGCGGAGGGGTCGGCTTCTCCGGCGCGTCCCAAGAATTGCTCGAACTGGCTGAAATTACCCAGATCCCCGTCGACATGACCTTAATGGGACTAGGCGTGTTTCCCGGCGAACATCCCTTGTCCCTCGGCATGTTGGGCATGCACGGCACGTATCAGGCGAACATGGCGATGCACTATTCGGATCTCGTCATCGCGATCGGAGCGCGATTCGATGATCGGGTGACGGGCAAAGTGGCGGAGTTCTGCCCTCATGCCAAGATCATCCATGTCGACATCGACCCCACCTCTATCCGGAAAAATATCCACGTCGACATTCCCATCGTCGGCGATTGTAAGACCGTTTTGCGGGAGTTGAACCAGATCCTGCGCGCCACCGTGAATGGCGAGCAGAAGGATTTGCGGAAGCCCTGGTGGGATCAGATCCGTGAATGGGAGCGGGCTCATCCCTTGGCCTATCAACAGGACGCCAATGGTCCGATCAAGCCGCAGCATGTGGTGAAGCGACTCTATGAGTTGACCAAAGACCGGGATCCGATCGTGTCGACCGATGTCGGGCAGCATCAAATGTGGGCGGCACAGTATTTCAAACTGGCGAAGCCGAACCGCTGGCTGACGTCGGGCGGCTTGGGCACGATGGGATTCGGATTCCCGGCGGCGATGGGCGCACAAGCGGCGTTCCCCGGACGGCTGGTCCTGTGCATCGCCGGCGATGGCAGCATTCAGATGAACATGCAGGAAATGGCGACCGCTGTGGTCAGTAAGCTACCCGTCAAGATCATCATCCTCAACAATCGATTTCACGGGATGGTGCGTCAGTGGCAGGACCTCTTCTATGAAGGACGTTATGCGTCGAGCTATCTCGATACGACGCCCGATTTCGTCAAGCTCGCCGATGCCTATGGGGCTATCGGACTGCGGGCCAACAAAGTGGGCGATCTGGACAGCGTCCTCAAAGAAGCGATCGCCGTGGATGGTCCGGTCATCGTCGATGTGCCGACCCACCCCTATGAAAATGTGTATCCCATGATTCCGGCCGGCGGGTGCAACCATGAGATGATTCTCGAGGATCCGCCCGAACTGAAAAAGAAGCAAACCGGTGGGCCGAAGGTGACGCCGGAAGACAAAGACACCGTCCTCACAGCGTGAGATCGGGATCGCATGGAACACATCATTTCAGTGACGGTCGAGAATAAATTCGGTGTGCTGTCCCGGGTCGCCGGTCTCTTTAGCGGCCGCGGATTCAACATTGAGAGCCTGTCCGTCGCTCCGACGCTTGATCCCTCGATGTCTCAGATGACCATCGTGACATCAGGGGACGAGCGCATCATTGAGCAGATCGTGAAGCAGCTCAATAAGCTGATCGACGTCATCAAGGTCGTCGATCTCAACGAGACGGAATTCGTCTCCCGGGAAACGGCGCTCATCAAGGTCCACACGAAGGCCGAAGATCGGGCGGAGGCGCTTCGGATTGCGGATATCTTCCGAGCCAACATCATTGATTCCACGCCCGGGACGTATACCATTGAGGTATCCGGGGATCCGCAGAAGATTGAAGCCATTATCAATTTGCTGCAGCCGCTTGGGATCAAGGAATTGATCCGGACGGGTCGTGTGGCGGTCGCACGAGAGCCGATACGCGCCGCAGCCCTGCAAGCCAAAAAAGTGGCCCGCGAGTAACAGCCTGCCGAGCCTCACATCGGCTTTCCTTAGAACGTGTTGAAGGAGCACAGCATGAAGATTTATTACGACCAAGATGCCGACGTTCAACTCATCCGCAAGAAGCGCGTCGCTGTGATCGGCTACGGAAGCCAGGGGCATGCCCATGCGCTCAATATGAAGGAGAGCGGCGTCAATGTGGTGATTGGCCTGCGCGAAGGCGCCTCTTGGAAGAAGGCGGAGCAGAGCGGGCTTAAGGTGATGCCCGTAGCCGATGCGGTCAAGGCGTCGGACGTCGTAATGATTCTGGCCCCCGACGAAGCACAGGCGGCGATTTACCGCCAGGAGATTGCGCCGAATCTCAAGCCTGGCTCGTATTTGGCCTTCGGGCACGGCTTCAACATCCATTTCGGCCAGATTGTACCGCCCCCCTCCATTAACGTCTTCATGGTGGCCCCGAAGGGCCCTGGGCATCTGGTCAGGTCCGAGTATACGAAGGGGAGCGGTGTTCCGTGCCTGCTTGCCGTCCATCAAGATCCAAGCGGCGAGACCAGGCAGGTCGGATTGGCCTATGCCAGCGCCATCGGCGGCGGCCGTGCCGGAGTGATCGAAACGAACTTCCGCGAAGAAACAGAGACTGACTTGTTCGGTGAACAGGCCGTGCTTTGCGGAGGTCTGACCTCGCTGATCCAAGCGGGATACGAAACGTTGGTGGAAGCGGGCTATTCCCCGGAGATGGCGTACTTCGAGTGCCTGCACGAGGTAAAACTCATCGTCGATCTGATCTACCAGGGCGGCATTGCCAACATGCGGTATTCCATCAGTACCACCGCGAAGTATGGCGATATCACCAGGGGCCCACGCGTGGTCACCGAGCAGACCAAACAGGAAATGAAGAGGATTCTCGGAGAAATCCAGACCGGCCAGTTTGCAAAAGAGTGGGTGTTGGAAAACCAAGCGAATCGTCCAGTGTATAATGCCTTGCTGGCTAAGGGTGAAGCGCATCCCATTGAAGCGGTCGGTGCGAAGCTGCGCGCCATGATGCCTTGGCTCAAGAAAGATCAGCTCGTGGACAAGACCAAGAACTGAGGCCCGTCGTCCCGTGGTAGACCGTGCTGCCGGTGTCCCATTTGCGAAAGAAGGATTCCCGTTTATCGCGGCCACTGCCGGTCTCACCGTGCTGGCTGCGTGGCTGGGGTGGTATCTGCTTGCGGCCGGCGCTGGGCTGGTCACTCTCTTTGTCTCATGGTTCTTTCGCAATCCGGCGCGCGTGGTGCCTCAGGACCCCAATGTCATCGTCGCACCCGGCGACGGAAAGGTGATCGCCATCGAAGAAGAGTTTGAGCCGCGCTTTTTGAAGGATCGTAGTATCCGGCTCACGATTTTTCTGAATGTCTTCGATGTGCACATCAACCGCGCTCCCTGTGACGGCGTTGTTCAGGAAGTGCAATATCAGCCGGGCGTCTTCTTGGTAGCCAGCCGGCCGGACGCGACTATACGAAACGAGCAGAATGCCCTGATGTTGACGACCGCGCAGGGTGTCAAGGTCTTGTGCGTACAAGTGGCCGGGCTCATCGCACGACGGATCGTCTGTTGGGCATCCGCCGGCGAACGTGTCAGGCGCGGCGAGCGATTTGGTTTGATTCGGTTCGGTTCACGGATGGACACGTTTTTACCACTTGGGACGGTTCTCAAAGTCTCGGTGGGCGACCGGGTCAAGGGGGGCGAGACTATTCTCGGAGTACTACGATGAAAAACACCGGCTTACGCCACTCGTTTGCAAAGGACAGCAAGCGCCGAAAAGCGGCCATGCACCTGATTCCCAATCTGTTTACGACCGGCAACTTGTTTTGCGGTGTGTTTGCGATCCTCTCGGTCTTTAACGCGAATTACATGGCCGCCGCCATTGCCATTCTTGTGGCCATGATCTTCGACGTGTTGGATGGAAAGTCGGCGAGGCTGACCAACAGCACCAGTCATTTTGGCTTGGAGTATGACTCGCTTTCCGACGTCGTGTCTTTCGGAGTGGCGCCGGGGCTTCTGATTTATTCATGGGCGCTCAGCGGACAGGGTACCTTTGGCGTGGCCGTGATGTTCGCCTATGTTGCAATGGGGGCTGTGCGGCTAGCTCGATTCAATTCGACCGCATCAGTGTCTGACGGCAAATATTTCACCGGCCTGGCCATTCCGGCGGCCGCCGGCGTGATTGCGTCGTTGGTCGTGTTTGACCATCACATCGTCAGGATGGGTGCCGAGGTCAAACCTATCCTTGTCCTGATCATCACGCTCACCTTGTCTTTTTTGATGGTTAGCACGACGAAATACCGGAGCTTCAAGGATTTGAAGTTCAAAGGCCGTCAACAGATTACATATTTGGTGTGGGGCATTCTTGCAGTCATGTTGGTGGCGGCATGGCCGCAAGTTATGTTATTTGTGGTCTTCTCTTCGTATGCCTTGCTCGGTCCGGCGGAGCGATTATTCTGGCTGGTAGCCCGAGCAGCGGGAAAGAAGGGCGTCGCAAAGACGGAAACATCCGCGGTTGAATCAAAGTTGTAACGGCTGTGACGAGGAGTAGTAGGCGACAGGGCACAGATCGAGAGAGCTGGTGGATGGTGCAAACCAGCCTGTGCGGCGCCGAACTCGCCTCTGAGCCGAATTCCTGAACGCAGAGTAGGGAATTCCGCCTTGCCCCCGTAAACGGGTTAATGAAGGGCATCGAACGACGTACTGTTGCTCGAGCCGAATCAGGGTGGTACCACGGAAGCTTTTTGAAAGCCTCCGTCCCTGGGCCAAGGGATGGAGGCTTTTTCTTTTTCAGGCTGATGAAAACGGCCGCCATCTGCGTTCTCGGCTGGAAAACATCCTCAACGTACCCCAGAGGGTACGCCTGCGGTGTTTTCTGCGCCTGCGGCCTTGATGGACAACCGTTTTGATCAGCCTGGATTAAAGAGGGGTGACAATATGAGTCGGATGATTCGGATTTTCGATACGACGTTACGGGACGGGGAGCAGTCGCCCGGCGCCAGCATGAATGTGGAAGAAAAGGTCATGGTGGCCAAGCAGTTGGCGCGGCTCGGTGTCGATATTATCGAAGCGGGCTTTGCCTATAGTTCTCCGGGAGACTTCGAAGCGGTTCGGCGGATTTCTCAGGAGGTGGAAGGGTCGACGATCTGCAGTTTGGCACGGGCCAGGCCCGAAGATATTGACCGGGCCTGGGAAGCCCTAAAAGGTGCACCGAAGGTTCGAATCCACACGTTTCTTTCGACGTCCGACATCCATTTGAAACACCAGTTCCGGATGACCAGGGAGGAGGCCAAGAAGCGTGCGGTAGACATGGTTCAGCGTGCACGGAGCTATGTCAGCGATGTGGAATTCTCGCCGATGGACGCCAGCCGGTCAGACCCTGCTTACCTGTATGAGGTCATCGAAGCGGTGATCGCCGCTGGGGCCGGCACGGTCAACATCCCAGATACCGTTGGCTATGCCGTGCCGCAAGAGTTCGGGGCCCTGATCAAGGGCATATTTGACAAGGTGCCTAATGCTAACCAGGCCGTTATTTCCGTTCATTGCCACAATGATCTCGGCGTGGCGGTCGCGAATAGCTTGGCGGCCGTCCTCAACGGAGCCGGCCAGGTGGAGTGTACGATCAATGGCATTGGTGAGCGAGCGGGCAATACTTCATTGGAAGAGATCGTCATGAGCCTTCGCACGAGAACTGACTTCTATCAGGCCGACACCCGGATCAGAACCGAAGAAATTGCGAAAACCAGCCGGCTGGTCAGCAAGATTACCGGCATGGTCGTGCAGCCCAACAAGGCCATCGTCGGTGCCAACGCATTTGCGCATACCTCAGGGATCCATCAGGACGGCCTGCTGAAGGACAAGACGACGTATGAGATCATGCGTCCCGAATCAATCGGCCTGGTGGAAAGTAAAATGGTAATGGGCAAGTTGTCCGGCCGGCATGCCTTCCGACAGCGGTTAGAGGAGCTGGGCTACAAGCTCACCGAAGACGAGATGAACCACGCCTTCGAACGGTTTAAGAAGCTGGCCGATCACAAGAAGGAAATCTTCGAGGAGGATCTTGAAGTGATCGTCTCAGAAGAGCTCGCCAAGATGGCTGAGCGTATCGTTCTGAGATCCTTTCATGTCGAAAGTGGGACTGACCGCGTGCCCACGGCGACGGTGGAGCTGGAAATCGACGGCCAGGCGGTGAAGCAGTCTGGATCGGGCGATGGGCCCGTCGACGCCATCTATCGAACGATTGCAGCGATGACGCAGACGAAGAGCAAGCTCCTGATGTTCGGGGTCAATGCGATTACCGGCGGCACCGATGCGCAAGGAGAAGTGTCCGTCCGGGTCGAAGAAGACGGCCGCGTCGTCTCCGGCCACGGTGCCGATACGGATATTATTACAGCCGCCGCGCGGGCCTACTTAAATGCCTTGAATCGGTTGCCATATAACGCGTCCAAGCAAGGAGACGGGTCCGAGCAGGTGCGCTTGATTTGATCTGTACAGCCACGCTAGAGTGGCGCCTTTTGGTCAGACCGTCCGGACGGCAGATGAGGCCTGCCACTTAGCGAAGACTGGCATGTTGAAGCGAAGACTTGCGGATTGTCCGGAGTTTCTGGCAGGCGATCACACCGTCCTGCGCGAGTTGTTACATCCCGCCAGGCAGGCAGTAAAGATCGGCTACAGTCTTGCCAGGGGCACGCTGGCTGCCGGAGGACGATCCAAGTCCCATGTGTTGGCTTCATCGGAAGTCTACTACTTTCTGGCCGGAGAGGGCACAATAGTCATCGACGGAGAACGGGCGGTCGTGCAGGCTGGCTCGGTCATTTACGTTCCGCCCGGTGCGAAGCAATCATTAGAGAATACGGGCGCCGCAGAAATCGAGTTTCTTTGTCTGGTGGACCCAGCGTGGAGCGCGGAGGATGAATCGGTTGTGGAATGAGTCGCTGGGGGTGTGACGGAAGGAGAGCGGGAGCGTGAACGCAAGGATCGTTGTATTGGCCGGAGATGGAGTCGGGCGGGAGATCGTGCCGGAAGCCGTGAAGGTGTTAAAGGCGGTGGGGCAGAAATATCACCACACGTTTGATTTCGTTTCGGCGGACATTGGTGGACAGGCGATCGACAAAACCGGAGTCCCTCTTCCTCAGGAGACGTTGGCCCTTGCCCAGCAAAGCGATGCCGTACTGCTTGGAGCCGTGGGCGGGCCGAAGTGGGAAGGGCTGGAGTATAGCCTAAGACCGGAACGGGCGTTACTCGGTATTCGCGAAGCGCTGGGCCTCTACGCGAACCTCCGGCCGGCAAAGCTCTATCCCAACCTCGTCGATGCGTCCACTTTGAAACGCGAGGTCGTGGAAGGGATCGATATCCTGGTGATCCGTGAGCTCACAGGAGGCATTTACTTCGGTAAACCGAAAGGTATTGAAACACTTCCCAATGGGGAAGAGCGTGGCGTCAATACCGAGGTCTATACTACGGAAGAAGTCCGACGGATTGCGAAAGTGGCGTTTGATGCGGCCCGCAAACGGCGCAAAAAGGTGACGTCGGTGGACAAGGCCAATGTCCTCGAGTCTTCCGAGCTGTGGCGCAGAGTCGTCATAGAGGTTCATCAATCGTATCCGGATGTGGAATTAGGGCATATCTATGTCGATAACGCGGCCATGCAGCTCGTTCGCAACCCGCGACAATTCGACGTGCTGTTGTGCAACAATATGTTCGGGGACATCCTCAGTGATGAGGCGGCAATGCTTACCGGGTCGATCGGTATGTTACCGTCAGCGAGTATTGGATCAAAAGTTGGTCTGTTCGAGCCGATCCATGGCAGCGCACCGGATATTGCCGGAAAGAACATCGCAAACCCCATCGCGACGATTGCGTCCGTTGCCATGATGCTGTCGTATGCCTTCCAGCTGGATAAAGAAGCCGAGGCGATCGAGCAGGCGATCGGGAAGACGCTCGATCTCGGTTATCGGACGAAAGATATACAGAGCGCGGGGGCACGAATCGTGGGCACGACCGAGATGGGGGATGCGATTCTGCGAAACCTGAATTGACGTGGTGGCTCAGGCGATGACGACAAAACTTCAAGCATGGACTATTCGGACCCTAGCGGGAAGCGGCCAACCTGGCTATGCGGGCGACGGGGGACCTGCGGCTCAGGCTCATTTGAACGAGCCGAAGGGATTGGCTATGGATGCTCAGGGGCACGTCTTTATTGCGGATTCTGAGAATCATGTCATCCGGAAGATCGACCGGGCGACCGGTATGATCACGACGGTGGCCGGTTTGGCGGGTGACGACAGCGGCCGGCCGCCGGTCCAGGCAGCGGAACCTCCGGTGGAACAGGCTGATGAGGACCCGTTTGCAGACATGGGCCAGGCGTCGACGCACACATACACACAGCAGCCGGATTTGAGTGGAACCGTCCGGTACTTGATCAATGGCACCGCCGTGCCGAAACGGTTTGAAGGCGATGGCGGGCCTGCGACACAGGCGCGACTCAACTTTCCTACCGCCGTGGCGATCGACGGCCACGGTTCGGTGTTCATTGCCGACACCATGAATCACCGCGTACGACGCGTCGACGCTCTCACAGGGATGATCACCACGTTGGCCGGGACTGGTCAGCCCCGGTTCTCCGGTGATGGCGGTCCCGCGGATCAAGCCGCGCTCAACGAACCGGTGGCGTTGGCGCTCGATGGAGGCGGCCGGCTCTTCATCGCGGATCAAAGTAATCACCGGGTGCGGCTCGTTGATCTTTCGACCGGTATCATTAGTACCATTGCTGGTACTGGTTCGGCGACCTACGATGGAGATGAGGTGCCCGCAACGAGCGCAAGTCTCGCGGGTCCCAGCGGACTCAACCTGCGCGACGGGGTTCTGTACATTGCGGATACCTTCAATAGCCGGATTAGAGCCGTCGATTTGTCCACAGGGGTCATTTCGATGTTTGTGGGCGATGGCGGCGAGTATCGCTTCCAATCACGTGACGAGCCGCCGTCGACAAGCCTTTCCAGGCCTTCGGGGATCGTGCTGCTCCCACAAGGATTGTATGTGACGGACTCCGACAGCCATCTGGTCCGTTGGTGGGATCCGGTAACCAGGGTGATCGTTCGCATTGCAGGTACAGGGGTTGCCTCCTATAACGGGGACGGGGGGTCGGGCTTGGAAGCGTCTCTTAGTTATCCGTTTGGGATCATCGCAGATCAGGAGGGTGGGCTGTTAGTCGCGGACACCTTCAATCATTGCATTCGTCGAATGTC
>JACVSD010000125.1 GCA_014534095.1 Nitrospiraceae bacterium
CGTCTGGTTCTTTTCAGCCCAGTAGCGCTTCAACCCTCCGTCGCCCTTCTTTGTCGCCCACGCAGAAAGCAATTCCCGGTCACCGCCGTAGGAGAAGTAAGGCACGGCCATCCCACACGACGTCTGTACACGGTGAATGGTGAAGTCGAACATCTGCCGAGCGCCGGGCAACGGTTGAAACAACGGAAACAAGACACCCCAGTCTGGGTCGTAGCGATGCACCACCCTGGCTGAGCCGTATAACCGAAGAACGACCGGCTCCTTCTCGAACGCACAAAACATAAGGGTCATGCGGGGATCTTGCTGGATATGAGCCGACGTTTCATTGCCGCTCCCGGTCAAATTGAGCCAGACAACATGAGCGTCCCCCAGCACTCGTAACGTATCCATGCCTTTTGGAGATACGTTCACATGGCTACCGGCAGTCGCGGTGCCCACAAAGAAGATCTTCTGCTCGCCGATGAATCGGATATGCTTCTCGGATAACTTGGTGTATCGCTGCCCCATGGCGTCTCCGTGTCGTTGGTCAGACTCTCGTCGAGATAAGCGGTCCCGAGAATCTCTCTTGCTCCACACGTATCTCGGCTGATCCAGACGGGACCAGGCGGCCAATGTGGTGAGAGCCCTGTCTAGTTGGGACGGCGGTGGAAATGAGAGGGCGTTACTCTGAGCTACCCAGCATGTCGTCGATCAGCGGGCGGTTGATGTCGGTGCAGCCAAGGCAGATCGTATCGAACAGGGCCTCGTGATCGGCCACGAAGTTCTTTTCGTTGACCAGATGTTCCGCCAAAACCTGGCTATGGCAGGTCTCGCAGAGCATCATCAATCCCCGCATGACCGACACGGTTTTTCGTCCTGCGCTACTCGCCATGATGTGTCCTGTAATAAGCCCAGAGTGATGAACGCTGTCCCTCAGAAGGCATTACACACTGCCCTTCTGCCGTGCGATCCAGAAATCTTCTGCTTCGAGATCGATCCCGCACACGGGACATTCGTAGACCGATTCTCCGGCCGGCAACTGGATCTCGTTACGATCGATCCGGCCGCGGCACACATGGTAGAAGCGGCCTCTGGCGTTCTCATCATCGAGCGGATCATTCTCATAAATCAAGACCATTCCGGGGCTACGTCCTTGAGATTTCCTTGGAGAAGTATACTGACGCGACAGCTGCATCCGCAACCATCCCGCGCCGCATGCATCACACTTGAAATTGTGCTTCATAAAGTCCGGCATACACTCCGCCCAGGCGGAGCAATGCGTCGTGTTCTCCTTCCTCGACCAACCGTCCCCCGTCGACGACCAGAATCCGGTCAACGTCGTGCAAGGTCGATAACCGATGGGCGATAATAAAGGTGGTTCGCCCCTTGGTCAATTCGTTTAACGCTTCCCGAATTTTGACTTCCGTCTCCGTATCGATGTTGGATGTCGCTTCATCGAAGATGACGATGGGCGGGTCTTTCAGCAACACCCGAGCAATCGACACCCGCTGCTTTTGCCCGACCGACAATTTGACCCCTCGCTCGCCGATCCATGTGTCATAGCCCTCCGGCAGGGCGGCAATGAACTCATGCGCCCGGGCGGCCTTCGCGGCCGCTTCCAGTCGCTCGTGTGACGCGTCGAGGTCGGCATACAGAATGTTGTCCCGCACCGTGCCGTTGAAGAGGAACGGTTCCTGCTGCACGAAGCCGATTTGCTGCCGCAAATAGCTCAGCGGCATATCGCGCACATCCCGGCCGTCAATGATCAGCGCGCCGTCGGTCACATCGTAGAACCGCATCAGCAATTTCAATAGTGTACTTTTGCCCGCGCCGCTCGGTCCCACCAGCGCGACTCGCTCTCCGGCTGCCACTGATAGAGACAGATTTTTGAGAACCGGGACATCCGGCCGATAGTGGAACTGCACGTGCTGGAATCGAACAGAGCCCTCAACACGCCGCTGGGGAATCGTGACACCGGGGCGATCCGACACCTCCGGAATGGCATCCAGGACTTCGAACACGCGCTCGCTGGCCGCGAGGGCATGCTGCAGCATATGGTTGACGGAATGGATCTGATTGATCGGCACATAGAAGAGAGCGAGGTAGGACAAAAAGACCACCAGTTCGCCCACGGTCAGCCGGCCGGCCATCACTTCTCCCGATCCATACCAGAGGATGAGCGCCGTGCCGAGGCTCCCGATCAAGATCATCCCCGGAGAATAGAGCGACCACAGATACATCGCTTTCAGGTTGGTGTCGCTGTAAGCCCGGCTCAATTGATCAAACCGGCGCTGCTCGTACGCCTGGCGGGTGAATCCCATTGTCTCACGAACTCCCGACAAGGCGTCCTGCAAGTAGCTGCTCAGTTCCGCCGAGCGCTTCCGGATTGCATGGTAATACCCATGCACAGTACGGGTAAACCAGCTGGCCGAGACGATCAATAAAGGAATCGGCAAGAGTGCCAGCAAGGCCATCTTCCAACTCAACGTAAAGAGGAGAATGGTAATGCCGATGAGCGTCAACGAGGCGGTCAGCATCCCTTCCAGGCCGTCGATGAAGATGCGTTCCACATGCTCCGTGTCGTTGGTCACCCGGGACATGATTTCACCGGTGGAGCGGTTCTCAAAGTAATTCAGGGACAGTCGTTGCAAGGCGGCGAAGATATCGCGCCGCAGATCGTGCACAACCGTCTGTTCCACCAGATTGTTCAGCCTGATCCGTAGCGAGGCGAAGACGTTCTTCATGACATGGGCCGCCACCAGGCCGCCAAGGACCCAGGGCATGAGGGCCGGCTGTTGACCCTGAATGACATCGTCGATGATGATCTTCACCACCCATGGCGGCACCAATTCCAGCGCCGTCGCGGCGGCGGCACAGAACAGAGTCATGAAGGCGAGACCGCGGTGCGGCCGGAGATACTGCAGGACACGAAGCAGAGATTTCACGAAGTCTTCTACGAGGGCGGTGTTAGATGACCGTCGACGGCTCCTTTTGCCAGTATTGCGAGAATTCGTGCAGTTGCGTCAGCGTGGACATGTCGGTCATCCGATCGAGAAACACCTTGCCGATGAGGTGATCCATTTCATGCTGGATGCACACGGCGTAGAGTCCGGTGGCTTCGAAATCCAATGGCTTGCCGTCGCGATCGAGAGCCGCCACGCGCACCAGCGATGGCCTGGTCACTTTCCCTCTGAGGCCGTCGACGCTGAGACAGCCTTCCCAGCTTTCCACCTGCTGCGGACCGTAGTACAGGATCGACGGATTGATGAGGACCGTTTCCGGAAAGCCCCCTTCGCCCTCGCAGCCCATAACGATGACTTGAATGGAGTGCGACACCTGCGGAGCGGCCAATCCGATGCCGGGCTCTTCGTACATCGTTTCGAACATGTCATCGATCAACCGCTGAAGGTCGGCGGACTTGATCTCACGCGGATCTACTGGTGCGGCGACTCTGCGCAGGATCGGATTGCCAAGCTTGGCGATCTTGAGGGTAGCCATAGGACTGTCTTTTGCACGTTTCATGCTATACACCTAACATACGATTCCGCGGCCTCGCAACAGGCGGACGTTAATCCTTCCGGCTCGACCGGCGCGGTTCGGGAATTTCAAACGTGTCCTTGTTCGCGTCCCACCATTCCACCCATTCCGTGGACCAGGCCTGCCGATCCTGCTTGGTAGACGTATCCCAGTCGTGAAACTCGGTTTCATGCCGTGTCAGAATCCACAAAGAATGCAAGGCCGACATGGCCACGAACCGTTCGTCATCGCTCACCATCGGAATGAGGACCGGAATCACTCCCTTCTGCCGCACGTACCGCGCCTCGAAGGCGGCCGATTTGCGGATGGACGGATTCGGATCCTTGGACATGACCGCAAGTGCTTCCGGAGCCTTCACGGAATCCAGACGAATCGCCACCCGCAGCGCATGCTCGCGCACTCGGGGAAGTTCGTTCGGGTCTTTGGCGGTCGTGAGCAGGGCCGGCACCCCCGACACCCCCTTCATCATGGACAGTGTTTCAATCGCGTTATAGCGAATACGCGGGCTCGGCATGACCAGCCCTTTGACCAATGCCGGTACGGAGGGTTCTCCCAGATGCACGAACTCGCCCATCGCCCAAAACTCCTGTTTGCCTTCGAGCATTGGGAGTAGCGCTTCGGCCCGCTTGAGTTCGTCCTCGTTCAGCGGATTGGTATTAGCGGGGACGGAGACATCAGGCACGTCCGGATTCTTGGGAGGCGCCTCATAGGGCATTTGCACGGGGGTCGCGATATGGCTCGTCTCACCATATGATACCGGTGCCCCTGCGAGGAGGGCCATCAGCAATGCGCACACCACACGAGTCAGTTGATACATCTTCACAGCCTACACTCCTTTCCTAATGAAGCTGCCGGCGCCTCTGTCATCTTACTCGCCACGTTCCTCATTCGTCGACCGATGCACAATCTCATATAAAACAGGCAGGACGACGAGAATCAAGAACGCCGCCGTCAACATCCCCCCCACTACCAC
>JACVSD010000010.1 GCA_014534095.1 Nitrospiraceae bacterium
CTGCCATATGATCCCGCTGTCTTCGTAGCCGACCTCTCTCCGACCCATGTCGCCTTGCTGAACAAGTTCACTATCCTCTCCCATCATCTGTTGATCGTCACCCGGCTGTTCGAAGAGCAACAGGCCTTTTTGACTCAGAGGGATTGTGAGGCCTTGCTCATCGGCCTCACCGAAATCGACGGGCTCGTGTTCTACAACGCCGGTCCGGCCGCCGGCGCGAGCCAGCGTCATAAACATCTGCAATTGATTCCCCTGCCCGATTTGGCCGGCCCACGGCTGCCTATCGAACCGCTGCTGCGCTCCGCGCAGATCCTGGGGGACATCGGTTGCCTGCCTGGTTTACCGTTCCGGCACGCGTATGGATTGATGGAGCCCGAATGGCTGGATCCTGGCAAAGACGCCTCCGCCTCCTTTCTCGCGCGGTACCGGACCCTCCTGCGCACGGCCGGCATGTCGCCGGAGGCCGAACCCGCGCCGTCTTATAACCTGCTAGTGACCAGGCAGTGGCTTTTGCTCGTGCCACGGCGACAGGAATGTTTCGACGGCATCTCGGTCAATGCCTTGGGCTTCGCCGGGACCCTGCTCGTGAAGACCGCGGCGCAACTGTCGGCGCTTCGCGAGCGCGGTCCCATGACGGCACTCCAGCAGGTGGCGCTCCCGTTGACCGTCATCTCGACACTCCTCAAAAAAGAGTGGAGATAGCCGTGCGTCGTGCGGCTCTGCCCGTGCAGGCTAGACGTCCGCAAACCCTCATGGGCCGAAATTGACTGGCCTCTTCCAGAAGAAGACTGAAATTCGTTCCGTTGAAGACTGCCCTGTCATCCTTTGCTCCGAAGACCCCCCCCACAAAGCCATAGGGACTCCTTGCGTGCTTTGCTATGACCCGGCGCACTATATCGTCGTAAAGGCCGGAAGAGCCCGCCGTTACATTGCGCTCTCCTGCCGACCGGCTCCACCGAGACGCCTGCTATACTTCGTTTGGACTCTGGAGGACCGCTGAGCCGGCTGCGCAGGGTCCCAACGGAGCACCCTCCCACCCATGCATATTCCGACTCATCTGGCACTATCGTGGATCGTGGCGCATCCGCTAAAGGAGCGACGGGATCGATCGCTGGTCGCCTGGGCTGGAGTCTTGCCGGATGTCGACGGGCTCACGATCCTCGCCGGTTTGGATGCCTATGGACGGTGGCACCATATGTTAACCCACGGAGCGGCGGCGGCCGTCATCACCGCGACCGTTCTTGCCTTCTTTGGAAAGCATCCAGTTAAAGTATGGTGGTTGAGTCTCCTCACGTTTCACCTTCATCTAGTCTGCGATCTTGTCGGCAGTGGGATTGGCTGGCCCTTGGCCTATTGGTGGCCGTTTGCCGAGACGCTCTATCCGACACCCTATGGGTGGGAGCTGGGAGCCTGGCAAAATTCCGCGAGCGCGGCGGCAGTGCTGGTCGCCTGTGGCTATCTGGCGACCCAGCACGGATACTCGTTCGCCGAGACCTTCTTACCGAAAGCGTGCGATGCGAAAGTGGTGGCCGCTCTACAACACCGATTCTGCATCCGCCCGCATGCCGACACTGCCAACCCAAGTCCTGCCAAGGCCGTTGATCCCTAGCGACGTACGTGTGGGCGCATGGAGCGATATTCAGGTCGTGTCAGCGATAAAGGAGGGGCCATGGCCGTCGCCCGATTCCGTCTCACGAGGCCATGCATGACGAGGGAACAGCAGATGGCATCAGTTGGTCCTTCACGAACCTCTACGCCGAAGAGGATACGTTACGCGTGTTGTTGCTGCTTGACGTAGGCCTGCCGGATGGTGTCGCACACGAGGTTGAACGCGGTGCCTTTTGAAAGATAAGCGGACGCCCCTGCGTCATACATGAATTGCTCCAAGGTCGGATCTTCCTGCACGGACAGTCCGATGATCGCGATCTCGGGCAACATCCGTTTGATACGGCGCGTCGCCTCCAGTCCATTCACGCGCGGCATGTTGATGTCCATCACGATCACATCCGGGCGTAAGGTCGACGCCAATTCGACTGCCATTTGGCCATCCCCGGCCTCGGCAATCACCTCGCAATCCTTTTCACCTTCGATCATCGTCCGCAGACCTTCCCTCATGATCTGATGATCGTCCACCAGCAGGATGCGGATGGTGGCATGCTTCTCCGCCGCATGGGAGGGCGTCTGTTCGCCTCCCTCGGCCGCCGGACCACCGGTGTGCGGCACCGCTGGTTCCGCTCGAAGCGGCAACACGATGACCACACGCGATCCGGTCGAGGGCGCGGATTTGATCCGCATTCGTCCACCGGCTCGCTGTATCTGTTCCCGCATGTTGAAGAGGCCGAACCCGCCCTGGCGAGTGGGACCCTTGAAGGCGGTCTCCCGGAATCCGGCCCCCTGGTCCCGGACTTCCATGACGAAATAGCGGCCGAATCGGCGAAGCACCACGATGGCCGATGCCGTCCCTGCATGCTTGAGCACGTTGAACAGCAGTTCATGTAGAGATTGATAGGCAATCCTGAGGACGTCGGGATTCAGCGGTTTGGCTTTATGATCATCGAGCACCGTGACGGCCAGTCCGTAGCGTTCCAATTTTTCGGTCACCCACTGCACCGCAGCGCCGAGGTCCCGTTCATCCCCCAACATGGGTGGCCGCAAATCACTCATCAGTTCGCGCGTGTAGCGCAGGGCGTCGTTGATCAAGTCGACCACCGAGGTGAGCGCAGGTTTCTCCGCTTCGGGCGCCGTTCGATGCAATGATCCCAGCTTCATCCGACACAAGGCCAGCATTTGTGCGAGATTGTCGTGCAGGTCCGTGGCGAGCCGCTGGCGCACATCTTCTTCGGTCTTGCGCAATTGCGAGGCGAGGGACTGCAGTTGCTCCTGATACTGCAAGAGCGCCTCCGTCCGTTGCTTGCGCTCCAAGATGTCCATGAAGGTGACCACAAACGTAGTGGGGCTTCGGCTGTCGCCGAGCCGAAACGCCGATCCCTCCACGTCGAGCGGAGACCCGTCCTTCTTCCACAGCACGTGCTCGGCCAGGCGATAGCGCCGGCCTTTTGTGAAGGCTTGCTGCAGCGGACAGGTATCCGGCACACAGGGATTCCCGGCACCATGGTACAGCACATCGTGCAGCGGCTGTCCCAACAGTTCGCTTGGCTCGTACCCCAGCATCTCGACCGCAGCGCGATTGACAAAGGTGCAGCGGCCGCCGGCATCCAGACCAAAAATGCCTTGATCGGTCGTCTGCAGGAGAACGTGATATTGAGCCTGCGCGGAGGTCGCCCGCAGTCTCTCGCCTCTCGCCACCAACCATTCCTGGCGAAGGCGTTGCTGCATCCAAATGAGCAGGCCGAAAATCGGCAATAGAATAGCCAATCCAGCGGCCCCTATTCGGAGGTGATAACTATGGATGGGCTCTATCAGGGAGGCCGTGGTCATACGGAGCAGGACGGTCCACTGGAACTGATCACTCTGTCCCCATCCACGGGTCCGGCTGTAGCCGATTAGCACCGGCACCTGTCGGCGGTAGTGCTCTTCCTCGATAGACCCCGAGTCGTGCTGTAGGCTGAGATCAATGGAAGGAAGGTGCGCCGGCAGGACGGTCCGTCCCTTGTGCTCCAGGTCGGAATCGATATAGGCTCTGCCATCCTGGTCTACGATCTGATATTCAATATTGGCCAAGACTGAATTGTTGGTTTGCAAGGTCCTGATTGTGCCCAGGGCCACATCCTCCAACATGGCGAGGGATACGCGACTCGTCACCACACCTTGGAACTTGCCCATCCCGTCATAGATTGCGGCTGAGAACGACAACGCGTCGGGTGCCCCTCGCTCGGTATCAAAGGCTTCCACTTCGCCGATATACGTGGCGTCCAATCTACTCGCGGCTCGTGCCTTCGTCTCCTTGAACCACTTGGTTCCGCTCATATTCTTCCCGATGAGGGCCGGGGACGAAGAGGCCACCAGGCGACCGTTCCGATCGACGATGGCGAGCCAGTGGTAGACCTTGTACGTATCCAGCATCCAGCTGATATGCGCCTGCATGTAGGCGACATCCCGTTCCACCCGATTGGAGACGACTTTGGAAAGGATGCGGATATCCCCGAACCGCTCGAACAAGACTCGGTCCAAATCGGCAGCGATATCTCTGGCGCCGAGGGCTAATCCCTCTTTTGCCATGGTGATGAGTGATTGTTCGACATACCGCCAGCCGAGAATCCATGTGGTGGCTGTCACGACCGCGATCGCCGCAATCAGGAACGGGAGGCGGAGGTACCGGCTCCCGGTATGCAGCGGCATGAGCGGCAATCGGGTAGGCATGGGGGTCACAAGCTATACACAATTCTGGGTGAGGACAGACCTAGGGGAAGCCCTAGCATCAGAGGGGCCAGAAAGCACGGAGAGACGTAACAGGGGAGGACCGAGGGACGATTAACGGCCTGTCGTGCTATCAGGAACCTTGCCAGGCGCTTCAGGGTGAGCCTCCGGACGATTGGAAGCGCGGTTCGTTCCGCCAAGAGAGGGATCGGGATTCTCTGTATTACGGGTCGATGGAAAATCCTGGGCGCCTTTTCGACCCTGCTCAGTCTTCGCCGCGGGCGTCAACTGCTCCTGGTTGCGCTGACAGGCCGTGAGTCCTGAGGCACAAAATAGCGCGAGCATTGTCAGAAGGATGCGCGTTCTCGTCATCATCTTGGCTGTCCCCCTTTTGACATCAGTCCGATGGTCACCGGCCTTCGGGCCATCCCGCTGTTTGGTTCGTCGACGTCCCTCCGACAATCGGCGGCGCTCCGGCAGGATTTCCGCCGGGATGTCCAGGGGGAGCGACGATGTTACCTGACGTGTTGGGATAGAAAGGCGGTCGAGCCTTCGGAACGGTGCTCCCCTCTCCACCCGTCTGCTGCTCCAACGAATTGAGGTCCGCGAGACGGTCGTTCCGATGGGCGCAGCCCGTATGGACCAGCACCCATCCCAGAGCGAGAGCCATGCTCATCGATAGGCCGGCTCGTGTGACAGCAGAACATATCGGATGGTTACGGACATGCGCCATAGGAAACCCCATTGATGCCTTATATTTTTCCCACCAGATCCAAACTTGGTTTCAATGTGCGTTGGCCCGGCTTCCATCCCGCCGGACACACCTCGACTCCCCCGTTTTCTCGCACGAAGGCCGCCGCCTGAAGCTTGCGCAGCAGTTCCTCCATGTTGCGGCCGATCGAATTGTGGTGAACTTCGTAGGCGCAGAGCTTGCCATCCGGATCGAAGATGAAGCTGCCGCGCAGCGCAACCCCGTCTTCGGACAGATAGATGCCGAGCTTTTGGGAGAGCCGGCCTCCGGGGTCTGCCACCATAGGAAACGACAGCCCTTTGATGGCCGGCGACGTATCATGCCAGGCTTTGTGTACATACACCGAATCCGTACTCACGCCCAGGACTTCGGCGCCCAACTTTTGAAATTCTCCGTACAACGATCCGAGTTCCTCGAGTTCCGTGGGACAGATAAACGTGAAGTCCCCTGGATAGAAAACCAGGATCAGCCAGCGCCCGCCATAACTTCGCAGCGAAATCGGTTGGATCTCGCCCGCATGGTAGGCCTGGTACGTGCCTTCAGGTATGGATTCCCCGATCATCGGCATAAGCAGCACTCCCTCTTCTGTATGTAAGGTCGCTGACGGTCAGCTCCAGTTTTTCACTCGGGACGTATTGCGATCGACGTTGTGCCCTAACAAGTCCGCGACCCGGCCCAAGGCTTCCTGCTCCGCCTCCTCGCGGGTGGCGCAAGCTCCGGTCTCAAATGTCTCTTCGCCGCTGTTCTCCGCCAGTCCGCAGGCCACCCTGCCGTCCACAGACCACCGCCCGTCCATGTGAGAGAAGACCATCCTCACGCGGCATCCCGACACGATGATCTCCTTCACATCGCGTTCGTGGTCAGTCGGCATCATCGTGCTATCGCGCGGGGGCCGGCGGGACTGCCGGCTTTCGCTCGCCCGGCGTCGGCTTCCGCCCTGGTTGTTCCGTTGCGGGCTGATCGGGATTGATCGCCATCTTCGGATCGACGACCGGCGGTGTCACGACCGAGTCCGGATGCGGGGTCGTCTCCGGCTGTTTCACCATGCCGGGGTCCCGCGGGCTCGGAGACAACTCAGGTTTCGGCGATTCGGACGATGGCGGCGCGGGCGTTCCTGGAGGGGCCGGGGCCGGACTGATATCGGCCGCTCGACAGACCGGAACCAACGACATCGCCGACGCCGCAATGACCACACTCAAAAGCATTATTTTGTTCATGAGCCCATGGTATCCCCTCCATTCGAAATGACCACTAGGGAAGCCCCAAGAGTCTGCGCCCTGGATCCAAGAAGAAGCGTTGTCCGGTTACGGACAACTCGTCCGGCACGACACAGAAAGCTTTTTCGGAAGTTCCTGCTATGCCGACATCACCAATGGTCCCCCTCTTGCACTGAGTAATGCGTCCCATCCGAAAACTATTTTAACCCAGGAGGTGCGGCATGAAGCAGGTGCGACCACAGGTGCTACCCATAGTTCTGGCAGCGGCTGGATTGATTCTCTCCACAACGGCATACACCCCTTCCGTGTCCGCGGGCGGGAGTGGGATCACCCCTGTGGCGAGCCAGTCGACTTCCGGCTCCTCATCGGAAGAACAGCGCAATAAAGAACAAGCCCAGAAGTCGCAGGAAACACCGTCCGCCTCACAATTCGGCGGCGCGCCCAGAGACCAGGAAACACGTGAGCGGCACCATCGACAATATCCTGAAAGCGCGCAGCATCTCGGTCCACAGGAGGAGGAGCAGGGACAAAGTTCAAAGGGCGGCGGAAAGACGCGCCCCGGGCATGAGGAAAAACGCAAAGACGCCGGGTCAGGCGTGGGTCACTGACATCGCGCTCCTCCAACCGGAATGACCCAAACAGAGGAGGCCATATGAATCGCTCCCTCTACCTCATAGCCCTGGTTGGCCTGACGGCTCTGGCGGCGTGGCCGACGACGGCGGAGGCCGCCGCGTTAGATGTGCCCGAGTCCGCGCTCGATTCGCGAACGGTGCCTCATCGGGATTGGGTGCAGGTCAGCGGTGAAGTCCAACAGACCATGAAAGTGCGGCCCGACGGCGAGCATGAGCAACTGGTCGCCATGCTGCGGCCGGTCGAGGGCGGACGCATTGTGGTGGACCTTGGGCCGGCCGCCAACCTCGCGGCCATCAAACTGCAAGACAAGGACTATATTCACGTCCGTGGCACGCCCTTGCAGCAAGGAGAGACCATCATGATTGTGGCCGGGGAACTGATCGCTGACGGGAAGCTCATTTCCATTCAGCGTGAGGAAAAGCCGCTGCCACCTGTCAGCGTGCCCTCTGGTCAGTCCATGGATCAAGTGAAGCCCCATCCGGCCGCGCCGTCCGCCTCGCGCTAAATCTCGTCATGGCGCCGTGCCCTTGTTGCCGCCCCGGTTTCACCGGGGCGGCCGAGTCCGCATCTCTTTCCGCCACCACGCCCACGCTCATATCAATATCAAACAGAGGACGCGTCGCATTGTTTCATACGAGCGTCGGTCGGTCCGAGGCGGCTGTATTGACTCATGCGGAAGGCAGCATGCTCAATTGGTTATCCTCGCGCCCCCACCTTGGCCCCTCTGACGGAAAAGTGCACGCGCTGAAGCGGCTCACCGCTTTCCGTCATACCCACGGTCCCGCCAGCGCTCCAGGAGGTGAATGCGCTTCTGCAGCTGCTCGGCGGTCGCCTGATCGACCCGGCTTCCCGTACGGGCGATCAATTCCGCATTAAGCCGCCGATGATCCACGCCGCTCGCCCGCGCGACGCTCGCCACGAGCAGCCGGTGGAGATCCCGCAAATCCCGTTTTTGATCGTGCAAGGAAACCGTACTCTCGGCGGGAGTAGGCCCTCCGCCGTCCGTCCGGAGGTCTTCCTCACCAATGAGGAGATCGATGCGCGCCACCGCCTTGAGCGGCACGTATTCATTTACGGCGGGCGCCGTGACGCGACCAAAAAGATCGCGCTGACCGGCCGGCATGATGTCCTCCAGGACATGGTCTCGTTCAGCCTTGATCTGGCGCGCGTAGTGCACGAGGACCGGATCCTTCGGCAGATAGAGCCAGGCCCGCTGCGGCTTCGGCACGTGATCCTGCATGCGAACGAAGCGGCCCACCACCTGACGAAAATACATTTCCGTCAGGACGTTCGTCCCGTACACGCCGACGCGTAAGCGCGGAATATCCACGCCTTCACTCACCATGTTGACGGCGACGAGCCACTGTTGCGTCTTATGCCTGGCAAAGTCGTCAATCGTGCGCGAGGCCGCCGGATCATCGGACACCGCCACCAACGCCTTGGTGCCGGTGAGTTTCGCGACCAGCTCCGCAATCCACCGTGCATGGTCTTGGTCCATGCCGACAATGAGCCCACCGGCGTCAGGTTGCTCCTGTTTGCGGAGGCGCGCCAACTGCGCATGCGCATCGGTAATGACCGGTCCCAGCCACGTCTCCTGGAGCAGGGCCGTCTTCAGTCGCTCACGCTGCCGGTCAAACGTCAGGCCGTCTTCGAAGGTGGCCTTGTGCTCCCGGCCTTCGGAGAGCCACGTCAATTCCCCTTCATAGCTTGGAAATACGATCGGCCGGCAGACGTGGTCGCGAATGGCGTCCGGATAGCCGTAGGCAAAATCGGCGCGGCTTTCCCCTTGCTCATAACGAATAAACGGAATGGGATTGTTGTCGGATCGAAAGGGTGTGCCTGACAGAATGAGACGAAAGACCGCAGAGTCAAATGCGGTGCGCAACGCTTTGCCCCAGTTCTTGCCATCTCCGGCATGATGGAGCTCGTCCAGAATCAACAGGGTCTTCCGACTCCGGCACGTACGTTGAAAAATCGAGGGCGCCAGACAAACCTGCTGATAGGTGACCACCGCGCCATGGTAATCCATGGCTTCCGTGCCCTGCTCATTGGTCAGCGTGGGATCGAGTTGCAGACCGATTTTGCCGGCCGCATCGGACCATTGGGTCCGCAGATGGTTGGTGGGACACACGACGAGGACCCGCGTGGCGCATCCATTCGTCAGGAACTCGTGCGCAACCCGCAAGGCAAACCGCGTCTTCCCGGCCGCCGGGGTGGCCATCGCTAGAAAATCCGAGTACTGACAACTAAGCACGGCGGCTAAGGCTCGGCGCTGCCAGTCACGCAGAGGGGCGGTCCATGCGGGAAGCGTCTTCATCATGTACTGGACAAGCTGCGATGGATGCCCAAGGGCTATCCATGACACGCGTCCATGAGCCTTGTCATGCGTTTCGGTTCACTCGGAAAGAACGAGAGGCAGGAGGAGCCCGACCATTCCCGACGGTTTGGCCTGGGTCATAACCTCACGGCACCCGACACGAGGGGGTCATTGTAGCCAAATATCCAAAAGGCGCAAGGGGGGGAACGATGAATTGAAGAGCCACCGTTCAGGCGACTGGGCCCAGATGTTCCGACCACTCACGGGCTAACAGTCCTCCGACATCGACCATGCGCCTGATCTCCGCCGGGGATAACGGCGCGAACGTCCGGGCGCGGTGCAGATTGTCGGCCAGTTCTTGGCGGGTCGCCATGCCGATCACCGCACAACCGACCTGCGGCTGAGTCAACGCATAGCGAAACGCCATGTCGAGATGCTGCGTGGGCATCAGGCAGTGGCTCAGGACGTTGGGAGGAGCATCACGGGCCCCGCCGAAGACCTTCATCGCAATCAGACCGACATTGGCGCGAGCGGCCGCCGGCCATACCTGTTCTTCAAAATTGTAGGTGTGGCGATCTGCGAAGTTCACCGCGTTCAACAACACGTCGATCTCGAAGTGCCGCAGCGCTTCCAGGAACCTCGTGGGCCGGCTGTGTCCCGACAGTCCGACAAACCGCGTGAGCCCACGGGCCTTCGCGTGCATCAGCGCCGCATAAGTGCCCGACTTGCTGAAGACGCGGCGGGGATCCATCTTGTCGTCACCAACACTATGCACGAAGACCAAATCGGCATAATCCGTTTGCAGTTCACGCAGGCTCCGTTCCAGCAGCCGCAACGCCCGCTCGCCGTCCGGCTCAAAACACTTGGTCACGAGAAAGACCTCGGACCGCACCTGCCGCAGCAGATAGCCCAATTGCACTTGCGCTTGGCCATACCCGGTTGATTCCGGCGCGGTGTCGAAATAGGTGATGCCCTCCCGAAAGGCGGATTCGTATAAACCCACCGCGTCCTTCAGCGGCAGACGCAAGCCCGCCGCGGCCGTCCCGAATCCGAGGATCGGCAGTTCCACTCCAGTCTTACCCAGCACGCGCGTCGGCATGCGGGGGGCGCTGTTTTGGACAAATCGAACCGGATGCCTGGGTGGCTTCCTGAACATGTTCCGACCATAAGCGGTGGTTCGTACCTGAAGCCACTCGGAAGGCGCCTAGGATTCCGGCTCGGCCCTATCGTCTGGCCAGGGCCCCAGCTGTATAGCCGTACGCAGGCTGATACAATCGCCTGGCCATGCCGACGATCGTCCCTCACTGGCTTTCGCTCGCCCTCTGCCTCGTCTTGGTTGCGGCTCATGACAGCACTGCCGTGGAGAACACCTCTTCACCGATCCGCCTCCTGACGTACAACGTGCTGCACGACGGCCCTTGGTCGGGCTTCTTCGACAACGGAACGCACCTTGAAGAGCGTCTCGACATGACCATACGGGAGCTACAAATCCTTCGGCCGGATATCATCGCGCTCCAGGAAGCGTCCGACAGTCGGCGGCACGGTCATGTGGCGCATCGCATCGCGGACTCGCTCGGGTATCATGTCATCTTCGCGGCCGCCACCGAGCGGCTGTTTGGAATTCGTCCGCTGGATAAGCTGATTATGGGCCTCTTGGGCTTTAAGGAAGGATCCGCCATCCTCAGCCGTTACCCGATCGCCGACATGGGCGTCTATGACCTGCCTCGCTGCGCACGCCGATGGGATCCCCGCATCGTCCTCCGGGGCGGAATCGACACACCACAGGGACGGATCCAGATTTTCTCCGCCCATGCTGCCCGCGGCGACGACTGCCAATTGCAGCGCATCGGTGAACTGCTTGATGAATGGAAACCGCAAGGCCCGGCCGTGCTGATGGGAGACCTCAACGCCACGGAGGATTCTCCATCGCTGATTGACTGGCGTGACCGCTATGGATTCATCGACGCCTTTCGGGCGGGAAATCCTCACCTGCCCGGCTTTACGGTCTGGCAGCAGATACACAACCGCAACTCAACGGTCTCGCGGCGGGTGGACTATGTTTTCCTCGTACATGATTCGAAGCGGCCCATCCTGCTGCGCTCCAGCGGCCTGGTGCTGGACCGGCCCGGCCGTTTGCCCGATGAATCGGTCCTGTGGCCATCCGACCACCGTGGCGTGTGGGCCGAGATAGACCTGCCACCGGGACGCGACGGATCCTGACAGCCCGGTTCTGAACGACTGCGGTCCGTGTCAGAGCGTGCACGCGTCATGTCAATACGAGTCATCTGTTTTGCCGGCTTGTACGGCGATCTGGTGAGCGATGGCCGTTCGTGACGAAGGCTGTTCATTGGCTTGCTGCTGCGGGAAGACCTGCTATACTCGCCACAACCAGCCATGTATGGGAATCACGATGAGTAACTGGATCGCTTACGCAGGTGCGGTGCTGACGGGTCTTGTGCCACCGCTCGTGATGTATCTGATCGGTGCGCAGAAAAAAGTCCTGGGCTACGCCATCCTCAAAAATGAGCCGTTGATCAACCTGCAACATCCCGATATCGACGGACGTGTGGCCGTCAGCATAGATGGGAAGCCGGTCAACCGTTGCCGAATTATGGAAGTCGAAATTCTGAACATGGGCATGAAGGACATCGAGTCTCAACCAGTCCATGTCACATTCCCAGCCGGTTCGACGATCCTCCATTCGCACTGCTGGTCACGGACGTTGGCGCTCGGGCCTAAGATCGAGGCTCTTGAGCATGATTCCTATGCGGTCAGCATCCCTCTTATGAACCCCGGCGATAAACTGGTGATCCGGTTCTTATTAGCGAACAACGATGACGGCCGGGTCCTCATCGGCGCGAAAGGCCCTGGTCTACGATTTAAACGTTTTGACCCGCGGACCTTCGTATCACCGGTGGTCAATCGCAGCCTTCTCGTCATGAGCACAGGCGTGTTCGTGTGGATTGTGTGGGCCTGCATCGGCAATGACCGGTTTATGTCGCGACCCGTCTGGGATAAGACGATCACCGTCATCCTCGTCGCAGCGTTTCTCGCTGTGCCTTCCGCGATCCTGATGTACCAGGGAGCGATTCCCTTACTGAAGAAGGCTCTGCGCTGGAAACGGGCTCACGCGCAGACAACTGAGCAGCCGTCCTTCCATTCGGAACATGCGTCTCCCTGACGGTCGCCGCATTCCGTAGCCGACCGCCGCAATGCTCTGCTCTCGTCGTCGCTCAGTCCAGCCAATCGCGCTCCTCGAGCTTTCTGGGCAGGTACTTCTTGGTGAGGTATTGGAAGTCCTTGTTCGCAAGGGCGTCCAGTTCGAACTTTAAGCCGCTAGTGAGCATCCGGCGGATCTCCGCTTGCCAGGCCGGTTTCTGGAACCATTGATAGTTCATCAGTTCTTTGGCCCGCGCGATGTCCTTCTCATTCAATTTAATGCCGACGTTGCGGGGCAGCTCATACCGCTCCGGATCGGCGCTGGAGAGCCCCATGAACTTAGCTTTGGGAATGGCCATCCGCTGGCTCTCAAAGGCGAGATTGATGGAGCCCTGTTTGATCACCGAGTAAATGTAGTACCCCCACGGGTCGTTATCCACGAGCACGTACACGGGCAGACGATGTTCTTCATGCAGTCGCCGAGCCAGACGACGGACCCCGCGCGGGGGTTGTCCGTTCCCCGTGAGGAGCACGCAATTGTACCGCCGCCAGAACTTATCCTCGGATAGCCGGTTCCATTGCGTCCCCTTTTCCACAAGCAACACGAAGTCAGCCGTGCAGCGACGGATCTCGAGATACTCCGGCTCGACGATCGAGGGGACGGAATAGCCGCCTTTGCCCAATTTGGCACAATCTACGCGATCGCCATCGTCCCCGAAGACGACCGGGCCCACGATGCTTCCGCTGTTCTCCGCGCGCACGTGCAGTTCTTCCCGGAGGGCTCCGAGCGACACTTCGAGGTCTTCGATGACCGGATCCGATTCATCTTGAGTGTCGAATGTATTCTCGTGGGAGTCTTGAATAGTATGCTTCGTCCGATAATAGATTTCGCGCAACGAGGTGGTCAGATCGGCCCGCTGTAATTCGGACAACGCATCGGCCACGAGCATCGTCTGCATAAACTTCTTCGCCATGCCGACGTTGAAGAACGACCGTGCCTGTTGTTTGGCCCCCATTTCGATCAGCCCTTTGCGCTCGTTGAAGACGACGTTGGAAAGCGCGCGGATCGGAATGGACAACGTCGGATCTTTCGAACGCTCAGCGGCGTGAATGACCACATCGGCCAGGCCGATCAGTTTTCTTTCCACCGCAGTGGTCTTCTTTTGTTTCGTCGGCATAGAAATCCTATTTCCTGGCTCCTGTGACACGCTTGCTTGCTCTATTCCGTTTCGATGATTGGTCGGCTTTAACCATTTGACGTTTTGACCTCGTCGGGACAGTGCCGGCCCGGGTCGCACGCCCAGCGCGATCGCCGACGCGTCCCCTCGTCTGGCGACTCGTTCCCGCTGGGGCGTCCTTCATCCCAACCGGTGATGACGATGACGGGGCGTCCGCGGATAAGGGGACATCAGCCGGCTCCGCTCCGCCGGAGGATCCCTCCTGCCGGTCCGCGAGGCTCACCTCCCCTTCCACTCCTTCCGGCGTGACGATAATGGAATGAGGCAGGCCTTCCGGCCCGGCCCCGGTCTTGCCCAACGCTTCATCCGTCTTGAGCCCGCCGGTGCGCGAACTGGCGATCTTCTGCAACTGCAATTTCAGCCGGTCGGTCGGCAGCTTCCCGCCCTTCAACCGATTGCACGCCTCGACGACTTCCTCGATGTAGAGTTCGAAAATATTCCGGCGCCGGAACTCGCTCGCCGCACGATCCCGCCGACGAAGAAACAAGCCGAGTCGCCGGCCGCATTCGCGCAGCGCCAGGGTAATCTCTTTTTGAATCTCATCGTAGTCGGCAATCGCCTCCTTCGATTCGCTGGTGAACGGCACCCAGACAGAGGCCATATGGACGAAAATCACCATCGGGCCGGCCGGCAACGCGCCGCGTGACTGCGGCACACCGTAGTGCTTCCAGGTGGTACTGAGGACCGCTTTGAACGTCGCGCAGGCCGACTGCTGGTAGAGCAACGGCACCCGATTCGCGTATCGGATCACACGCGCCAACTCGGTCCCTTCGTCATCTCCTTCGCCTTCCGCCTTCGGCAGTTGCGCCTGCTTGGGCTTGGCTTCGTCTTCCGGCCGGTGCCCGAAGGCCAGCCCGGCTTCGATGGCGAAGGGGTTACCGCGGTATACGGCCGGAGGCCGGCTGACAGCCGTGTAGAACTCCCCTTTAATCTGCTTGTACAGCCCCGCGAGGATCGCCTTTTCACCGATCGGCGAAATGCAATTGGTCGGCGGCGCCATGATCTTCGTCTGTTGTATCGTCTGATACAAGGTCTCGGCGGCGTGGCCCTTGAGCCCATGCGGCTTGAGCGTCGGCGACACGTGAGCGGCCCGGCACATCTCATCGGCCATTTGCGGGGACACCCGGCAGAAATCGCTCGACAGAAAGCCGGACAGCGTGGTGCTTCGCGTATCCTGAAGCATCTTGAGCCACATGCCGAACTCGATCCCGTAGGGATGCGGCTTGATCTCACGGGGCTCAGGCGGCAGTTCATGATACGTGCGCGGAAACTCCTTCGTCTCCCCGTCCGGCGATTGGTAGATCAACCGCACATGCGGATTGGCGATGGAGGTCTGTTCCAGGTACTCATCGACGGAGGCCCGGCCCTTCTGGTAACGACCCTCGACCTCAATGGACACCTGCGTGCCGCGCGGTTCGTCCCACTCGATTTGCTTGTTCTCGTGGACGAGCGGCTCGTTCTTTTTCGTATCGATCTGGACTTCGAAGTAATGTGCCGCCGCCTTCGGTCCGGTCCGTGAAATGATCTTGACCGGTTTGCCGGTGGTCAGCTGTCCATACATGCCGGCGGCGGAAATACCGATCCCTTGCTGGCCGCGGCTCATCCGCAGACGATGGAACTTGGAGCCGTACAGCAGCTTCGCGAAGATGCGAGGAATATGTTGCCGTACGATTCCAGGGCCGTTGTCCCTCACCGTGACGCGGAACCGGGTTGCCTGGCTGGCCGGCGGGGTCATGCCTCCCGCCGAAACCACTTCCAGTCGTACCGTGACGTCCGGAAGAATACCGGCTTCTTCGCTGGCGTCCAGTGCATTATCCACCGCTTCTTTCACGCAGGTGAGCAAGGCCTTCCGGGGGTTGTCGAAACCCAGTAGATGCCGATTCTTTGTGAAGAACTCCGAGACCGAAATCTCGCGCTGGCGGGCGCCCATTTCCACGGCGGTGACACCCGGCATCGGCCGGGCGGCGGCTTTTCTTTGAACAGGGGTCTCGGGGACGGGCACGGATGCTGCGGTGATCGATGCAGGCACAGGGGCAGTCTTTTTCCTCATTCAGCCTCTCATACTGTGGTGGCGGGGCTGGTGGTATCACAAATCAGAGCGGCAGGCAACGCTTCAGGCGGACGATGGGGCCGGGGCCGAGATCAGACGACAGTCCGGACGCCTTCCGTGCGGCATCCCGTGAGAGAGAGGGTCACCGGCGCCGAGCCGGCCGCCTTGAGCTTGTCGCTCAGGCCCGCAGTGACGAGGGCCTGGTGCAAGCCCTCAGCCGTATGCGCCTGGAGAAAGTCGATGCCCAGGACGGCATAGTGCAACGGCCGGCCGCTCGGAGCATCCACGCGAAAGACCTGCGCACGGCTTGCCCCTTCCAGGAAGTCGGCGATGAAGTGTTTCGGAAATTGCTCTTGCAGGTACTGGCGAATCACATCGCATTGCTCGCTCGTATTCACGAACTGCTCTCCTCTGCCGGTTGGGACAATGGACCGTTGGGCCGTCAGGCTAGGCCGGGTATGGTGAAGCTGTCAAGCAGGCAATAGAATCGGCACGCCAAGAGGAAAAAGGTGGGAGGAGCACGCACCTACCGAGGAGTAGTAGGTACGGCGGAGATCTCGGGAGGAGTTCAGGCTTCCCAGTGCGTTGCTGGGCATGCACACCGTCCTCGGCGCTCGATCCCCTAATGAGCCATATTCCCTCGGGGCGTTAACTCCCCCCACCCGGTCAACATATGCCCGAGATGGTGATCAGTCAAGACAACGGCCGACTCTTTTGAGAATTTTAATTTCGAAGAATTCTCCGGAGCCGGCGGGCATATTGAATCACCGTGCCGGGTATATCAACGCCGCCATCAACCGGCTGACTCGATCAGTCGTTTGAATTGCTCGAGCTGTTCCCGAACGCGATGTTCGGGATCATCGCTTAACGCGCGTTCCGTTGCGACGCCGACGGGACCGGCTTTCGGACTGTAGTCCAGACGCAGACGCACTTCGGTTTCGCCGGAGGCGACGGTGCGGAACCGGACCAGCCCACGATCGCTACCCCCGGACTGCGCCAGCGATTCCCATGCGATCAGCTCATTCGGTCGGTCGTCGGTAATTGCGGCGTCCCAGGTCACCGTGG
The DNA here is from genome assembly GCA_014534095.1 of Nitrospiraceae bacterium. Next base: position 16,748 of record JACVSD010000010.1, read on the forward strand.
CGCCCGCGGGACCTTTCAACGACCAGTGCAACCGATTGCCTCCGGCCCGGGTGATGGACTTCAGGTGCGGCATGAACTGAGGCCAGTTTTCGACATGGTGCCAGAACCGGTACACTTCTTCTGCCGGACGATGAACGGTCACGGCATGCTCAAGCCGTGTACTGGACGGCTCGGGGAAGCCGTCCAGGCCGAGTGCTCGGTACAAGGCGCACTGCCCGATCAGGCCACGTGCGAGCAACAGTCCGCCGACCGCCAGCACGCTGGCTTGCACCGGACGCCTCCATCGAGCACCTCGCGTCAACCCATACCAGCCCAACGCGAGGCCACCCAAGACCGATACCCATTGCTCAGCCTCACCGACATTCGCCGGAAGCCGGAGACCATCTGTCTTATCCATATGGCTACCGTATCAGGAGGAGGAAGAAACGGCAGCCAGGAAATGCCCCAGACAGCAGATGAGCGATGGGGAGTCGTTCAACGTTTTCAGGCGAGGACAATCGACAGTAGAGACGGCGGATTGGCACACCTGAACCAGCCGGATTCTGACCAGAACACACGCTCGCTCACCGCGCAAGGAACTGCGCGATGGCGTGGAGGAGGATACCGACCAGGCCACCGACCACCGTCCCGTTGATGCGAATGAACTGCAGATCCTTCCCGACCTCCCGCTCGATCGTGTCCACCATGTGCCCGATAGACCAATCTTGAATGGTCGCGGCGACCATTTCGGCGATTTTGTCGCTGTGTCGTCCCGCCAAGTCTTCCACGAGTCCCTGCACACCCTGATGCAGCATCGCGCGCAAGGCCTCGTCTTGGCTGAGCATGCGCCCGACATCCTCGAGGGAGGCATCGAGATAGGCAAGGATCTCGGAGGAGTCCTTTTGCATATCGGCAACCATCCACTGCTTGAGGCTATGCCAAGATTCGTCAATGAACTCCAGCAGGGCCTGGTACCTCAGCAGCTTGCCTTTGAGTTCCGCTTCTTGCTTCAACGCCTCCTCGTCATGGATCAGCCAGAATGCCAGCTGCTCCAACCGTTCGATGGCCTCCGCGCGCATCGCGTCATCCGGATTGTCCCGCATGGTCCGCAAGACAGCGAGCAGCCTGTCGAGCACCTTGCCGGCAAGCGTGTCGTCCAGCTTCATGAAATTGAGGACGCGCGACCACGGAAGTTTCTCGGCAATCAACGTACATAGCAGAGGGCGGTTGGCTTCAACACTTTGGATGAGCGTCGACAGGACATCATTCAGCAATCGATCACGCCGGCTGCTTCGGAGAAACGCGGCCAGCAGTTGCCCGGCGAGGGGCGCCACCGCCACGCCGCGGACCACCTTGGCGGCGATATCACGAAGGCACCGCTGCATCGCTGCATCTTCACAGGCGTCGAGCCCGCGAACGAAGAACTTGGCGGCCTCCCGGATGAAGGCCAGTCGAGATTCCCGATCCAACAGGGCTCGCGTCAACTCCTCCGGTATGCGCCAGGACCCGATCAGCCTGGCAATTCCGGCTGGCGTCATAAGTTGCCGCTGAGTGAGACTTCCGATCCTGGCCGCAATCCGGTCCTTGTTGGCCGGAATAATCGCAGTGTGAGGAATCTGCAGACCCATCGGATGTCGAAACAACACCGTCACGGCATACCAATCGGCCAAGGCTCCGACCATCGCTGCCTCGGCGAACGAGCGGACCCAGCTGAGCCAGGGGTGCGCAGGCTCCCCGATGACGGCCACACCAAAGAGCAGTGCCATGCAAAGCAGGAGTCCGGTGGCCACCGTCCGGGTTCGCGCGAACGGATGGGTCTCGACCGGCATGGATGACGGACTCGTGGTCATGCGACTCCTCTCATGGTTCAGCGGATGGCACGATCGGTTGGCCCGTGTGACCGGTTAGAAAATCGTACAAACTCAAAGGCGCGAACGGCAAAGCCAAGAATACGCGCTTGGTTGAGGCGAAACACATCCCTAGCCCTGTACACGGCATGAAACCGATCAGTCCCCATCTTCTGTGGATAACCTTGTGAACAAAGTCATCAGCGGGGCGTCACAGCGCTGATTGCAGCGTCAGCTCCTTCAAAGTGCCTATTTTTTAGGCATTGGCTGCCGCAACGTCATCCCCCTACATATAGTGGCGTGATGGCCGGTAAAGAGATTTTTACACATTGGAGTGTAAAACCGTCTTGACAAGTTTGAATCATCGCTGCCGACGCCGTCGCGTGGTCTCAAGACAGATGAAATATCCACAGGAGAAAGAGTTTTTGGAGAATAACGTGACGAACCGCAGGGCTGAAGCGCAATTTCGAGAGCGAAAAAACGAACCGATGTTCCAGCGAGGCCGCCATGGCTTCAAGGACAGCAAACGCGCGGTCAACAAGCACGATCTTCTACTTTTTGCGATACACATTGAGCCCCACTTTTTCCTCGCGAGTGGGGATGGTCACGTTTCCTTCGGTCGAGGCAATGATGATCGTTTTTCCGGAGGCCGATGGACCGAATTCCTTGGCGAGGTCTACCTTGATCGTCAGCATGCTGCCTTCGACCGTCATCTCCACATTTTTCATGCCGGGTCCTTTCAGTGCGAAACCAACACAATCTTTGGCGGTCGCACAGACAGTCACGAGTAGGAGAAAGAACGTCGTCGTGACGCTCTACCAGGCGTAAGCTTCGGGAGCAGGCCCGCCGGGACCAGGAAAGATTTCATCAAGTCGCTTCAGGATAGGATGGCTCAAAGAAAGATCCAGGGCTCGCATAGAGCCGTCCAGCTGTTCCAACGTACGCGGTCCGATGATCGGGGACGTGACCGCTTTCTGATGCAGCAGCCAAGCCAATGCAACATCCGCCGGCCGCTCCCCCAGTTCTCGACAGAGGCTTTCGTAATCTTCTAGCTTGGCCCGGTGCGTTTCGACGAGCTTCTGTACGTCGCTGCTCGCACGACGACCGGTTTTCGACGGCGTCAGTACACCGGCTAATAACCCGCGAGCCAATGGACTCCAAGGGATCAACCCGATTCCGTAGGCCTCGCAGGCTGGAATCACTTCGAGTTCAATCATGCGCTCCTGCAAATTGTAGAGACTCTGCTCGGAGATGAGCCCGAGAAAATGGCGGCTCGCGGCGAGTTCTTGTGCCTGAGCCAGATGCCAGCCGGCAAAGTTACTGCTGCCGACGTACAGGATCTTGCCGGCCGACACCAACTGCTCCATCGCCTGCCAGATTTCATCCCAGGGCGCGTCCCGATCGACATGGTGCATTTGGTAAAGGTCGATGTGGTCCGTCTGCAGGCGCCGGAGACTGTCGTCGCACGCCCGCTTGATGTGCAGAGCCGATAGGCGCGAGTGGTTGGGCCATGTCCCCATTCGGCCGAATACTTTGGTGGCTAGGACCACTTTGTCACGTCGTCCGCTGCCTTGCGCCAACCAACGACCCACGATCTGCTCAGTCCAGCCTTCCCCTAATTTCCAGCCATAGACGTCGGCCGTATCAAAAAAATTGAGTCCGAGATCGAGCGCACGGTCCATGATCGCAAAGCTATCCGCTTCACTCGTCTCTGGACCGAAGTTCATCGTGCCGAGACAAAGCCGACTGACGGAAACCCCGGAGCGACCTAAATGGACGTACTGCATCGACCAACCACCCCCACCAGTCCCACACAAACTGCAGCCCACTTACGACATACCATAGCGGAATAGAGCAGACGAGTCGCTAGGAAGCTCCCTAGACTATCCTTCCCGAATGTCGGACATCTTGTCTCGCGTATTCCGCTGATGTGGTGAAAGTCCTCGCGAATCGCAGACTTCTCCGCTGACCCATCGGTACACGCTTTGCACATGGGTTGATTAGGTCCGTATGTTTCTGAACAAGGAGGCGCTTATGATTGTGCACAAGATCAAACCAACACTGCTGCTGTTGATGCCGCTACTGATGGTTGTTGGGTGCAGCCATACGATCCCTCCGACCACCAGCCACCCGCAACCGCCGCCCCAGCTTGGGAAGACGCCACCGGTGATTCAACCGCTGAGTCCCAACTCCAAACAAGTGCACGCCCCGGAGTCCCTGCTCCCAGTCACGCTGACGGCGGACCTCACACCAGTGCAGCGCAGTATCCAGTCGGCCATTCCGGAACAGGTCACCCACGAGAACCATCCTTTGTCGAGCGATTACCGGTGGCGCTTTATCCGGGAAGGTGAGCCACAGGTGATGATTCAGGATGGGCTCGTGACATACCAGGCGGTCTATCGCGGGGAGATCGAATCAACCGCTGCGCGGGCGTGCCGGTTAGACCCCATTTATCCCGTCCTTGAGGGGACGGGACGGCTCTTGCTGCACGAGCAGAACCAAGGATTGGTCGTGACCATGGAAGATACGCAAACCGTGATGAACTTGAAGGCCGAGAGCGACAGCAAGTGCAACATGTTCAACATTCCAGTGAAAGAACAGCTGGCGGAACTGTTCAAGCAGCAAGAGATTAATCAGCATATCCGCCATTCGGTCGAAGCTGCCGGCTATAGCGTTCCGATCCAACTCCTGTGGGATCGTTTGCAAGAGCCGTTGGCTGTGAGCGCCGGGAATACCCAACTCTGTCTGTATGGCCAGGTCCGGGAAATACTCGTGGGGGCTTTGAAGGGATCGGCCCAACAGACGACTATGACCGGGGTCGCGCGGCAGACACCGATCGCCGTCTACCAGACGCCTTGTCAGAAGCCGACCCCTAGAGCGATGAAGGTGCAAATGGACAATACTGCCGGCAACACTCAGGAAGGACAGCCGTATAAAGTCCTTCTGACGGTGCCCGTCTCCTACGCCGTGCTCAACCATCAGTTGCAAGAGCGGCTGTTCCATCAAAACGTGACGCTACCCACCATGTTCGGTAATTCGCTCATCATTGAACGGGCCGTCGCCTCTGATGTTGGCGGCCATACGCTGGTGTCTATCGAAACCAGCGGCGATCTCAATGGCACACTTTACTACTGGGGGACTCCGCGGTTGGAGCAGACCGGGAACGTCCTGAGCCTACCCGACCTCCAGATGGCCAATGAAAGCAAGATCGCTCTGGATGAGGTCAAGACCGGCTACTGGCAGATGGTGGATCAGGAAATACGGAACCGCCTGAGACAAGCCACTACTCTCGACCTGTCTCAGCGCCTGACCGGCATGAAGAACGCGTTGAGCGGTCAGCACAAGTCCGGAGGCCTAGCGATGGACCTTCTGGTGGCCAAACAGGAAGCCGCGCAAGTGACATCAACGAAGGATGCCCTGGTGGCGGACATACTATTGGAAGGCACTGCGAGCGCAACCAATCGTTTGCCCGTCAAGCAGCAGGTGCAACGAGAGGTGACCGACACTCCAATGGGACCCCCGTCCACCGAGGGGCGGCCCCGGTCGGCCCGGGCACCTGGAGGGCAATCGATAGACGACTTGCCGGCAGGCCGGTAAAGATTGTGTGGGGGGCGGACCCACGGTCGGCCCCCTACGGATCTTCTTCTTCGACCTGTTCTATGGAATGTGTGAGAGCCCCGACGAAGGCTGCCGGATCTGCCAAGTCTGACTCCCTCAGTTGAAATTCCGAGACGAGCACCCCATCCTTGTCGACCACGATCAGACGATAACCCTCCTTCACAGCACCTCCTCTAGGTGTCATCCAGAGACGTAAGAGCCGTCAGGCAGCGAAGGTCAACCAGATATACGGCGTGAGGCAATAACAGGCTGCCGAGAGGACGACCCCGATTACCGATCCAAACAACCCGGCCACATAGAGGCCGACAAACGGAGACACAAACACAATGAGGATCATGGCCACGGCGACGGGCACATGCCTCTCGTAAAATTTTCGCCGCTCCTCAGTTTTGAGGGAGTCTCCAAAGGACAGTCCATCGTGCTGTACCGTCATCGAAGGCGCCTCCTGCGACTCCCTGATCTCTCACTCCGGGTCACGTCAACAAGCCCACTCGCAGAAAGAAGTCGGCCTACTAATATCCGCGCCCGGTGGCGCCACCTCGCCCCATCCGGTCCAACGGCAGGGCTTCATACCGCTTTTTCAAGTCGGGGTGCTCATCAAGGTAGCGCTTCACTGCCGCATCATCCGCAAACACCTCAGGGCTGCGCTTGCGGTATCCCTCCACCGTCAGGTCGTACTTTGCCAGCACTTGGCCCAGCTTGGCATTAATGTCAGCCCCCATCTCTTTCATTTGCTCGGGAGACGGCCGCTGGCCTTCCTTGAACCGTTCTCCGCCCTGAAAGTAGTTCGTCATCATTTCGCCGATATCTATGCGTGCTTTCACGAACTTTTCTACTTCACCGCGCTCTGCCGCAAGGCCGGCCCCTGAAAAAAGCATCAGCCCCAATACCGTGCCGACTACAGCCCGGGTTACCTTCATCATCATGGTCCCTCCATCGTGTTGATCAAGCATTCCATAGGGAGCCATCATACATCACCTGCGTGCCAGACGCCGCTGCTACAATACGCCTATGCCACTCTCTCCGCTTATTCACTTGGGAACCTCCACCTGGGCTTACGAAGGCTGGCAGGGCGATGTCTATCAGAAGGCTTACCCAAAAGGTCGATTCAAGCAGGACTGCTTGGCTGAATATGCAACCTATCAATTCGAGGGTGAACCGCTGTTTCGGACGGTCGGCTTCGACTTCACCTTTTACGGACCCCCAACCGTGAGGCAGCTAGCGCATTACGCGAGCCTCCTCCCTCAGGGGTTCACAGCCTGCGCGAAAGTGTGGGAGGAAATCACCGTTCCTGTCTATCCGCCAGGCCTGCGCTACAAGCATAAAGCCGGACCAAACCCTCGGTTTCTGGACATTCAGTATTTTCTCGACCAGGTGCTGGCACCGTTCGACCAAGCCTTTCACCCCCATACTGGACCATTCATCTTTGAGTTCCAACGTACCGGACTGGAGCCCGAGATCTTTCTGCCAAAACTCGACTCATTCTTGAGCCAACTGCCATCGAACTATCACTATGCCATCGAAGTACGCAATCCGGCCGTGCTCGGCCCGGACTATCGGGCCATCCTCAAAGCGCACGGTGTGAGTCATGTCTACCACTATCTCTATGCGATGCCGACGATGGAGCAACAACATGAAAAGCTCGCCGGTGAACTTACCGCGCCGTTCACCGTACTACGGCTTCTCACTCCCCGTGATAAGAAGTACCACGATGCGGTCAAAGCCTATCAGCCCTATGACAAACTGGTACGACCCCTTCCAGAGATGCGGGAGTCGGCAATCCGGTTGATTAACCAAGCGGTTGATGAACACCGTCGAGCCTATGTGCTGGTGAATAATCGGGCGGAAGGGCACGCGCCGAGTACCGCTAAGGCGCTCTATACGCGGCTTGCCGAACCAGCCAGTCCATCCTCATGATGCCTGTAAACAGTGACGACCGAAAACCACACAAGAGTGAAAACTATTATATGGAGAATATGGAGAACGTCGGATGGGCCGGCTGGTGAAAAAACTTCAAGAATCAATATTCCCGTCGTGATATCAAACAGTTATGTCTTGAATATCTTGGCCTCTCAGGGTGATTTCTTCCTTCTTTCATGGGACCGTTCGTGGTAAGCTACTGCTGTTTGGGACACGGGAACCCAAACGCTGCCTTCTTCTCGTCAAGGGACTCCCTCTGACGCAGAGGAAACTGGGGGAGGTGATGTGGCCATCACCTCCCCTTTGTTTTGGAGTCGGTGTTCTTCCCGTCCGCGCTCCAAATCAATCTGCCTTCAGAGCTACCTTCCTTGGAACCTGATTCCGCAGTGACTGTCCTTCTCTAGCGCTGTCCCCATTCATTTGACGGGTCAGTACTCGCTTGGACAAGTTGCCAACGATGACTATACGCAGCGGTACAGAACAGACCCGAATAGGTCGAAACCGGACTCGCGGGATGGAGAGGGAGTCATCAGGTCGCTACAGCTGGTCTTCGAGGACTATTTCAGAGAGTGTGATGGAGATGTAGAGAGAGAGGAGGTGAGGTGAGGAGGCGACGTGGCCGTCGCCTCCTCGATCGTGCTACTTCTTCTTCTTCGCCACTTTCTTCGCGGGCTTCTTCGCTGCTGCCTTCTTCGTCGCCATCTGAACTCCACCCCCCTTCAATGTCAAAAAGTTTCACTGCTTGTGTCTGGTATACCAGAGATTGCGCAACGTGTAAAATTTTTGTGTCGCACATTTCTCCTAAGCTCCCTCAGAACACGCATCGGCTCCTTTTCGGTGGGGCCTCGCTTCCGTGATGAACACCGACAACCACGGCCTTTCAGTGAGTGATAAGTCCACATAGCCTTTGCTTACGAATGAGGGAGTGGCCCGAGCGTGACGTCGCGTCGACACCGCGTGGACGCCGGCGGACGTCGGCCCGACCGGTATTGCGACCACGATTAATCCGCCGACATTTAATGGTGACCACACACGCCTGGTAACACAGCAAGGTCCTGAGTGCCATGCTGGACGTTCTGAGCGGGAGCAACTCGACCTATCACCGTATGGCCCGGAGGCTTCTGTCACGGCGAAGCTACCGCTCGCCTGTCAGTTCCTTACGGACCAGGCCGCGCATCATCGCCGGATCGTTGTAGCCTACTTCACTAAGGGCATCCATGATGTGTAGCCCCTTGGAGGCAGCGAGTTCCTTGGCCTTCGCATAATTCTTAGCGCTGAATCGGGCGACGGCCGGTTGACCGTTCACGATCTGACATGCCAGCACTTCGCCGTTTACTTCCAACGTGCCACCCTGCTCGACCAGCGTCTTAGCGTCGGTAAGCGATATACCATGCAGGTGGGCGAATTCTTCCAAGCCGCCCGTTTCAACTAGCCGTCCATCGGGCATGATGCAGAGCCGCTTGAAATGGGGAGACCAATCCTTTCGGAAGTCGATGTACTTAATATCTCCGCCCTTCGCGACCGCCCGGTCAAGCGTCCGATAATCGATCCCAAGGTTCTTTTGCTTCAGTTTTGCCTTTAGCTCTTCAGGGAGCGTCCGCCGAAACACCTCGACCGCCGCATCAGCCAGGGAATGCGCTCGTGCCCGTGCCAATTGCTCCGCTTCGGCGAATTGCATGAGATCCAACACGAATGTTTCTTTGGGCGATCCACCATCCGGATGAACCACGCAAGCGAACAACCCTCTCGTAAGCAACCCGCTGATCTGAGGATAGACATACACCCCACCTTCGGTCAGCAACCTCGTCATTGTCTCCGACGGGATGTCGTAACTCTCGGACAGGACCTTGGCATGGGCTGCAACATCTTCCGGAAGGGTCATGGCGCAAGCTGTGACATTGCCGGGCGCATCGAACTCTGAGTAATCCTCGATGACGTTATAGAGCACCGGGGGCTTCAGCTTGTCTGGCTTCTTTTTAATTTTAAACATGAGCTGCCCCAAGATAAATCATTGAACCCTCTGCCCTTGTAAGTGATGGTATGGCGGCATTGTCATCAACCGTCCGTCCTCTACGGGACCACCAATTGTAAAGTGATAAAGGGATTGCAGGTGTAATCCAGTCAGAGCCAGAACCTCGTGCACCGGATCATCGAAGAAGCATCCGATTCCGGTGGCTCGCACCCCAGCCGCTTCTGCTTCGAGATAGAGCACCTGCCCCAGTAAGCCCGCCTCCCAGAAAAGGCGCGGGTAATACCAGGCCCCGGCGGCCCGCAACCGACCTTCGAATTCCGCAAGCATGCCCAAGGAAAATGCACTGTCGCCCGCAATATCCTGGTGGCAGCTGACCTGCACCGCAAGCTTCCGCGCATCGCCTTCGAGCAACCAATACAGCGGCAGCTGATCCGGGCACTGGGGCGGATGCGCCCAGTTCAACTCGGAATTCATAGCGCCTTGGAGATCGGACACCTTCATAGGGTCCCGCACGAGAAAGTAGAGCCCCGGTTCGAGACCCTCAACGCGATGCACGAACAGCATAAGATGGATGGCAGGATCATAGGGCCAGACATCCCAGGGCACCGGCCGCTTCAACACGGTATGTTCGCCGCGCGGCATCACTCGTTCGAGCATCCTGTAGAATGTGGCAGCCGTTATCGACGTTCGACCGTCAAAGGACACGGCGCTTCGTCGCTGACGGATGATCTGGCCGGCCGTGATGGCGCCATCGAGTAGTCCTGGCATCGGATCGCTCGCCGCATCCCTCGGATATGAAATGACCGTCCGTTCACTGGAGACTTTCCACGACGCCTCTGCGGCTCTGTCGATCGCCTCCCAGTGCACCGCATGCTCTCGGCTCAGCCGATTGGCCTTCCCATGCCAGGCCCTGGGAGCTAGCTCTTTCACCACCGTGGCATCAAGGAAGAGTGGCATATCAATCGCGCGATCCAATTTGGACTGATGCGGCCATATCACCGCCACACAATCCGGATGCTCCGCTTCGACGCCTAAAAAGTCCTCATGCCGGCTGGTTCCCAACAACCGCGCGATCGTGTTCTGCTCAAGCCCGTCGAGGAGCGCCATATCCCATCCAAGGGTCGCAGCGGCCAGGCGGGCGGATCCGATCGCATGACCCACATCGTGATTGCAGTACCGAAACGCCCGTTCTCCATATTTCCAGGCTTCCCGCCAGTGGATGGACGTCAACCCAAACAGGAATGCGTCCGATGGAAACCCAGCCAGTAGACGAGCGACTTGGTCTGCGTGAAACTCGGCCCTCCATTCAAGCGCATGTTCCTTCGGGGCATAGTGATAGAACCCAGGCCCGCGATCGAGCCCTTCTACGCCAGCCACAACGATATAGCCCTCCGTCGGATGGAGATTGCCCGACGAGGGATTACTCCTCAACGCCCATTCCGACTCTCCGGCTTTTTTCCAGGCCGAGAGGCCCAAAGCTAACTCCAAAAACCGGGAGAGCGCGCGCAGAGTAATGGCCTGGGAGAGGACCGCCCCATGCTGATAGATCGCCTCATAAGGTGGCGACTTCGGCTCTTCGTCGGGTGTGAGTAACGGAAGTGGAACCAGTGGCGCCCCTTCGAATCTCCTGAACGGATCAGGCTGGTTGGCCCAGTCCAGAAAACCAAGAGAGCGCGCATAGCGGTTGAAATGGTGCTTGGTCTGAATATGATACGCGATAACCTGGTCGACGGGATCAACCATTACAGGATCCGCTGATGAATGCGGAAAGACGGTTCGGTGCCCACGCAATTATGCAGGCAGTCTACAGAGGGGTGGGAAGAAAAGTAAAATCGGCGCCCTGGGCACCAAAAGGCCGCCACTCAAATCATTGACCAGCCGGTCGCTCGCCACGTATCCTTTCCAAACGTCACGAGGCCGCCTATGCAATTCGATGCAGCGCTTGCCGCCCAAGCCGCCCTACAAGAAGCACGATCCGAGCTGGGTCGCGATTGGGAGACCGCCGTGGATTTGGAAGAGACGTTTTCGTCTAACGCCGGAACGACGGCGCGCGAGGCTTATGAGGCGCTGCTCGCACTGGCGCCACGCCACCCCATGGCTCATTCCTTTCATGCCTTCTGCATCTACATCACCTGGCAGCAGGTGACGGAAGAGACCATCGCGCATCATTTTCAAACCGGGATGCGACTGTCCGAAGCCTATCTGGCTTCTTTGGAGGGCAAGGATCAGCGCCATATCTCATACGTGACCGAACTGCTGGAATCGTTCCGCGCAGGTCTTGGACTCGAGGAAGAGGACGAAATCCAGGTGGAATTTCGGAAGGACACGCCGAAAGGCGGCGATTAGCATAACCCTGCGCGCATTCTCGGGCGGCGGATTTCAGCGCTGAATCGACTCGGATCGCCCGTCTTAAAGAGACCCGGGATACGGATAGACCAATCCACGCGCTACTCCGGTCCCCTTGAGACCTCCACATGTCGGACGCCCATAAACATCGAGCCAGAATCTTTCTTCATCGGGGTGATCTGACGCAAGCTCGTGCGGCCTGGGAAGCGGCCGTGGCCGACGATCGCGCAGCAAATCGCGCTCGTGAACTTTCAGACTCTTTGGGCAACCTCGGCAATACCTCCGCCCTGATGCATGACTTCGAGACAGCCGCACGATGCTATCGAGAAGTCCTTGAGATTCAGCGAATCGAGGGGAACCGGCATGCGGTCGCCCATACCCTTGTCAATCTTGGAAACCTCCACATCGGCGCGGACCATCCTCACAAGGCGCGGCCCTATTACCTGGAAGCCTTGGATCTCCTACGGGAACTTCGTGACGAACGAGGGCTGGGCATTCTCTACAATAACTTAGCGCTGCAGGAAGTACGGGAAGGCCAGTGGGACCAGGCTGTCACCTCGTTTCGGCAGGCGCTCGATTGTCACCGGACGGTCGGGAACGAAGAAGGACTCGCCGTCACCTACAGCCAATTCGGGAAAGCATTATTGGAGCACGGCGATCGGGAGCAAGCTGAGCGCTGCCTCAACAACGCCTCGGAGCACTATATCAAGTTGGGGAACGAACCGGCCGAAGCGGCCGTGCTACGACTCCTGGCCTCCGTCTACGAGACCCGCCACGATGCGATTTCGGCCCGTCGCTGCCTGGAGCGCGTGGTGGCCCTCGACCTGCGCTATCATCTTCCCGAACTTCAACCCGACTCGGCTCGCCTTGCGCGCATCCCTCCCGCCAACCGCTAGTGCCCGGCGTCTCTCGTGCCTATCGTCCTTCGGACTAAACATTCGCTTTTCCTGGACAGTGCGTCGGCCTCTGCTACCGTGGGGGTCACGAC